>OMXQ01000143.1 GCA_900315065.1 uncultured Erysipelotrichaceae bacterium
TCAGGAATAGTAAAAACAAAATGTCTGTGCTTGACATTCAGACACATGACTTCAGCTTTGGCAGCTAATTGTTTCTGGAGTTTGGCACCGCAGGAAGTGCACAGTCTGGAATGACAATGATGGTAGAGGATAGTACCATTACCGCATTTAGGACACTCGAAAGCATCATAGCCTAGATAAATTGTGTTACAGATGAGAGTTTTCTGAACATTATCAAGGACGCAGTCTCTGAGTCTGCCGTTGTCGTGCAGCTGTTCAATCCAGTCGTAGTTATACCAGAGGATATCTTTGATTCTCGGCTTATTCGGATCGTAATTCATATGGTCAGAATCAAAAGCACCATAGAAAGGATAATCAGCGTAAAGGTGTTCATCTAACATACAACTATTATAAAAAATCTGATGAGAATTGGGATGATTGGATACAAAAGTGGTCACCGGAATTATTTACGATCCGGCGACCTTTTTTACGGGAAATCAATCTGGCCTGTGACCTTAATAAGTTTGGCTGGATGAATCAGATTGACGGCAGTGAAGGTGCAATCTTCTATGCAGCAGGTGTTTTTCATTATTTTACAGAAGAACAGGTGAGAAAAATGGTTGTTGCGATGTCAGAACGCTTCCCTGGTGCCTGGCTGGTTTTTGATGCTGTCGGTAAATTCGGAAGAGATGTACTGATGAAGAAAACGCTGCAGAAGATGGGCATGAACAATATTTCAGCCTTATTCTGTGTCAGAAATGAAGATGACCTTGATCATTGGTCAGACAGCATCCGTCTGGTTTCGAGGAAAAGTTTCATGCAGGGCTACTACAAACTGGATGATCCTAATATCAGACCTGTACATCGGTTCTTAGCAATGTTGTGTGATCATGCCGCTAAGATGTATATCTATAAACTTGAACTCAGAGGAAGTAAAAAATGAGATTGATAAAAGTATCTGAAATGAAAAAGTACACTTATGTTTTACTTAATGAATATTCAGGGAATACCCTGCCGGCTTATCCTTAAACATGCATGCATAAAATCTGGGCTGCGAAGAGTTTATTATGACAATATTATGTTCTTTGATTCTGATGGCAGGTATGTTTCTGATGCTTTATGCAGGGGTCGGTTTTATTCAGAATAATTCTACGATTGTAATCGGCATGCACAGTACCACAAGATTAATGGACAACAAGCTTCCTGAGACAGGAAAAAATAAATTGCAGCCTGAACTTGCATAATGAAAAAGGATGACTATAACTATATCTGGAAAGAGAGAGAGGTATAAAAAATGCTTGATAAAAAAGTAAGAGATCTGATCAATGCTCAGATCGCAAAGGAATTCTATTCCGGTTATCTGTATCTGGATTTTGCCAATTTCTATGAAGAAAAAGGTCTGGATGGATTTGCTCATTGGTATGACATCCAGGCACAGGAAGAACGTGATCATGCTATGCTGATGCGTACGTATCTTCATAACAATGGTGAAAAGGTTGACTTTGAAGAAATTCCGAAACCTGACAAGGAAATGAAGGAACTGGATGATGCGCTGAAGTTCGGACTTGAACATGAACAGTATGTTACAAGTCTGATCAACACGATCTATAAGGCAGCTAAGGAAGTCGATGATTTCCGTACCATGCAGTGTTTTGACTGGTTCGTAAAGGAACAAGGTGAAGAAGAAAAGAACGCTGAAGATCTGATCAGAAAGTTCGAACTCTTCGGCCATGATCCTAAGGGTCTGTATGCTTTGAATCAGGAACTGTTGGCAAGAGTTTATACAGCTCCGTCTCTGGTTCTCTGAAAAAATTCACGCAGGATCAAAGCTCTTTCTGATGGAAACGTGCTTTGATCTTTTTATATAGTTCACAAGTTGAAATTTTCCTGGCAAGCAGGCAGGCAAGATATCCGCTGAAGGTTCCGGCCAGCATTCCAGCCAATATGTCACTTGGATAATGGACATACAGATACATTCTGGAAAAGGCAATCAGGAAGCTGACAAGCAGAAACGGAATTCCGGCTTTTTTCTCATGCGTGTTAAGGACAAATGATTTTGTCACCCTACTTGGTTTAATGAAAATGTCACCTGTTGTGAAATACTTTGGCTTTCTTAACAAATTCATACAGAAGAAA
>OMXQ01000142.1 GCA_900315065.1 uncultured Erysipelotrichaceae bacterium
ACTGCTTGATAAGAATCTTCATAAAGCAGGTAAAAATGCCTTGTGAAGAAAATGAAGTTTCTATCAATAGGTGACAAAATCAAAAAATCTCAACACATGGCATAAAAGAAGAGATTGTTCATACAGGTTCCTTTCTCAAAAGAGAAGATTGGGATTACAGGTATGAAGTGTTTTTCTTTGACTGGTGTGATCGTTCGAAACCGAGGATCCGGTATTATCTTTATTATGAAGTATATGACCGTACTTTTCATATGCCGGTTACGGAAAAAGAAGCAGCTTCCATGGATCTTCCACAGGTCAGAATTCCCCGTCTGCAGACAGAAGGCAAAGATGTTCATGAAATCGTATCCTCCCAATTTGTTTCCAGAATTGAAGCTTTGATCGATCAGGGAGATTTCACTTATATAGAAACGATGAAACCATGTCACGCATCTTTTCCGGAAGGATGGAATATGGAAGTAATAGAAGGTGCATACAGCCGGGAAGATGTTTTGTCATATCTTTGGAGTTCTTTTGTGGAAAGTCTGGAAGAACAATGCCGTAGAGAAGCTGAAGAGGAAATTGACCTTTCTGCCTATGAAATCCCAGATGAAATATGGCAGAACCTGATCAGGAATAACAAAAGAAGATATCAGAAGAAAAAAAGACTGAAGATCAATCAGAAAGATCTCCCGCATCTGAGGTTGTATGATGACAACGAAATATTTCAGCTGCTGAATATGGAAAACGACCTGACGATCAACAAAGTTCTGGCAATTATGGCAGCACATTACTTAGAACAATTGGATCTATATAAAATGAGAATAAAACCGAAAATAGCTTTTAATTTGTATCTTGCAAAACACAGCAGGGATATTAGGCAGGAACTTGAAAAGAAAATTTCACTAATAAACGCAGAGCCTGATTTATGAAAGATATTGTCAGGAATTGATCCTCAGGAACATCGGATCAGAATCTATGTGTGTGCAAAGGCAGGAAATTGAAAAATGCCGAAGCATTAAAAATTGTTAAAGATCATTAAGAAGATGTATGAATTTTCATCCGAATGGTGAGAATTGATCAGTTGTTCTTTGGTGAGGAGAATATCCGCTGAATGGTTTTGAAAAAGCTTTGTTTTCTGAGAAAACATTACAGAAGAAACTGAATCTGTTTTCTTTGCCGGAGGCATTTGCTAAAACATAATTGCAAAAAGGAGAAAACAAAAAAATATGATCAAGGCAATTATTATGGATATCGACGGGACGCTGGTCGATGGAAAAACACAGCAGATTCCGCCGCAGACACTGCAGGCACTGTACAAGGTACAGGAAAACGGTGTGAAGCTTGTACTGGCAAGCGGCAGACCGATCAATGGCATGATGCACCTGGCTCATCAGCTGAAGATGGATGAATACCATGGTATGTGTGTTGCTTACAATGGCGCTAAGGTGTTCGATGTGGAGACAAAGGACGTTCTCTTTGATCAGACGATGAGTGTTGAAACAGGAAGAGCAATTCTGCATCACCTGAAGAATTTTGATGTGCGTCCTTTTATTGTAAAGGGTGAATATGCCTATGTTACTAATGTTTATGATTGCAATGTTACAATCAGGGGCAATACGTTCAATATCATGAACCATGAAGCACATGATAATAACTTCATGCTTTGTGAGGTGAAGGACCTGGAGGAATTCGCAGATTATCCGCTGAACAAGATTCTTGTTATCGGCGAAGCTGATTATCTGCAGAAACACTACAAGGAAATGTATGCACCTTTTGAAGAAACATGCAATGCGATGTTCACAGCTCCTTTCTATTATGAATATACAGATAAAGGCATCGATAAAGTAAAGGCGCTCGATACTACATTACGTAGACAAGGCATTGAACCTGAAGAAATGATGAGCTTCGGCGACGCTGAAAACGATATTACAATGATCAGATACGCCGGCATCGGCGTTGCCATGGGCAATGGCACAGATGCAATAAAAAAAGCTGCAGATGAAGTGACCGCAGCCAATACGGATGAAGGGATTGCCTTGTCACTTTACAAGCATTTCCCTGAACTGTTCCCTGACAAGAATTAATCAGAAAAAAAGTCCTGAATTCTAAATTGGATCGCATGTCAAGTACAAAAGTCTGACAGTTCGATCTAATGGATCTAGAAGCCGAAAGATGGGCAGTTCACGTGATGTGGGCTGCCC
>OMXQ01000140.1 GCA_900315065.1 uncultured Erysipelotrichaceae bacterium
CTATCACCGGATGATAAAATGATTAGGCGTTAAAAAAGAAGTCAAACTATCTGTAAATAATCTGACTTCTTAGCTGTAAATAAATTGCCGTTCTATAACGCCTTAAAAAAGCCAAAATAAAACGAAGCGACAATCCCATCACTTCGTAAAGACGATCTTCATATGAGGATTTTTATCACACACTCTGCCCAGCATCATCAATACCTCATACCCATAGCCGGAAGCACAGATTGTACTGATACACTTTCTGGTTAACCACAACTGCGTATCAGAAGTATCCTCCACCAGCATTTTTTCCAGGGAATCCAGATCTCTTGACGCATGCGCAGGCAGATCAAACATCTCTCTCATATACAAAGAACACGACTGCCTGTCGCTCAACCTTGTCCCGTCCACAAATACAACTCTGCTCACATCACTCACCTTCCTTCTTTATTAATAAGGAAGCCAGTTCCTGCCAGCTGCTGACCATATCTGCCGGATACTGACTGACAGCCCTTCTTTCATAGGACAGCCACACCGGATGCATACCTGCTTTGATTGCCCCGTAGATATCCGTCATGAACGTATCCCCGACAAAATAACAATCCTTACAATCCACACCCAATTTCTCCGCTGCAATCCGGTAAATCTCAGGATCCGGCTTGTCAATGCCGTAATCCCATGAAGCAATCACTACCGGGAAATACTTTTCCAGATGCAGTGCATCAATCTTGGCATGCTGGGAAGCAGAATCCCCGTTGGATAAAATCCCTAACTTATATTTCTTATATAATATAGGAAGCACTTCACCAGCACCCGGCATCAACTCCATATAATGACAGAACTCCCGCCGCCAGTACTTTACCCAGTAATTCACATCCAGATCCGATATATAATATTGTTTAAGAAGAGTAAATGTTCCTGTCTTCTGCTGGTTGCCGTATTCATCCCAATAGATGCATTGCTGGACAACCTTTTCCTGTTCCAGAAAATCCGCATCCGGCATTACCTGCTCAATGATATGTCTGAACATTCTGTATACACACACATAACGGTTGGATAAAGTTCCGTCAAAATCAAACAAAATTGCTTTCATGCACCTATTATATAAAAGAAATGATTCCATGCACAAATCCCGTCAGACCAGAAAGGAAATACTATGAAACAAAAACGATCAGCTGTTGTGCTTGCTGCCGTGCTGGCCATCAGCGGCTGTACAAAACAAACATCTTCTTCAGAACTCAACGAAGTCGGCGAACCAGCTCTGAATAATTATGAAACAACTGACGAAGACGTGAAAAATGTCATGATGGATTTCCGGGATGTTCCGGATGAAATGACGGAAGAAGCAGACCAATCAGGCTCCCTGCAATACTTCTACTACACAACACAGAACTACAATGAAGGTGATACAACAGAAATGCAGAAATATGCTGTTGTCTATACTCCTTATGGATATGACCCTTCTTTGAAATACGACATTCTCTACCTGATGCACGGCTATACAGGCGATGCAACAGTATGGCTGGGCAGTCCGGATGAACCAGGCGAAGTCAAATACATGCTGGACAATCTGATTGAAAAACAGAAAATTCACCCTCTGATCGTAGTAGCTCCTACCTACTACGATAACAATGAAGATGAAGAAACGGATAATATCGACGTCGATCTGGTTGAACCCTTCGGTCTGGAGCTGAAAAATGATCTGATTCCTGTGGTTGAATCAAGCTTCTCAACATATGCAGAAGACACAAGTGATGACGGACTGGCAGCATCCGGTACCCACCGTGCATTCGGCGGCTTCTCCATGGGCGGAGTTACGACTCTCTACCGGCTGATTCATGAAATGGACAGATTCAGCTGCTTCGTTGATTTCTCCGGTCCGATTTACTGGTCAAACCTTGTCAACAGCGAAACAGGCGACTGGGGCGGCACCTACCTCAAAGAACAAATTGAGGAACAGGGATTCAACGACTCAGACTTTTATCTCTATCTGGCAACCGGTTCTCAGGATGAAGCCTATCCATTGATGGACCAGATGGTTGCAAGCATGTTAAAACAATCAGATATGTTCCACTTCGGCAAGCCGGACGAAACGTGTGTCAATGTAACGTATGGCGTCTGCAGCGGTGAGATCCATGACTGGCACAACCGGCTCAGATGTCTCTATAACATTCTGCCGATGCTCTCAGGTCACATGAACGGCGATGAATTTGACAAAGGACGTAAAGAACACTATCAGAAGCACAAAGAAGAATAGAAATTCACAAATACGGAGAAAGACCTTGCTGAAAGGACGCAGTATATTTAGTTGGGCGCCCAAGTAATCTTGTAAAGAATTACTTGGGGAAGAAAATACCCCATACTACTGGAAAGCGTTGAGAAAATGAAAAAAGCCAATTGG
>OMXQ01000136.1 GCA_900315065.1 uncultured Erysipelotrichaceae bacterium
TATCATGCCCTGCAGGCAGACAATATCCTCAAAAATAAAATCGCAGAAACTTTTTTCTGTTTCCACGATTTATACCTGCCATTAATTCAATGACATTGGTAAAAAAAGGCTGGTCACTGACCAGCCTTATTCAGATATTCCTTGAGTTTTGAGAATGTGACATCGGAGAGGTTGTGCTCAACCTTGCAGGCGTCGCCTTCTGCTGTTTTCGGGTCAACACCGATTTTTTCAAAGAAATCAGTGAGAACCTTATGGCGTTCATAAATAACCTTGGCAATTTTCATGCCAGGCTCCAGCAGTTTCAAAGACCCGTCCTTTTCCATTGCGATATAGCCGTTCTCTCTGAGTTTTTTCATGGCAACGGAAACGCTGGCTTTGGAAAAGCCTCTTTCTTCAGCAATATCTACTGAGTGAACAGTTCCTTTTCTTTCACTGATCATCAGAATAGTTTCAAGATAATCTTCTGCGGATTGATAAATCTGAATTGACATGGATACCTCCGTTTTATGACGAAATGACACTTTATATTCTATCCGTAATTTCTTTTTTTTAAAGTGTTGTGCATAGTGCCAAAAGCACGGGTGAATACGTTACAATAAGAACAGCTGGTGTCTTATGAAAAAAATTCTTTATTATCGAAGTGATGAAACAATTTATATGTGTCTGTACAATTTCTGTATCAGTCACAATATTGTCCTGCAGAGAGTTGATGATTCTCTGCTCAACATAAAGCTGAAAGATGTTTTTGCCTTGCAGGAAGAGCATAATGGAAAGTGCGAAGCCTTCCCGGATTCGTATCTTCTGCTTGATGAAATATCCAATGAGGAGCTGGTAAATCTGCTGCGGAATCTGAAAGAAAACGGCTGTCCTTTTGAAGGCATCAAAGTAACCAGGACAGCGAATAATCATATCTGGAGCCTGGAAGAAGTCCTGAAGGAAACAGGCCTTGAACACAGAGTCATGCAGAAAGCAGGATTGCTGGAAATGATGATGAAAACAGCAGCTTCAGCCGACTTTGCACATATGGACAAGGAAACAGCAGGACAGATCAAGGCAGCGGTGATGGATGCTTTTATTTATCTGCAAAACGGCAGCTTTACAGAAGCAGAACTGGATCAGAAATGCAGGGCGCTGAAAGAGATGCTCCGGCAGGCAGCAGTTGGCTGAAACGATGTGAAAGACACGAAATAATGATATGATTAAAAGCGCCGGCAAAACGGTACGATCTTGAAATTGTTAATCATAATAGTGATCTGTAATAGAAGGGCCGGGCTGATGTGTCCGGATTGTCTGGTAAGAAACAATGACCGAAAAAAACAGCATGGTAAATGATCCTGTCACAAAGGAAATGCTTGTGCAGGCATTGGAAAAAACAGGTGTCAGAAAAGGACAGATTCTGGAAGTGCATTCTTCCTTGTCTTCTTTTCATTATGTGATCGGCGGGGCAAGGACGATCGTTGATGCATTGATGGAAGTGGAAGGAGAAGGCGGTACGATTCTGATGCCGACGCAGGTTTCTGATAACAGCGAACCAGGTGACTGGTGCAATCCGCCGGTTTCACCTGATGCATATCAGACCATCCGCGACAGTATTCCGGCTTATGATCCTTTGCTGAGTGATGTCGACGGGATGGGGGCGGTTGTGGAAAACTTCCGGCATAGAGAAGGGGTTGTCATTTCTTCTCATCCGGCTGTTTCATATGCAGCATGGGGCAGATATGCAAAGCTGCTGTGCAACCGGCAGTCTCTGCATTTTCCTCTTTCTGAAGAGTCTCCGACGGCAAGATTATATGAGCTGAAAGGCTATGTATTGTTAATCGGCTGTGATCTGGATAAAGCAACCTGCATGCATCTGGCTGAGTACAGAACGGATTGCCGGCCGATCAAAATCAACGGTGCCAAGGTTACGGAAAACGGCAGGGATGTCTGGAAGAAATATCTGGATCTCGATATCAACAGTGAAGATTTCCTCAAGATCAAAAAGACCATGCAAAGAAAAAACATGATCCGTGAGATCATGTTGGGCGGCTGTAAGATTATGTTCTTCCCGGCTGCAGCAGCAATTGATGAAGCTACTGCTTATTTCGAAAGAACATCTGTGTTTGAACTATATCGTTAGAATTTCCAGGCGTGCTGCTGGTATGCTGAAGCAATGTCTCTGGCTGCCTGCAGCATTTCTTTTTCCATTTCTTCCGTAAAGTAAGAAGGTACCGGCGCATCGAGATCGATTTCGCCGATCACCTGATCATTGACGATAATCGGTACGCATAGTTCTGATCGGCTTGCGCTGTCGCAGGCAATGTGGCCGGGGAAAGAAAGAACGTCATCAATGCGCTGGGCTTTTCTTTCGGTGTAGCACCTGCCGCATACACCTTTGTCAAAAGGAATGTGAACACAGGCAACTTTGCCCTGGAAGGGACCCAGGACTAATTCATTGCCGCGGGTGATGTAGAAACCTGACCAGTTGAGGCCGGAGTAGTTTTCTTTGATAACTGCACTGATATTTGCCAGTGCTGCAATGCCGTCTGTTTCATCTACAAAGGCTTTGATCTGCTGATTGATAATATTTTCCATGGCTATACAGTATCATATTTTTTTCGCTATGTTCGAGCTAAGTGTTGGTCCCGGTATCTGAATTAGTCTCCGCAAATATGCCATAGTGGTATTCCTCGTAGGCCGTGCGGAGATCT
>OMXQ01000134.1 GCA_900315065.1 uncultured Erysipelotrichaceae bacterium
CGATAGATCTCCGCACGGCCTACGAGGAATACCACTATGGCATATTTGCGGAGACTAATTCAGATACCGGGACCAACACTTAGCTCGAACATAGCGTTAAAAAAAAGCAGAAATTTCACACAGGAAACCTCTGTTTCAGAATGCGGACGGTCTGTTTTCAGGTTCAAAAATACAATTGGCAAAAGCAATGCTGTCCCTCAGCCAGCGCCTGATGCGCGGATCCAGCGGATCTTTGTTTTTCTGAACTGCATTCTCGCCTGTACTGTAGCCATGTCTTCCATACGGATACACGTGGCACTCAAACGGGACATGATTCTTACTCAGCTTTTCTGCCAGGTGAATGGTATTCAATACAGAAACCGAAGCATCATTGGCAGTTGCAAACATAAAACATGCAGGTGTCTTTTCATTGACATGAGGCAATAAAGATGGATAACCAGGTGCATATTTTTCAACTTCTTCCCCCGTCAGAGAATAGGCCAGCATCAATACCTTCGGCTTGTATGCAGTCAGAACAGAACCTGCCAGTGCCAGATGTCCGCCGGCAGAAAAACCGATCACTGCTGTCTTTTCAGGATCAATAAAGAATTCTTCTTCATGGTCTTTCAATATCTGCATTGCCTTTTCATAATCTTCCAGCGGTACAGGCCATTTTGCGTTGCATGTATAGTGAAGAATAAAAGCCTGCCAGCCGGCTTTGAGATAACCGAAAGCAGCCGGTTCTGCTTCCCGCGGACTCAGATGGTTATAGCCGCCGCCCGGAATGATTAATATAGACGGTCTTTTTTCCAGGTGTCCATATACTTTGCCGGTTTCCTGTACATAGCAGGTCAGATTGACATTTTTGTCTCTGCTCAATTCAAATGTTGTAATCTTCATAGACATTATGAAAAAGAAGTGATCCGCTCACTTCTTTTCCTCTTCCTTCTTTTCTTCTTTTTTGTCGTCATCTTCAACGACCATTGCATCTTTTGGTGCCGTTCTGTCCATAGCTGCGCCGCAGGAAGGACAAACTGACTTTTCCATTGTAGATGTATATCCGCAATTGGAACAATCACACTTTGGCAGGAAGATGTAACCGGTCACTGTGCTCTCTGTTTTTCTCGCATGATGGATCCAATATGCATGTAAATTTGCCATTTTATATCTCCCAACAAGAAGCCGATCTGTTTCTTAACAGCTTTATTATAGCGCATTCAATCTGATAAACAAACTGAATCCCCGCATCAGACTGCAAAGTAATTATAAACAAGAACAATCTGTTCAACGAGAACAACGATACCTACGCCTGTCCACAACAGCATGGAAGGATTGTTAAGCTTGAGGTCTTCCTTCTTGTGCCACAGCCACCAGATTCCAACAATCGGCAGCAGCAGAATCAATGCATATGCCGCAATATTCTTACCGCGCAAAGCATTGACAATACGCTCGGAATCGGAATGGTCACCTGCTTCTCTTTCATTGATTTCATTTCTGATCTTCTCGTTTTCACGATGAAGTTCTTCCTTCGTAAGTTTCTTTTTCTTAGCCATAATGATTCTATCCCTTTCAAAACCGTTATCGTTATTTTAGCAAACTCTGTTCAGATTTTCTACTTGTCTGACAAAGCGCTCCCTGATCTTCTGTCTCTTATTTATCAAAACCGTCTTCAATCAGCTTTTTCCAGCTGTCCTTGATAGAGTCGTCTTCAAAGTAGTCAATACGCATTGCTGCTCTGACTTCCTTCAGGGTTTCATTTGTTTCCTCAACTGCGTGCCGGGTGCCTTCCTTCAGGATGTCATAGATATCATCCACATGCTGTTCCCAATAAGCACGCTTTTCACGGATCGGTGCCAGCATTTCTTCCAGGACCTTGATCAGGAACTTCTTGCACTTGACATCGCCCAGACCGCCTTTGGCATAATGGTCCTTCATTTCCTGCAGATTCTGATAATCAGGCAGATATCTGGCAAACATGTCATCTGTCGCAAAAGCATCCAGATACGTAAAGACAGCATTTCCTTCCACATGTCCAGGATCGGAAATATTGACATGAAGCGGATCTGTATACATGCCCATGACCTTTGTCTTCAAAGTCTTCGGATCATCGGAAAGATAGATGCAGTTGCCTAAGGACTTGGACATCTTGGCCTTGCCGTCAGTGCCCGGCAATCTTCTCTGGGTTGCATTTTCCGGTAACAGAATTTCCGGTTCAACCAATACATCTGCATTGTAAGTCGTATTGAACTTACGGACAATTTCACGAGTCTGCTCAATCATCGGTTCCTGATCTTCGCCGACCGGTACCGTTGTTGCCTTGAAAGCTGTGATATCAGCTGCCTGGGAAACCGGATAGGCAAAGAAGCCGGCCGGCAGACCAGCCTTGTTGTCGTTGGCACTGGCGCTGTCAGAGAAACCTCTCATCACCATTTCAGATTTGACGGTAGGATTGCGGCTGAGACGCTGGGTTGTGACAAGATTCATATAATAGAAAGTCAATGCATGCAAAGCCGGAATACCGGACTGAATGCAGATGTTCGACTTCTTCGGATCAATGCCGCAGGAAAGATAATCCAGTGCGACAGCCAGAATGTTGTCTCTGATCTTCTGCGGATTATCCCAGTTATCCGTCAGCGCCTGATCATCCGCAACCAGAATATTGATTTCATCAAACTTACCTGAATTCTGCAATTCTACGCGTCTATGCAGAGAACCGACATAATGACCCAGGTGCAGTCTTCCGGTCGGTCTGTCACCCGTCAGGATAATCTTCTTTTCACAATCTTTTGCTAACATAAATCCTCCCGTCTGATAAAAAATAATGAGTTTATAGCTTGTTTATTATACCGCAATTCTATCTTTCCTGCTGAATACGCGAAAACACAAAAAAATCCATCCGCAGATGGATTAACATGGAGCGAGTGAGCAGAATTGAACTGCCGTGTCCACCTTGGCAAGGTGGCGTTCTACCATTGAACTACACTCGCAAATGGCGGTTCTGACGAGATT
>OMXQ01000133.1 GCA_900315065.1 uncultured Erysipelotrichaceae bacterium
CGATAGATCTCCGCACGGCCTACGAGGAATACCACTATGGCATATTTGCGGAGACTAATTCAGATACCGGGACCAACACTTAGCTCGAACATAGCGTTTGTATTTAATGATTTTTCCTGTTAAAGATACTTTTTCCCGTTTACCGTTACATCATGAAGACAGGAGGATGGATCAAAGCGGAGATTTATTGGATCGCAGGTTTTCCACTCATGATCAAGATTACAGGTCTTTCCGGTTAAAGTCATATCTTCAAAGCTGAAGTGTTCGAGAACCGGCAAGGTCTTTGCGCCTTCGCCGTCATCGTTATAGCCGACAGAATGAATCTGCACGCATGGAGCTGTTGTGTGACGTACATATACATTACGGACAAAGCCGCCGCGTTTCTTTGTGGCTTTGATTTCAATGCCGCATTCACTGACTTCCATGTCGCAGTCATTGATCATGACGTTTTCCACGCCGCCTGACATTTCAGATCCGATGCAGATGCCGTGTCCATAGTCAGAGACACAATGATCCACAACGACATTCCGGGTCGGTCTGTTGATGACATTGCCTTCCGGATTCTTGCCGGCTTTGATCGCAACTGCATCATCGCCAGTGTGGAAGGAACAATTCTCAATCCAGATATTTTCACTGGAATCCGGATCAATGCCGTCCCCGTTCCAGATGCCTTCGGATTCAATCCGGCAGTCAGATAAGAGAATATTCCGGCTGTAAATCATATGAATATTCCAGCTTGGCCCCTGTCCCAAGGTCAGATCTTTGATGACAACATTTTCCGCATTGGAAAGATTGACCAGTCTGCCGCGGCAGCGGAAAGGGATTGTATTTTCATTCTCGCAGGAAGCGACTTCTTCCGGATGGGAAGCAAGATAGTCTTTCAGGTTTTCTTTCTCAATTGCAGCGCACTTCTTTGCAAGTTCAAAACCACCGCCCATGATCTTTCCTTTGCCATGGATGTAGACGTTATGAACATTGGGACCGGACGTATGATCCAGCGTACCGATATTGAGCAGGGACTGGTAGCACATTCTTTCTTTGCCTTCAAAGCGGGAAAGAATCCGCGGCTCATAGTCTGCCGGCTCTGCAGTTCCCTGTAATACACCGTCTTCTTCCACAAGAAGCTCCGTATCACTATGCAGGCAAAGAGCACCTGTGTAATAGGTGCCGGCTGGAATGACAACAACATCCTTGTCAGTGCAATCATCCAGGGCTTTCTGAATGCCAGCAGTGCAGATAGTTTCTTTCTTTCAGAAATAAGGTGCCTGAGTGATATCAATTCTGTGTTTCGGGGAAGCAGTATGGATATCCTGCATCAGGCCCATAAAGGCAAGGGAATGATCCTTGTCGCAGCCCAGGTCAATGTATTCTTCATAATGAGGAATGTGATCTTTTACAGCCAGAAAGATTGCTGTATCATCTGTAATAAAATTCATCATAAGTCTTTGTTTGCCAACACACCGCAGCTTGTATCTGCATTGTATGCCGCATTGGCAACGGCCTCTGCGACAACTCTTGCGGCAAGGGTTCCTGCTGCATTGATATCGCACTTTACTTTGTGATTGCCCAGAGCATAGAGGGAATCGCCGTCAAACATGGTATGAACCGGACGAATCGCACGGGCCATGCCGTCGTGGGCCATGCCGGCAATCTTGGTGAGTTCTGTCTTGTTGAAATCGCAGTTGGTGATGATGCAGCCGATGGTTGTATTGGTGTGCTCCTGAGCTTTGAGCTGACCTGCATACATGATTTCTTCGGCATCGATAAACTGCTTTGTGTCATAGTCAATGACGCCGGCTATTTTCTTGCCGGTATGTATGTCATACACATCGCCGACGCAGTTGACAGCGACGACGGCACCGATCTGAATGTCACCTAACTGATAGGCAGCAGAACCGATCCCGGTTTTCATCATATGGGCAGGTCCCATGACTTTGCCGGCAGTTGCCCCGCACCCGCAGCCGTAGTTTCCGTCTTTGTAGTTATTTTCTTCTGCATTTTTACAAAGATCATAACCGAACTGTTTGTCAGGACGGACATGAAATTTGTTAAAGCCAAGATCAAAGATGCAGGAAGCGCAGACAATCGGTACAACTCCATCACCGACATCAAAGCCTTTTCCTTTTTCTTCCAGATATTGCATGATGCCGCTGGCTGCATCCAGTCCATAGGCAGAACCGCCGGATAACAATACAGCATTGACTGCATCATTGGCAGCTAACGGATTGAGCAGACCTGCTTCTCTTGAAGCAGGTGCGCCGCCGCGGATATCCACGGCTCCAGTTGTCTTTCCATCACAAAGGATCACAGTAGAACCAGTTCCGGCATCCGGAATTTCCTTATTTCCGATGTGATAGCCTTCTATATTATGAATATCGATTTTCTTAAGTACAGACATGTAAAAACCTCCACCAATTAGTATAAGCAAAAGAGAAAAAGAAGGGCAGAAAAGTAAAAAAAAGAGAACATCCTAAGATGTTCTTCCAAGGTGGAGCTAAGGAGGATCGAACTCCTGACCCCCTGCTTGCAAAGCAGGTGCTCTCCCAGCTGAGCTATAACCCCATTCGCTATGTGCCATTTATTTATACCTTTTTTTTAAAGGCTTGTAAAGAAGAATTTCACCGGCAGAGAAAAGGATTTCTCATAAAAAAGAAAAAGAACACCCGAAGATGTTCTTTAGAGGTGGAGCTAAGGAGGATCGAACTCCTGACCCCCTGCTTGCAAAGCAGGTGCTCTCCCAGCTGAGCTATAACCCCATAGTTCAATGAGATGGTGGGCCTGAATGGATTTGAACCAACGACCTCACCCTTATCAGGGGTGCGCTCTAACCACCTGAGCTACAGGCCCATCTCATTGACTGCTCAACTATATTATCAAAACCACATATTCATGTCAACAGAAATTTTGGGTCTGTACGGAAACTTGTGTAAAGGTGTTATGAAATAAAAAAGGAATCTCGTATAATCATTAGCGACCAAACCAAAGAAAGTACGAGGTTCCCA
>OMXQ01000138.1 GCA_900315065.1 uncultured Erysipelotrichaceae bacterium
ACAAAATATGATCTTGGTAAAAATGGAACATGAAAAGCGGGAAAATCTCCCGCTGATCTTTAACCCTTTACAGGACATTATCGAAAACTATTGACACAACTTTTTTGACTTTCGAATGAGAATTTCTTGTCACTGTCTTTGTGACAGCGATATATATAGTAATGAGAGTGTGGATAAAAGGCAAGTACTTTTTTCATATTTTACAATAACTTATCATTCACACTTTCCCTTTTTATTTTGTTCAGACAAAATGCTTTTCATATAATAAAACCGGAAGAACCATATGATCTTTCCGGTATGTTTTGCAGATGGTGTCCTGGAGGCGATTCGAACGCCTGACCGTCCGCTTAGAAGGCGGGAGCTCTATCCAGCTGAGCTACCAGGACATATTTTTGTGCGCTGATTTATAGTAACGCATTATCCCTGAAAAGCAACTCTATTCTTCTTTACGCTCATCATTCTTACCATACGTTCAGATTGTGCTATCCTTTATATAAACTTTAAAGGAGATGATCTTATGCCGCCAGTAATTGATATGCATTGCGACACATTAATGCATGTTTTCCTGACAAAAGGAAAAGATGCCGATGTATTTGACTGCCCTGATTTATCAGTTGATGTCAGACGTCTGTTTCATGCCAGAGCGATGGCTCAGTTCTTTGCCATCTTCGTACCGCCGGAAGAAGTATATAAAGAATTCAAACACGAAGTGATCAGTGATGAAGAATACATCGCCGGCTGCACTTCCGTTTTCAATAATACGATTCAACGCTATCCGGACTGGATACGTCAGGCAAAAAGCGCTGATGAAATTGAAGCCAACTTCAAAGCAGGCTTTCCAAGTGCTGTCCTGACTATGGAAGATGGCGTTGCTGTGCAGAAAGACATGGCAAATCTTGACCGTTTCTATGAAGCAGGCGTCAGAGCATTAAGCCTTACCTGGAACTTTAAGAACTGCTTCGGTTCACCGAACTCAAAGGATGAAACAGTGATGAACACAGGTCTGACTGATTTTGGCAAAGAAGCAGTAAAGCACATGCAGGATATCGGCATGCTGGTAGATGTCAGCCATTTGTCTGATGGCGGTTTCCGGGATGTTGTCAAGCTTGCCAAAGTACCTTTTGTAGCAACGCACTCTGACAGCAGAGCAGTTGTCAATCATCCCCGCAATATGACCGATGATATGATCAGGGCTCTTGCCAAAGCAGGCGGCGTTATGGGAATCAACTTCTCCCCTATGTTCCTGAATGGTACACCAGGCAACAGAAGAAGCGAAATCAGCCGCATGGTTGAAATGGCAGTACACGAAAAAGAAATCGGCGGCATTGAAGTTGTTGCCATGGGTACTGACTTTGACGGAATCGGCGGTGAACTTGAAGTAAAAAGCCCTGATGATATGCATCTTCTATGTGATGCACTTGCAGAAGCAGGCTTCTCAGTTTCTGATATTGATGCCGTCATGTACGGCAATGCATTGCGTGTTTTCCATGAAGCCATGCACTAATCAACATTCTTATCTTCAAAAAAACGGCCCTGGGTACATTCCGGGGCCATTTTCTATACTGCAGATCACTAAATAATCATAATTCAGATAACACAACAGGCATCCCGCGCCGATAAAGCACATGCTCAGAATCAGATACTATTTGTGAAGTCACGGCATGAGAAAGATAACGCCGCAGATAATCAGACCAATGCCAGGATATGCACCGGTTCTTCTTCTGAAATTTTTCTTATATTCAGGAGACTGCATCCGGGCTTTCCGCTTACCAGCATCCTTCTGTCTGTATCTGAGATCTATTTATTCTGATTCTTTTGTAAGGATACTCTTTTATTATGTGACATAGAATATCCACATTTATCAGCTGATATCTCCGGTCAGAAAAGATTTCTCAGGAAATCCGGCAGATGATCCTTGTTTTTGTAACAAAGATAAATGCCGATAAGAATCATGATCAGAGAAATGATGGAAACAACCATGCCGTAGCCGAACATGATCGTCCAGCTGATGATCATCAATAAACCGATGAAAATAAAACTTTCCCCTAATAAAGCATAAGCATCTGCGTGTCTGCTGCGAATGTATTCAGGAGAATTGATCTCAGCCTGAAGTTCTGCCTGTTTCTGATCATAGGCAATGCCGGTTTCTTCTGCTTCAGCTTTGACTTCGCTTTCCTTTTTATCCGCAAACGGACCGGTAAGATAAGATACCAGTTCACTGGAAAGCTCATGTTGTTCGCCGTTATAGGTAATGATTTTTTTGCCTCCCTCTCTTGATAAATCTTTCACTTTCTGTTTTCATTGTAGATCCTCAATTGAATGAAGAAAGTTAACCATTTGTAAAAAATTATCGCTCTTTTCTAGCTAAGTGTTGGCGTTGTACCTTGGAACGTACAGCCCTTCTCTGACCTTCAGCTATACTCACATATGTAAATGAGGTAAGCG
>OMXQ01000132.1 GCA_900315065.1 uncultured Erysipelotrichaceae bacterium
CTTTTATATTCCGTGGTACAGCATCGCCATCGCCGTCGGCAGCGTGTTTCTGGTCGTGTTTGTCACGATGCTGTATGCCATGGATAAGATCAAAAAGGATAATACTATCGATGCACTGAAGAATGAGAACATGTGAGGTAAGATTGGAATCCGAATAATCTGCTTAACTATAGAAGATTCAGAGCAGGGTACATTTCGTGCCCTGCTCATTTTCATACGTTATTGTAATAAAATCGGTGAAAAACATTGTAAAATGTATCTTGTTCGGTATCGCATGCATGGTTTATACAAAACTAAAATTCAATACTTTGCAGATTAAACCGTCGCCGAAACAGCTCATGAACGAAACTGACTCTGGACAATTCGAAAGATATGGTGTAATATCACTTTAAACTGATGAACTGTACGCAGGTGTATTTTTGGTCAGCTTTTTTACTGTGGCAACACCATGGCAACAGAAAATCGGATAGCCTATATTCAATGGATAATAGAGGCAATCAAAATACTGTGTGATAAAACACCCATACAAAATTGTTTAAGTGAAAGAACTCGTGATCGAGGCCAGGCGTGCTGTTCTTTGAGAATCAGCTGTCCTTCATTAAGCATGGACAGGGAAACGATCTGAATCTTCATGTGTCTGCGCAAGGCAGACTTGGCAATGTCATAGGTCAATAGCGTTTTGCCGGTACCGGATTCCGCATGCAGGGAAAATAGTCTCTGGCCATGGGCGTATTCTTTGAATACTTCTTTCCGGATTGCATTCTGGGCAGTTGTCAGGAAATATTGGTCAGAAAGAAATTTGCTGGTGCTGGTAAAAGGAGAAATCAGAAAATTGACCGGCAGGAAAGCCTGGTCGGGAATGAATTTATGATCTGCTTTGAAATTGTGCATGACTCTGGCAAGATCAGAAGCAGGCACAGGGGAAAGATGCCTGGTGCTTGTGCTGTAGCGGTAGAAGCCGTCATTTTCTACATACGTGTAAATCAGAATTTTCTTATTCAGGCAGTTGAGATAATAGTGGTTGGTCCGCATCTGCTTGAGAATCTTGGCTTTTTTGGTCCGCTTGTCCAGCTGGGTCTTGAGTTCGATATTCAATACCGTGTCTTTGGAAAATTTGAGTAGATCAAATTCCTTGCCGATCTGACGGATCACATAGCCGGCATAAAAGTCATCGAAGTCTTTCATCCGGCATTTTTCCTGTTTCATGATTTCACAGAAAGAACGCAGATTGCCGATTTCATGGGGCTTGAGTGCTTCGTGGGAAATGAGTTCCGGGTGGCGTTTCAATACTTCGCCGCCCTGGACTCTTGAAATGAGATTTTCCGGTTTCATAGTTATATTATAGGACCAGGGATTCATAATAATGAATACAGCGTGTAAAATGATAGTAATATAACAAAGAGGTATTCACATCATGAAGGCTAAGAAATTGATCAGTACTTTTCTTGTATTGTCATTGTCTCTTTCTTTCAGCGGCTGCCGGAAGAAGGAAGCTGAAACTTCAGCTGCCAAAACACCGGAACCAACCCCGGTTCCTACACCTACGCCGGATCCATATGCGGCTCCGGCAGGTACATATTTTTCTGAATTGACTGGCGAACCGATTGATGAAAAGCTGAAGGATCAGAGACCTTTAGCAGTCATGATAGATTGCGAAACGCTTGCTTTTCCGCATTATGGAACCGCAAAGGCTGATGTTGTCTATGAGCTCATGAATAATGTCTATAACGGAAGAATTACCCGTTTCATGGCCTTGTATAAAGACTACATGTCAGTGCCGCAGATCGGCTCTATCCGCTCTGCCAGAACGACCAATGTGTGGCTGGCAGGCGAGTGGAATGCAATTCTGTGTCATGACGGGCAGGCCCGGGTAACTTCTGAGTATTTCGGCCATGACTATGCGACCCAGCATTTCTCCGGTTTCTTCTCCCGGATCAATAACGGCAAGAACTGGGAATTTACGGAATATGTAACGCCTGGCGATTTGGAAGGGGCTTTTGAACAATACGGAGTAGATCAGAACTACAACCAGTACAAACAGGAAGGCGATCACTTCAACTTCGTCAGATATACGACCGAAAAGGATACATCTTCTCTCCAGCCGGCCGTTAATGTTCAGCTGCCGTATCCGCATAACAAATCTGCCTTGGCTTATAACGACGGGACAAAGACCTATGATTTCTACATGTATGATGCTTTGCATCAGGATGCGGAAACAAACGAGACATTGACCTTCAAAAATGTTCTGCTGCTGGATTGTTCCTATACCCAGTATCCGACCGACGGCAACATCTATTACAATTGCCAGAATGTCAATCATAATACCGGCTGGTATCTGACTGATGGAAAAGTAGAACAGATTACCTGGTCCAAGGGCGGCGAGAATACGATGATGCAGTATTTTGATGCAGAAGGAAAGCCGTTGGAAATGAACCGCGGCAAAACATATATCACTTTGGTACCGGAAGATGTCTGGGACCAGGTGGTCATTCAGTAATTGAAAATTTTTCTGAGACTTCAGCAGAAACCGGTATTTTCTGATAGTGCCTTGCTTTACGCGATTGTAAGGCAGTTGTAAAATGACCTGGTATTATCAGCTTGTGCAGAGACAGGAAAGGAGTGATTCAGATGATTTATGACTATGGCTTTACTGTATCAGCTTTTTTCCTGGCTCTTTTCTGCTTTATTTTCATGGTGACCAGAACGCAGAACGTCCAGCATGAGTTTTCCCGCAGTATTTTCCGGGTGCTGGTTGTGTCTGTGCTGTTGACACCGCTTTTTTCTTTTATTTCTACGATCATTGATGAAGCAGATCTGGGGAGCGAAGTATTACTGGCTGATGTTCGGGTGCCAGGAGCTGCTGTTTATTGTTCATCATTTTACGGCACCTGCTTTTGCCATGTATCTGATGGGACTGAACGGTACTTTGCGCAGCCGCAGCAAGGATTTCTTCCTTTTGCTGTTTACACCTTTGTTGTTGTGTGAAGCATTGATTATATCCAATTTGTTTACAGGGGATATCTTTGCGTATCCGGATTTCCATTATGCCCGCGGTCCGCTGATGCCGCTGCTGTATGTAGTCGGCATTGTGTATTATGTACTTGGTATTCTGGAAATGTTCCGGGGCAGAAAGACCTTGAACCGGCGCAACTGGTATTTTCTTTTACTGGTGTATACCTTCATTTCGGCAAGTATTCTGATCCAGATGTTCTTCCCGCAGATCATCTGTGAGTATTTTGCCGAGTCTCTGGGGGTCTTTGTGTTCCTGAATGCGTTTGAAAATGATGCGTCTTATTATGATATGGAAACCGGTCTTTTCAATCGTCACGGTCTGATTGAAGACATGCGGGTTGCGATGAGCGCAAAGCGTCCTTTCAGTCTGATTATGACGCAGTAAATTTAGTTGGGCGCCCAAGTAATCTTGTAAAGAATTACTTGGGGAAGAAAATACCCCATACTACTGGAAAGCGTTGAGAAAATGAAAA
>OMXQ01000130.1 GCA_900315065.1 uncultured Erysipelotrichaceae bacterium
TTCCTTCAGATACTTGGAAATCAGTTCAGATGTTTCAACAGCAATGGTACCGACAAGAATCGGCTGGCCGGTCGCATGTCTTTCCGCGACTTCATTGACAAGAGCGCTGAATTTGGCCTTCTTTGTACCGAATACCGCATCCGGATAGTCAACACGGATAACCGGTACATTGGTCGGAATTTCCACAACATACATGTTGTAGATTTCCAGGAATTCTTCTTCCTCGGTCTTGGCAGTACCGGTCATACCGGAAAGCTTATTGTACAGACGGAAGAAGTTCTGGTAGGTGATCGTCGCCAGGGTGCTTGTCTCCTGCTTGATGGAGATGCCTTCCTTGGCTTCTACTGCCTGATGCAGACCGTCAGACCACTGTCTGCCCTTCATCATTCGGCCGGTGTTGGGATCGACGATGACGATTTCATCTTCTTCAGTATCGACTACATAGTCGACATCCTTTGCCATGACATAGTTTGCTTTAAGTGCAGTATTGATGTGGTGGAGCAGCTGGGTGTTCTGCAGGTTGTACAGGTTTTCCACCCGGAAGGCGCGTTCTGCCTTATCAATACCGGATTCGGTCAGGTTGACGGTCTTTGTCTTGACATCAACTTCAAAGTCGACATCCTTCTTCAGCTTCTTGACAAAGCGGTCTGCCTGCAGATACAGGTTGGCAACCTGCTTGGATCCGCCGGAAATAATTAACGGTGTTCTGGATTCATCAATCAGGATGGAGTCGACCTCATCGATCAGTGCATAGTTCAGACCTCTCTGTACTCTGTCTTCCACCCGGATGACCATGTTGTCTCTGAGGTAATCGAAACCAAGCTCACTGTTAGTTGTATATGTGATATCACAGGCATAGGCAGCCTTCTTCTGCGCCTTGGTCAGCTGTCTCAGATTCAGACCGACCGTTAAGCCAAGGAAACGGTAAATCGGTCCCATCCAGTTATAGTCACGCTCCGACAGATATTCGTTAACTGTCACAACGTGTACGCCCTGTCCGTTCAGCGCATTGAGATATACCGCCATGACACTGGTCAGGGTTTTACCTTCACCAGTCTTCATTTCGGCAATATCACCGCCCTGCATGACGGTCGCACCCATCAGCTGTACCTTGTACGGGAACTGTCCCAGCACTCTCCAGCACGCTTCTCTGGCTGTGGCAAACGCCTCAACATAAATATCATCCAGCGTTGCCCCATCCGCCAGCTTCTGCTTCAGCTCCGGTGTCTTGGCCTTGAGCTGTTCATCGCTCATCGCCCTGTATTCTTTTTCCAGGTCCAGAATCGGCTGAACCTTCTTTTCTATCTTTTTTACTTTTCTTGCGTCTTCATTGAATATCTTCGTAAGAAAATTAGCCATAATAGCCTCTCTTTCTGGAATATCTTCGTAAGAAAATTAGCCATAATAGCCTCTCTTTCTGTCGCAAACAGCGAGGTTATTATATTATATCCGCTATTGAAAAGTCCATTTCAGAGCCGCTTTTCTATCATTCACATTTTTTCCACATTTTCCAATGAAATCCCTGCCGTCAGGATTCTCACGTGTTTTTTCTCTTTCAGGCACCTTAATGCCCCTTTCATCGTAGCCCCGGTTGTCAAAGTATCATCAAAAAGACAGATCTTATGCCCGTCTTTAGAGCATAGCACCATGAATCTTTAGGAGTCCTTATTAGTCAAATCATTCATTCAGCCCTATTTCATGGGCTTTTTTTGATGCTGGAAAGTGTTATGGTGTTATAATATAAGAGGGTGCTCTATGGCCTACTTTCTTAAGAAATCTAACCTGAAAAAAGGTGTCTATCTGCAGATCTACGAGTCTTTCTACAATCCGGAAAGGAGACAGACCTGCCATCGTTCTTACAAGGCTTTGGGCTATGTAAATGATTTGAAGACTGATGAAATTCCGGATCCTGTCACTCACTACAAACAAGTTGTTGAAGAGATGAATCAGGAACGCAAGAAAGAGAAAGTCAAACGCATCTCTGCTTCTTCTCCGATGCGCTCTTTAGGCTACTTTCCCCTGCATGCAATTCTCGAAAAGCTGCAGGTGAAAAGATTTATCGATCTGTATCAGCTTACTAATGACTTTCAGTTCAAGATTTCGGATGTTCTCTTTTCGTTGATCTATGCGCGTGCTATCAATCCATGCAGTAAATTACGCACTTTCCACGAGGTGCTGCCATTCCTGTTTCAGGAATATGATTACTCCTATAATCAGATGCTCAAAGGAATAGAGTTTCTTGGAAGTGATTATGAAAAAATTGTTGAATTATTTACTGCTCAGGTTTCCGAAAAGTACGGTCTTTCCACTTCGACAACATACTTTGACTGCACAAACTTCTATTTTGAAATTGACCGTGAAGACGATTTCAGAAGAAAAGGACCAAGTAAGGAAAACAGGAAAGATCCTATCATTGGGCTTGGCCTTCTGCTGGATGCCAACCAGATTCCGATTGGAATGAGAATGTATCCAGGGAACGAATCCGAGAAACCAGTTCTCAGGGATATTATTGCCTCTATGAAAAACAGACAAGGTATTAAAGGGAAAACCATACAGGTGGCTGACAAGGGACTCAACTGCTCTGAAAATATCATTAACGCGGTAAGCAATGGTGATGGCTATCTCTTCTCTAAATCTGTAAAGACACTTCCTGAAAAGGAAAAAGTATGGGTTCTTCTGGAAAACGGATATCAGAATGTTACGAACCCAGATGGAAGCCTTAAATACAAATGGAAGGCATGTGTCGACAAATTCCCATATACCTATACAGACAAAGACGGCAAAAAACATACAGTCAATTTAAAAGAAAAACGGGTTGTAACATACAATCCGCAGCTGGCTAAAAAGAAGAAATTTGAAATCATGAAAATGGTTGATAAAGCCACCAGATTATCTCAGTCTATGGCCAAGAAAAATGAATATGGTGAATCTTCAAAATACGTCACATTCAAGTCAACCAGTAAAGGCGAAAAGACAGATGACAAGGTGGTTACAGAGATAAATGAAGCGCAAATCGAGAAAGACCTTAAGCTGGCAGGTTATAACCTGCTGGTAACTTCAGAAGTTAATATGGCTCCCAAAGACATCTACAGCACCTATCACAATCTCTGGCGTATTGAAGAATCCTTCCGGATCATGAAATCCGACCTGGATGCACGCCCTGTATTCTTGCAGAAAGAGGACACAATCAAAGGGCATTTTCTGATCTGCTATCTGACAGTTCTTCTGGGCAGGATCCTTCAATTTAAGATTTTGGAAAATAAATACTCTTCATCAGAAATATTCAATTTCATGAAGGAATTCAATGTAGTAGAAGCAGATGGAAAATACATCAATCTGGCAACCAACAGTCCCTTTATAAAGGAGTTTGCAGAGATGACAAAGCTGCCTCTGGATCACTATATATTGAACTCCAGAAAAATAGAAAAAGTGCTGAACTTCCGATTCTGATATCGGAGGTTTAGCACCATTTTTTAACGTTAACTTCTAAAGTCAGGTAACATATGAGAAAACGATGTCAAAGGACATCGTTTCAGCAGACAAAGTTCATATAGTAGGGAAGCTGCTTGCGCCACCATGGCCAGTCATGGGAGACGTCTGTGCCCCAGAAGTCGACCCAGGCCGGGATGTTCTTGTATTCAAACAGTTCTTTCATGCGGGCGCTGTCTTCCTGCATCGGATGTTCCCAGGCACCTCTTCCACAGCACAGGATAATGTCTCTGTGGCGGTACATCTCCACATAAGGGTGATCGTAGGGCATGCCGTTGATGTAATCCACGGGGGAATTGGCATAGACAAGATCATCACTGTAGTCCGGGAAGAACAGTCTGGCGTTATAGGCACCGGACAGGGCAATACAGCCGGAGAAGATGTCCGGACGTCTTAACAGGAAGTTCAGGGCATGGGTGCCGCCCATGGAACATCCGGTTGTCAGGATGCCGTCTGCCCTGGCGCCGTTGGCTTCTTCATTGATGGCAATGATGCGGGGGCAGAGCTCATCGGTGACATAGTGGAAGTAGGCTTCCTGTGCCTCAATGCGCTTGCGGTTGTCCCATGACTTGGAAGACCAGGAATTGACATCATTGGAATCGCAGGTGAAGACCTGAATTCTGCCGTCGTTGATATAGGCTTCGATACAGCCGATCATGCCGTTATTTTCAAAGTCGAAGAAGCGGCCGTCCTGGCTCGGGAAGGCAAGCACCGGCTTGCCGGCATGGCCATAGACTTTGTATTCCATATCACGGCCGAGGCAGCTGGAATATTCTTTAAAGTACTGTACTTTCATTTCTTCTCTGTTTCCTTCTTTTCAGTTTCCCTGGATTTGTCCATGACAAAGCGGATGAATGCCTTGACATCTTCCCTGCGCTTGAAGCGGGCAATGTACATGTCTTCACCCATGGCTGAGCCGAGGATGCCAGGCATGCGCTCATGCATACAGATGGCTGAGCCATAGCGGGCAAATACCGCTGCTTCACCATTGGTGTATTCGTATTTATCACGTATGCCGCAATAGACACAGTAATACGGACGGTCGGTTTCATACATGGCAAGGTTGTACATGGCCATGTTGGCATAGACGCTGTATACGTTGATGTCGTTGGCAAAGTTCATCATGTCGGTGGTATAGCCTCCCGGCGGACGCATGTTGACTTCAAGGCCGACAAGACCTCCTTTTTTGCCAAGGCCCGGCTTGTCTTCGGTCAGACGGAAGTATTCCGTATGGAAGAAACGGCCTCTGATCTTGAAGGCATGGATGACTTTT
>OMXQ01000128.1 GCA_900315065.1 uncultured Erysipelotrichaceae bacterium
TCTAGACATGGCCCACTGCTCTACCTACAGAATAGTACGCAACGCACATTTATTCATCAAACGTTTGTGAGGGCTTAAGCCCTAATGGAGGAAAATATGGAAAAAATCGGTCTGGTTCTTGAAGGCGGAGGCATGCGCGGCGCCTATACATCCGGTGCATTGGCATGGCTGAATGATCACAACATTACATTTGACTACAACGTCGGTATTTCATCCGGGGCAGTGTATCTATGCTGCTATCTGGAAAAGGACAAGCACACGCCTTACAACATGTCTGTTCATTATGCGGCAGAGCCGGATGTTGTCGGTGTAAAAGCTTTGATGCGGTGCGGTTATTATGTTGATTATGCAAAGATTTTCAAGGATGATCTGTTAGGCAAGGAACACATGTCTGTCAAAGATATCCGCGAACAGAAGATGAATGTTGAAGTCGGTGCTTATGTACTGGAACATGGAAAAACCGAATTCTTCGGACCGGAAGATATTGAAGATGATCTGACTGTATTGAATGGTTCCTGTGCTTTGCCGGTCGCCAGTGCGATTGTTGAATACAAGGGCCTGCATCTGCTTGACGGCGGCATTACCAAGATGATTCCGATTGAAAGAGCAATGGAAAAGGGCTGCACAAAGTATTTTATTATTACTACCAAGCCGGCAGATTATGTCAGAAAACCTTCTTCCAAAATTCTCAAGTTTATGATGAAGCGGATTTATAAGGAATATCCGCAGGTTGCCAAAGACTACGGCGTCCGTCATCTGAATTATTATCATCAGATGGACATTATTCATAATCTTGTCAATGAAGGCAAGGCCTTGTATATATTGCCTACCAGAAATATTCCTGTATCCAGATTCAAGGGTGATGTGGAACACACCCAGATGCTTTATGATCTTGGTTATCAGGACATGGAAGATAGAAAAGATGAAATCTTTGCATTCCTGAAGAAGACAGACGAATAAAAGTAAAAAGGGGAGAAATCCCCTTTTCCTATGCATGCATGACTAGGAAGCAAGTTCGTAGCACATTCTTGGTCTGCCGCCGGTAGAATAATCAACCGTAGAAGTTACTTTTCCTTCGTTAATCAGATAATTCATATATCTTCTGACTGTCACTTTGGACAGGTGCGTCAATTCTGATAATTCTTCACTGGTAATGTCCTGGTGAGGGTGTTCCTGCATGACTTTGATAATCATATCCAGCGTCTGTTTCTGCATGCCTTTTTCAAGCAGTTCCGGCGTTTTTCTGGCAGGACTATGGGAAAGCAGAGCATCAATTTCATTCTGGCGGAACAGTTTTTCGTTAGTGAGGAGTTTCTTCCTGCTGATGCATTTCTGCAAAGCTTCTTCAAAGCGCTCATACGTAAAGGGTTTGATCAGATAGTCCATAATACCAAGGCTCAGTGCTTTGGAAAGAGAAGCAGAGTCATTGGCAGCCGTCACCATGATTACATCTGTCTGCATGCCTGCATGCCTTATTTTTTCCAATAATTCAAGGCCGGTCATGCCTGGCATATAGACATCGAGAATCAATAAGTCAGCTTTGTTTTTCTGCAGGTATTCCCAGGCATTGGTACCGGAAGTAAAAATCTGATCGACCTTGATATCCGCATTTTTTTCAGCGTAGGTTTTATTAATGGAAGCGACCATAGCATCATCTTCTGCAATAATTGTACGAATCATAGTGTCTCCTTCTGCGGTCTTTTTTTCGTTATCGTAATGGTAAAGCTGGTGCCTTCGCCCGGGGCAGATTCAATTTCAAGACTGCCGTCTGCCTGAGTGATAATTTTTCTGATCAGAGAGAGCCCGATGCCATGGCCTGTGCCTTTGGTTGTATAAGGTCCCTGGTAAATCCTGTTTATGGTTTCCTGATCCATGCCCGGACCGGTGTCATCTGTTTCAATGATGATCCCGTGTTCGTCATTGCGGATAAAGACGGTCACTTCTTTTTCCTGATTCCAGGCTGCCATTGCATCAAAGCTGTTCTCGATCAGATTGCCTAAGATTGTCACAATATCATTTGCTTCAAGATAGGGATTATGGGCATCAAGGTGACTGTCAGCCCGCAGATGGAAGACAATATTGAGTTCCTTTGCCCTTGAGATTTTTCCCAGCAGCAATGCTGCAATCGTCTTGTTGTGGATGTGATCATAGATTTTTGTGATTGTATCATAATCAGCAGTGTTGGTATCGCTGATATATTGAACGGCACTTTCCGTTTCCCCCAGCTGCAGAAGGCCGAGTATGACATGGAGCTTGTTTTTGTATTCGTGGGTCGTTGCCCGAAGGGCATCAATAATATGTCTTACACCGGTGAGTTCTTCTGCCATTTCATTGACTTTCGTGCGGTCGTGAAGGATGAGCATATATCCGAGATCTTCATTTTTTCCCGGGATGGAAGCGTAGTTGAGCAGTAATTCTTTCTGGTCGGTGCGGATGCGTTTGTTCTTTTCAAATTGGTGATCAGTCAGGTATGGTTTCAGCTGCGTATCCAGAAAGGTCTGCTGAGCTTCTGCATCGCCGATCAGGCGGCCGGCTGAATCGTTGGCATAAACTCTCTTTCCTTCCATGTCCGAAGCAATTACGCCTTCATGGAGAGAATTCAGAACATCTTTCTGCGTTACGTAAAGATCACGCAGCTGGAATGGCTCCAGTCCCAATGTTGTTGACCGGATGGAACGGGCGATAAAATAAGCGGAAAGGATGCCTGCGGCAAAGAAGACAACAAATAGTTTCGAAATAGAAATCAGAATGGATTTCTTTACATCGGCAAAGCGGCTTGCTTTGGTGGATACCATGACAAAGCCGAGCGGTATATGATTTTCATCATACACAGCTGCAAAGCACCGCTTCTGCAGTTCATGAACGCCGATTTGTTCCGTGATATAAGGATCCGCACCTGCCAGGGCTTTATTCCCGTCATTGCCGGCAAAGGGTTTGCCGATCAGATCAGCCTGAGGATGAAAAATCCGGATATTCTGTTTGTTTACGACGACGATGTAATCGATGTTTTCATAAGTATCGTTCATTTCAGACAGGAATGACATCTCATCTGCATTGAATTCTTCTTTTTCCAATCCTTTGCGGATAAAGGAACTGTCCGCCAGCGTGATTGCAGTTTCCCGGATTGTTTTTTCCATATCAGCATTGTCAGCCCGGATGGATCTGGCAGCAAGCGTGCCGAAAACCGCCAACAGCAGCACCAGTACCAGTCCTGAGTAGGAAAGAATCATTTTTGTCAACATGGGCATATTGCCCGGTTTTTTCTTTTTCATTGTCTTTATTATATACAATTCCTTTCTGATGCAGTTTTGCTTTTGTTTTTCGCTATGTTCGAGCTAAGTGTTGGTCCCGGTATCTGAATTAGTCTCCGCAAATATGCCATAGTGGTATTCCTCGTAGGCCGTGCGGAGATCTAT
>OMXQ01000124.1 GCA_900315065.1 uncultured Erysipelotrichaceae bacterium
TCATATTCCTGAATCACATTTCCGTATGGTCAGATATTATGGCTTCTACAACAATAAAGAACAGGACCTGCTTGATAAGCTTCATGAGCAGCTTGGTGAGGCTCAGCAAATAAACAGCACAAGAGAAGAACGGAAGAGAAAACTGAAGCAGAAAATGAATAAGCTCAAATTCTGTACAATCTGTCTGGATAGTTACAACCGTGATCCTATCCGCTGTAAATGCGGTGGTAGTATGGTTTACGTGGACAGTTACGATCCACTTGAAGGAAAACCAGATGACAGAACCTACAGACAAAGTTGTATTGATGAGATGTTAATAAAATCCGCCTTTCAGCGGATTTCTTTTTAAATGTTGTAATGGTTATTGATTGTGATCGGCAGCAGATGAATTCCTTCACTCAGTGGTGTCTTATGAATGAGATATTCACACAGACTGTGAATAGTATTGAATGCCTGGAAATAACCCTGCTGTCCGATGACAAAGTCTGCCTTACCATCTTCCAATAACTTGCGATTGGCATCAATCAGATCAAAACCGATGATTTTCGGCCGGTAAGAGAGATTAAGATCATCAATTGCTTTCGTAAACGCGTTGAGATAAGCTCCCATCAGAACTGCGCCGTCATATTTATGCCGGATAAAGGCATTTGCAGTTTCTTCATAAACGATATCGGCGTGATCTCCCGAATAAACAACTTTGCTTATGTTCAGGTCTGTATATTGTTTCGTATAGTCAAGAAATCCCTCAACACGCTTTTCCTGCGTTTTGATTTCTTTACGGCCGCTCATCAGGAAAACATTTCCTCCTGACGGCAGAATTTCTTTCGTAAGCAGGCCGACACATTGTCCTGCCCTGAAATCATCAATGCCTAGAAAGCCGATCCGATCGGAATCCGGCATGTCTGTATTCATGGTGTTCAGAGGAATTTTGTTACAGAGCTTGTTTACTTCCTGAATGATTTTTGGAGTGTTATAGCCGACAATGGCGAGTGCATCGGTATTTTCCTGAAGTTCGTTCAAAGCAGTAAGATAACTTTCTTCATTTCCGCCTTCTATGTTCTTCATTTTCAGGACAATTTTGTAGTCTTTATATTGACTGACAGCATCATCGGCTCCCTTTTTCATCACTTGAAAGAAAGGATTTTCCGGGTCCAGCAGAAGAACACCAATTACCCGCTCCTGACGACGCGCCAGATTGCTGCCAAAGGCGTCAGGCTGGTAGTTATTCTCTGCAATTATCTTTCTGATTTTTTCTGCTGTTTCCGGTTTAACCCTGCCTCGATTATGAAGAACACGATCGACAGTCCCTCGGGAAACGCCAGCCTTTTCCGCAATTTTCTGACTTGTCAACTTCATTTCTGCCTCTTATAAAAAAAGAAAACTGTCTGAATTTTTCAGACAGTTTAAATCATACTACATCTTTGTTAATCCGATCAATACACAGCCTGCAACAACCAGCGCCACACCGATCAGAGTATGCCTTAGTTCAGCAGGAGATTTCTTCTCGTGGAAGATTACCAGGGAAACAAAGGTCGATACAACGATTGCCAGCTGAGAAAGTGTAAATCCGACTGCAACACCGTTCATTGCATTTGCATAGATCATTCCGATGTTTGCAACAGACCAAAGCAGACCCGGAACCATGTTCCGGAATGTAACACTGTCAAACTTTCTGATATCTTTAGGTTCAAAGAGCGAGAGAAGCAGGGAGCCGCCAACCATTCCCCATGACTGAGGCAGTACGGCTTCAATGCCGCTGGCCTCTACAAAGCGCGGTGCACAGGAGTAAGCTGTAAATCCAACAGCCGCAATAATCAGTACAATGATACCTTTCTTAAAGTCCGCCTGTTCCTGTTTATCTGAATAGGAAAGCAGAACAGCACCGAGAATGATAACTGCCAGTCCGCCGAAGCCAAGCAGCTTTGTGGTCGATGTCGGCCATTCATGGAAAACCAGTACACCGAACAGGGAATTCAAAATCAGGTTGAATGCTGTACTGATGGCAAAACCTTTCGCGTTGCCGAGAATTACATAGCTTTTGTACTGCAATAATTGTCCTACAGACCAAAGGGCACCGGAAATAATACTGCCCCAGATCAATGCCGGTGTAAGTGCCGGGCGGAGAATAGCATACAGGACTACAGCAAATGCAGTTGCACCTAATGCTGTGCCGATCTGCTGCTGAATTGGCTTCCCACCAATTTTACCAACCAGAATCGGATTGACACCCCACATAATGGCTGGTATCAAAGCTACTAGAATTCCCATCAGTGTTTCATCTCCTCAACTTCTGCCGGTGTCTTACCTGGGTAGAGAACAACTTCCAGACCTTTTCCAGACCGCATTGCGTCAATGCCCTTGCCGAAGTCACTTAATGCCAGACGATGTGTAATCATATTTCTGAAGTCAACAATTCCGCTGCTGAGCAGCTTGACTGTAGGTTCGAAGGTGAAGTGACCGATATATGAGCCGCGTACAGCGACATTTTTCATAACGATATCTGCCTGGCAAATCGTTTCTGTCTTTGAAGCATTCAGACCGAACAAGAGGATTGTTCCGGACGGACGTACTGCCTTAATTGCATCGCCAAGCAGGCAGCCGACTGTATCAATGACAATTTCAGCTCCATAGCCGTTTGTTTCATCCAGAACTCTCTGCACCATGTCTTCTTTGGACGGGTCAATGACAACACTTGCGCCCATGTCTTTCGCGTAGCCTGCACGGAATTCAGAAACTTCAGAAACAATAATTTTTCCTGCACCTTTCAGCTGGCAGAGTTTCGTGTAGTACAGACCAATCGGACCAGCACCTAATACAACCACGGTTTCACCCGGCATCATATCACCAAGCTTCTGAATGCCGCCCATGACGCAGTTTACCGGTTCGCTGAATACAGCCAGATCTACAGGCATATCTGCCGGGATCTTTGTTGCAGCAGACTCCGGAACTACGCAGTATTCTGCGAAGATTCCATCACGCATAACACCCATGGAATCCATATTCCGGCAGGTATTGTAGTGCCCTGTCTGACATTCTTCACAATAACCACAGGTCAGGTTGTTATCAATTACGATTCTGTCGCCCGGCTTGTAGCCATGAACATCTTTCCCGATTTCAAGAATTGTTCCGGTCATTTCATGACCAAGGATAATGTCCTTTGCAGCATTAACTCTCGGTGGTACGGCAAGGATATTTACATCAGTGCCGCAGATGGAGCAGGCATCGACCCGGACAAACATTTCATTACCCTTTTCGATCTTTGGTACCGGAGCATTCTCCGTATACTCGAATTTACCCTCTCCTCTAAAATAGATTGCTTGCATTTTGTCTTTCATGTTTCCCTCCATTGCGTTCTCGTGCACGCTTATCATACAAATAAATATTAGGCTTAATTTTAAACTATTTCAATAATTTGTTAATGATTTCTCATTATTTTGTTCTCGTGCACATTTATTGATAATATCTAGTTCTCTCCATGAATGATACCAGTCGCTGTTTCCAGACTGCTCTCAGAAAAACAGTTTAACAGGCTGCTGGCAGACTATATCACAGCAAAAAGGCCCCGGAGATTATCTCCAGAGGCTTCATTATTTCTTATAAACGTTCATTTGCAGAGGGGACCTGAGAAGTACGATGTTAATCATCATTTTTTAACATAACATCCCGATATTTCACTTTTAATGGCGACGAAATGGCC
>OMXQ01000123.1 GCA_900315065.1 uncultured Erysipelotrichaceae bacterium
ACTGAGCGCAGACAAGTGCGCCAGACTGGCAGCCAAGGGCGTTGAGAGCCAGGAAATCACAGCAGGCGTGAGACCTGAACACATTTCTCTGGACAATGTTCCAGGCAAGATGGTCAAGGCAACTGTCGACGTTTCTGAAATGATGGGTTCCCAGATCCATCTGCATGTCAATGCAATGGGCAAGGACGGCATCATCATTGTCGATACACTTGGTCTGAACGGCAGAAGCTTTAAGATCGGTGAAGAAATCGAATTCACCTTCGGCGGCAATGTTATCCATGTTTTTGACAAGGACGGCAGGAACCTCGAGTATTAATTCAAACAGACAAATCAGTCAGAAAGAGTATCCCCGAAATGGATACTCTTTTTATGCGTGCACAAAAGACAAAATAAAAAAATGATGCATGAATCACCATGCATCAAACTAACTGCAGACGGGTTTCTTTCCCTTGATTCATATCAACTAAGGAAAGGACACCGGCTTCTACCATTGACCGCACTGCTTCTTCCGTATAGAAAGCCATGTGCTGGGTATAGATGACATTCTTGAACTGCTTCAGATAAGCAATATCTCTGTCAGAGAAGATGTCTGTTTTACGATTCTGATGAACATAAGACTGTTCATTCTCTACAGTATCCAGCCCCAAAGCACCGATCTTTTCTGATTCAATGCCGGCAATCAAGGCTGACATATCCATTAAAGGACCTCTTGCACAGTTGACCAATACGACACCGTCCTTCATCTTTGCGATAGCGTTCCCGTCAATCATATGATAGGTGGAATCATTCAATACGGTATGAATCGTAATGACATCTGCTTCCTTGTATAACTCATCAAGAGTATCTACATAAGCCGCATACTTCTTTACTTCTTCTTTCGGATACTTGTCATAGGCAATGATCTTACACCCGAAACCTGATAATTCCCTGATCACAGTAGAACCGATCCTGCCGGTACCGATAACACCTATGGTCAGATCATGAATTTCTCTTCCGATCAATCCTCCCAAAGAGAAGTCATTGACCTGCATTCTCCACAAAGCCTGCTTGTAAGGACGCAGACACAGAAGAATCATCATGATGGTATAATCCGCAACGCTTTCAGGACCATAAGCCGCATTGGCAACGTGAATCCCGTACTTCTTCGCTGCTTCGAGATCAATGTGATCATAGCCGATGGTTCTTGTGGAAAGGTAGTAAATTTTTTTGGCAGCGAGAGCTTTCATCTCTGCTTCCCCATATTTTTCCATACCAAGGATTGTGACTGCACTGTTTTCTTCCAGAAACGGAATGGTATCCATAGTCAGACTGTCAGTTCTCAGCTGGATATCCAGTCCTTTTTCCTTCTTCAATTGTTCAAAGTATTGTCTTTCATCGTCTCTGACGTCAAATGCATAGATCTTCATAAGGCCACCTCAGTTAGTAATTATTATAAAGAAGGAAAGGAAATCGTCTACAGGATCCTTGTGAAGATCATAATTTCAGAATCCGCAACAGCTCAGGATACCTGCCTGTGCTATTATCTTTGTATGGTAATTTATCTGACACTGATTAACATCGCGGCATTCCTTCTCTACGGCATGGATAAATCCAAAGCCAGACACAGGAAATGGCGCATTCCGGAAGACACGCTCATCGGCATAGCTGCAATTGGAGGATGCTTCGGTAGTTATCTTGGCATGCAGTATTTTCACCATAAGACTTTGCATAAGAAATTTACCATATTAGTACCGCTATTCTGCATCATCTGGATCATCATTATTGTTGTTGTACTAACAGGAGGCAATCATGGCAATTAAAGCAATATTACTCGATATCGACGGCACATTGACAAATGACCGCAAGGAAATTACAGAAGAAACAAAACGCGCACTCATGCTGGCACAGGACTACGGCATCCGCTTAGTCATCGCATCCGGCAGACCTGCCAAGGGCTTGTTCCAATACGGCGACCAGCTGAATATGAGAGAACACCATGGTCTGTTTGTCTGCTATAACGGATCAAGAGTCGTAGATTGTGCAACTGGTGAAGTGTATGTTGATATCACCATTCCGACAGACTTGAGCAAGCAGGTTCTGGCTCACATGGAAAATTTTGATGTCGTACCGATGATCAACCATGGTTCCCATATGGTCGTAGAAGATGTATACAACTGCATGGTCAAAGACGGTGACAGAGAATTCAATGTTATTGAATACGAAGCTCGAATGAACGGCTACAGACTGATGGAAGTTGATAACCTGAAGGAATTCCTGGACTTCCCGGTCAATAAGATCCTGACCGCAGGTGATTCTGATTATCTCAGAGCCCATTATGAAGAAATGGCAGCTCCATTCAAAGGAAAACTTTCCATGATGTTTACTGCCAACTTCTACTATGAATTTACAGCTATGGGCGTAGACAAAGGATCTGCTTTGAAGATTGCTATGGAAAAAGTCGGTATCAAACCGGAAGAATGCATTGCATTTGGTGACGCTGAAAATGATATCTCTATGTTACACTACGCAGGTATCGGTGTCTGTATGGCAAATGGTCAGGAGAAAGTCAAAGCAATGGCAGATGAAATCACAGAAGACAACAACCATGACGGTATTGCCAAGTGCCTTTACAGACACATTCCTGAACTTCATACATTTGACTGATCAGGAAAAATAATAATACATAGAATAAGAAAAGAAGTGAAACATGCATGAATACATGAATTGCTTCTTTTTTAATACATGAAAATGAGTATAAAAACGCTATGATCAGAGAACGGAAAAAAGTAGAAAAAAAGTACTGAAAAAGCCAGAAATTTCATGAGTGCCTGATTTCAGGCAAGGTGCTGTTACAAGAACAGGCGGTCAGCCTGCTTCCGAAAGGAGGTGAGGCTTATGCGTATTACTTTTCATATCTGGCAGTTTACGGCTGCGATTTGGATTAGAAAAACACATAAAAAAACCGCCACTCTGCCAAGTAAGCGGTTCTGAGCATTTCAGCTCTTAAAACGTTATACTAGCCTGACTGCTTGTCGCAGTGCCTTTTTGCATTTTTAGTATAACTGAAGTTCATGATTTTTCAATCCCTGCGAGAAAATCATGCGTAATCACTAACTATAATGACAATGTATTGACAAACGACGAACATTTGACTATGCTCATCTTAATATAGGAGGTGAGTAAATGGCATCTACAACAAATCTCAATATTCGTACAGATCAGGAAATAAAAAATCAGTCTGAGAAGATATTTTCAGAGCTTGGTTTGACTATGACTACTGCTGTTAACATGTTTTTAAGAGCTACGATTCGAGAAAAGGGAATACCTTTCTCACTAAAACTTGAAGTTCCAAATGCTGAAACGGTTGCAGCGATCGAAGAAGGAAGACGTATTGCTAATGATCCGAATGTTAAGGGTTATACCAGCATGGATGACCTGAAAAAGGCACTTGATGAATGAAATACGAAGTCAAATTTACTAGTCAATTCAAGAAGGATCTGAAGCAAGCCAAGAAGCAAAACAAAAATCTCGATGAACTTTGGAACGTAGTTAATACTCTTGCAAGTGGTGGAATATTGGAAGCAAAATATCGTGATCATCCTTTAACAGGAAACTCCAAGGGAACACGGGAATGCCACATAGAACCAGATTGGCTTCTGATCTATGAACGAAGGAATGAAATCCTAGTGCTGATGTTATATCGGCTAGGTTCACATTCGGATTTATTTGAATAAAATTAGTTTGATTTTTAAGAGCATCAGTCAGAAATGGCTGGTGCTTATTTAAATTTTATCGCTCTTTTCTAGCTAAGTGTTGGCGTTGTACATTGGAACGTACAGCCCTTCTCTGACCTTCAGCTATACTCTCATATGTAAGCGAGGTAAGCGTATG
>OMXQ01000122.1 GCA_900315065.1 uncultured Erysipelotrichaceae bacterium
GCTATGGTTACCCAGATGACGAATACTTTTTTCTGCGTCTTATGGAAGCAAGCAGAAGAAAATCAAAATTCTGATTTACACAGAATTCCGTACTGAACCGAAATTTTTACAGGTCATGGATGATGGAAAACAGGAAAAAGGAAAAAAAAGAGAACATCCGAAGATGTTCTTCCAAGGTGGAGCTAAGGAGGATCGAACTCCTGACCCCCTGCTTGCAAAGCAGGTGCTCTCCCAGCTGAGCTATAACCCCGCAGTTCAATGAGATGGTGGGCCTGAATGGATTTGAACCAACGACCTCACCCTTATCAGGGGTGCGCTCTAACCACCTGAGCTACAGGCCCATCTCATTGAGTGCCTAACTATAATACCTCAGATTTTTCCAAAGTCCAACATTTTTTCATCTATTTTTATGATAAAGTAGTAGGCGTCATAGGAGAATAAAATCGATGGAAGGTTTTGTAATATGGTGGGCAGAGCATGTGATGCTGCCAAAGTGGGCTTCTGTATTTATTATTTCCATGTTTCCGATTATTGAAGAAAGAGGCGGACTGATCCTGGCACGTTTATTGGAAATGCCGATGTGGGAAGCAGTTTTCTGGTGCGTATTGGGTAATGTATTGCCGATTCCTTTTATTCTGATGGGAATCAAGAAGCTGCTGCACTGGATGAGTGATCATCATTTATCCAAAGCTGCCGAGTGGATTGAAAACAAAGCCGCAAAGAACAGACCAAAGATTGAAAAGTATGGTTTCTTCGGACTGATGTTGTTTGTCGGCATTCCGCTGCCTGGGACAGGTGCCTGGACAGGTTCTCTGGTCGCTGCCATCTTTGATATGGATCTGAAGAAGGCATCCTTATCAATTCTCTTAGGTGTTTTCCTGGCCGCAGTCATCATGACTATTCTCTCTTTCGGTATTATGGGTTCGCTGATCTCCTGATCAATCATCAGGGGATTTTTTATACTGTTCTTTTTATTTAATATGTGGTTTAATTGAGAAAAATTAAAAGGAAGGTACGTGTATGGAGTACAGTGCTTTGATTGTAGCAGCCGGCAGCGGTACAAGAATGGGACTAGGATATAATAAAGTCTATGCGCCGATGGCAGATGGAACTCTGATTCTTGAAAAGACAGTCAATGTCTTTATGGCTGATCCGGATTGCGCACAGATTGTAGTGGTAACGGATCCGCTGGAATTTAGACATCATTTTACCAATCGTTTTCCGGGAAAAATCGTTCTTTGCAAAGGCGGAAAGACAAGACAGGAAAGTGTCTGCAATGGTTTGCGTGCGGTCATGTGCGATATCGTCTTTGTGCATGACGGTGCCCGTCCTTTTGTATCTCAGAAGAATCTTAATGATCTCAAGCAGGCAATGGAAAAGGAAGATGGTGCTATTCTTGCAGTGCCTTGCAAGGATACCATCAAACGGGTGGAAAACGGTTATGCTGCAGAAACCTATGATCGTTCCACATTGGTCAATGTACAGACACCGCAGTGCTTTAAGACAAGTCTTCTGATTGATTGCCTGGAAAAAGCAGTTATGGATGGTTTTACCGGGACAGATGATGCAAGCCTGGTTGAAAAGTACAGTGACACAAAGGTCAGAATTGTTGAAGGCAGCTATGAAAACATCAAGATTACAACGCCTTCTGATTTGAAATAATGTAGGGAATAGACCGGAGAAATCCGGTTTTTCTTTTGGATATTTTATCGTGCGCGTGTAGATATAAACAGGAGGAGAAATGATGAAGTGCCCGCGTTGTCAGAATACAGATCCCGCCTGGTTTTATCCCGGCTCCAAAGGCTGGTATTGCCGCCGTTGTATTTCTTTTGGAAGAATATTGATTGAAGAAGAAAGAAATCCGGTACCGGTAGAAGAAATCCGGGAAGGCAGTGAAGAATATCTGCTCCGCTATCCCCTGACACCTGCCCAGAAGGTTGTTTCAGATGCCTGCGTATCTCATATTTTTTCAACAGATGTTCTGTTGGAATGCGTCTGCGGGGCCGGCAAAACGGAAATGACCGTTGCGTCTATTGCGGCTTTTCTGAAATTGAAGAAGAAAGTCTGTTTTGCGATTGCAAGAAGACAGGTTGTATTGGAAGTTGCAGAAAGACTCGGACAATATTTTCCAAATGCCAGAGTTGTGCCGGTCTGCCAGGGCTTTACGACAATTACGGACGGTGATCTGATTGTGTGTACTACCCACCAGCTTTACCGCTATTACCAGACTTTTGATTTACTGATTCTTGATGAACCGGATGCTTTTCCTTTCCGGGGGGATCCTGTGCTTCACGGGATAGCTGCTTCTGCCTGCATCGGCCACATCATTTATCTGACAGCTACGCCGGATGATTATCTGAAGCAGGGGGTGAAAGAGGGGAAGATTCAGAAGTTTGTCCTGTCAGTGCGTCCTCATGGAAAGCCGATTCCGGTACCAGTCGTTCGACTCGGGCCTTTGTTTCTTCTGTTTCCGGAATTGTTTTTCTGGTTAAGGAAACATACTTCCCATCCGCGGATTGTTTTTGTGCCGACGATTGCCGGGGCTGAAGTCATGGGCAGAATTCTGTCTGTTTTTTTCACGCCGTGCAAAGTCGTGACTTCAAAGAGTGAAAACAGAGATGTTCTGATTGAAACCTTCCGCAAGGAACAGAAAGGCATCATGGTTGCGACGACTGTTCTGGAAAGAGGCGTAACGATTCCGCATGCGGACGTGTGTGTCTTTGAAGCGGATCATGGTGTTTATGATGAAGCAGGTCTTGTCCAGATGGCAGGCAGAGCCGGCAGAGATTTCAAGGATCCGACTGGCGATGTTCTGTTTCTCTGTCGGAAGCGGAGCGATCTATGTGAAGCGTGCAAAACTTCACTTGAGGAGGCAAACAAGGCATGCGTTGTCTGATGTGCGGGAAAGAAAAAGGAGAAGGGGATCTTTACGATATTCTTAACGGACAGGATCCGCTTTGTCATGAGTGCCGGAAGAAGTGGCGGCATAAGCCGCAGAAATTTCTGGTGGAAGGAATTGAGGCAAGAAGCAGCTATCGCTACAACGATGCATATGCATCTGCTCTGATTCAGTTCAAGGAATGCGGGGATGAAGCTTTGAAAGATGTGTTTCTCTTTGAAGTGAAGGAAAAGATCCGCAGATTGTATAAAGGCTATACCATCTGTCTGATGCCTTCTTCGAAAGAAAAGCTACAGGAAAGAGGCTTTTCTCATTTATACGAGATGTTTTCTTCGTGTCATATGCCAATGCTGGAACCTTTTGTCAAAGATGCAGAAATCTCACAGAAGGGGAAAAGCGGCAGTCAGAGAGAAGCAATGCAGAAAGCAATTCATCTCAAGCCTGGTATTAAACTTCCAAAGAAAATACTCTTAGCAGATGATGTTTATACGACCGGATCAACAATCCGGGGTGCTTTGTCATGTATTGATCTCAGGAGGCACCAGATCAGAATCTATGTGTGTGCAAAGGCAGGAAAAGAAAAATGAAAACACCGAAGGAATTCAGTTCTAATCTCAACAAACATATCATTACGGATCAGATGCTTGCGGCTGCTCTGTACAGCGTCAATAAACGTGCCAAGAATTATCGGGATCAGAAAAGAAGAGACAGACAATACCGGGTTGGAAAGAAGGACTACTATGCCCTGGACGAGCAGAAGGAAAAAGCAATGTATGCAAGGAAAAACAAACTGCTCAGTATTCTGAAGCCGTCCTGTATTCATCTCGAACTGACAGGTTTTGAAAGAACCCGTGTTTATGATTATCAATCTGGTTATGTGCAATCTTTTTTTGATCATGGTGTTAAGGACAAATGATTTTGTCACCCTACTTGGTTTAATGAAAATGTCACCTGTTGTGAAATACTTTGGCTTTCTTAACAAATTCATACAGAAGAA
>OMXQ01000119.1 GCA_900315065.1 uncultured Erysipelotrichaceae bacterium
TTGGGAACCTCGTACTTTCTTTGGTTTGGTCGCTAATGATTATACGAGATTCCTTTTTTATTTCATAACACCTTTACACAAGTTTCCGTACAGACCCATATTTTTGAAAAATTGCCGGCCAGAATACGACAATTGATGTTTCAGACAAGATATGGTTTTTGCAGGAGAGTTACCAGCAGCCAGAGGGCAATGATGATGTAGTAATAGATGCCTTTACTTTGAGCTAACGGCATAGGAGCTTCCATTTCTTTTTCAGATTTATCGATCAGAAAGAAATAGATAAGCCAGCTGATCAGCCAGATACCAGCCGCAATTCTTAACAGATTTCCAATCAGGGAATTTGTATAATCTATGATCATAGAAGTGAATAAGGTTGCAAGTGCAATCCATATGACATGGAATAACATGTATCGTGAATCAGATGCCTGCCTGCGCAGTGATTGCCAATGTTTCTGGGTCATTGTGTGTTCTCCTTTTCTGAATGATGATTGTCTCTGTTGAATCTTTACACCTAGTGCATACACGAAGGCTGATGGAGTGCGCAAGCATAATAAAAGAGCTGGTCATGTATCTGATCAGCTCTTTATCTGATGCATCAGAAACTGCCTGAGCTATGAGAGAAGCCGCCGGAATTCGTGGAAGTACCGCCGAAGTGGCCGGAGTCATTGTCCTTAGGCACATGCTGGACGCTTCTGGTTTGATAGAGGAAGATGTCCTGCCAACCGGTTAAGTGAAGGCCATCGCCGATATAGTCCAAAGCTTCCCGTTTGATATGAGAAGTTCTGTTTCTGGAAGCGATGAAGATACAGATGAGCAGGGCAATTAACGGAGAGACAAGGCCGCAGGCGATCAGGCGGGTATGAAGCAGAGCATCAGCCCTTTCTTCCGGTGTCATTTCTTCTGTTTCCGGAATCCAGGTGTCAACCGGGTGATTGCCTTCTTTCACTGTTTCCATGTAATCTTCACAAGTGGAAAGGAAGGTATCAAAGGCACCATAATAATCCCCGTTGGATAAATCCGGCAGGAATTCATCAGCCATTTCCTGTTTGCCATAGTCTGTAAACCAGGCATTGGCATTGTCACCATGGGCGAGAATGTCATATCTTCTATCATCCATAGTGATGACTAACATGACAGCTTCGCTATTGAGGCCGAGAGATTCATTGGAATAGAGGGCTTCTGCGTAGTCTTCAATGTCACTGTACCCGTCATGGTTGTTTTCAAGTCTGATGTAGACACCGACATTGTAAGTGGAAGAAATTTCCGCTGCTTTCTGGTTCAGTTCCTGAATTTCATTTTGTTCAAGAAGGCCAGCATCATCTCTGATCCATTCTGTATTGTCAGCTTTGATCGGCAGAAAGTTGAAAACAGTAAGAATCAGGGTAAGAAGGATGCCTGATAAAATTCTGAGTTTGTTTTTCATAGGTCCTCCTTACAGAAGCATTCCGACAAGGAACCAGGCAATAACGGCAATGATAAGCGTGAGGATCAGGAAGGTAAGAATCATTTTCCCAAAATCCAATGGCAGGTTATCAGAGACCATCTTTCCAGTTTGGCCATTCATCGCAAAGAGATAGACCTTGCCATGGTATTTTGTGGATAAAAGCCAGACCGGCAGGAAAGCATAGTGGACAAGGCCGGGGTGAATACTGACATCCTGGACCTGGGGAATCAGGGAAGAATAGCCGATCAGAGTTTCGCTGATTTTTTCAATAGCTGTGTTCTTAACCCGGGTGTCTGCTCTGTTTTCGTTCTGCTGGTAGGTTTCATCATACCGGTTGGCAAGGAAGCCGGGCAGGTAGCTCATGGAGAAAGGCTTAATGTCGTTGTAGTCAAAAGGTTCAATGGAATCCATCAGATCATTCGGCATTTTGCTGGAAGCATCTGCCGGGACTTTCTGATAGTTGATTGTGCCTTGTCTGCCGACCTGGTAGTGGCTGGTAATCGTAACGATATCATCACCCTGGTGGTAGGTTTCCATTCTGGTGCCGTGGTATTGCATGTTTGCATAGGCACTGCCGTCGTACATCCAGAAAGGAACATAGACGCCTTTGATTTCTTCGATGTGGTTTTCTTCCGAGAATGTTTTCGGTAAGAATGGTTTTCCTTTATAGAACTGGCGGATCGCATCTGTTGCATCTTTTTTCTGCTTGCGGAAAGGAATGATCCAGTCCGGTTTGTAAGAACCCTCAAATTGGGAAGGAATGACAGTAGGATTGCCGCAATACGGACATGCCGTGGCTGCGGTTGTATCATCTGTGATCAGCTGGGCACCGCAGGAAGGACAGTTATATGCACGCATGTGACTGGCTTCTTCTGCACTCCATTGCAGGGTTTCAGCAGCACCTGCCTGGGCAGCCGCGTCATCTACAGATACAGCTTCCGCATTCTGCTCGGCAAACTGGGCAGTGATCTGTTCAATGGTAAAAGTGGAACCGCACTGATCACACTTCAGTTTCTGCAGTTTCGGATCATATTTCAGAGGTCCGTTGCAGTTAGGACATTGATAATTGGTTAGTTTGTTGGGCATGTGGCTCCTTTCTAGGAAACAGCCTTGGAGATAATGTAGAGGATCAGCGCCATACAGGCAGAGGCAAGCGCTAGAATCATACCGACCAGGCGGTTGTCCAGCAGTTTTCTTCTGTAGCGCGCATGATCAATTTTCATTCTGGTTTCTTCGTGCCGCACTTGGAACAGAAGTTGACGGTGTTTTCCTGGCCGCAATTCGGACAGTACCACTTGTCAGATTCAGGTTTCTTCGTTCCGCATTTGGAACAGAAGTTGCCGGAAGCCTGCGCACCGCACTTCGGACATGTCCATGTGTCTGTGCCGGCAGCAGTATTTTGTGCCTGTCCCTTTGCATAGAGGTCGCCGACATTGATATTGGCAGAATTCTGAGCGGCATTGAAGCCCATGAAGCCCATGGCAGCTCCGTTTGCGTTTTTGGCAGCATCGCGCATTGCCTGAGTGTGAGCACCGACTTCAGCGGCAGCAGCCAGATTCGGATTTGTATAAGCAGCGTCTTTCTGCATCTGCTTGATGGTTTCTTCATCTTCTGCATCAGCCTTGATGGAAGACATGCCGATGGAAACAATTTCAATGCCTCTGAGATCCTTCCATTTCTTTGAAAGTTCTGTGTTGAGCAGGTCTGCCAGTTCTGCTACGTGAGCAGGTACCTGGGAGTATCTGACCCCGGCATCTGAGAGTTTTGCGAAGGCCGGCTGCAGAGCTGTGAGCAATTCTGTTCTGAGCATCGGTTCAATGTCTTCGACTTTATATTCGTCTCTGACATTTGCGCATACGTTTGTATAGAAGAGGATCGGGTCTGCAACTTTGATGGAATAGTCGCCGAAGGCCTTGACGGAAATGTCCATGTCAATGCCGGCTCTTTCATCAACCACTCTGAATGGTACCGGGGAAGCAGTGCCGTACTTCAGGCCGGTAATTTCTTTGGTGTTGACAAAATAAACGTATTGAGAAGCGCCAGCGCCTCCGCCGAAAGTAATTCTTCTGCCAATTTCAGCGAAGACATTCCTGATCCCGTCTCCTAAGGAACCTGTAAAGATGGATGGTTCCGTCTTGGAGTCATAAACGTACTGGCCTGGTTCTGCACAAAGATCAACGACCTGGCCTTGTTCCACAATGATCATGCACTGGCCGTCAGCGACTGCGATGACAGAGCCGTCAGAGATAATGTTGTCACTGCCGTGATTGCCGAAACCTCTGACTTTCTTGTGTGCTTTGATGACAATTGTGTCATTCGGAATTGCATCTACGTAGAAATATTCTTTCCATTGATCCGCCAGTGTAGATCCGGCTGCGGAAAGCGTTGCTGAAATAAGTCCCATATGATTTTCTCCTTTGCAGTATGGATACTGCTGTGTATATTTCAAGTTTAGCAGATTTTCCGGATTATGACGAAGGAAGAAGAAATCAGATACATAAATTGTAGCTCAAGTGAAAAGTTAAATTCCAGTTCCAAAAGCGAAAAAATTAATCGGAATTAAATCTTACAGATGGCTCTATTAAAGTGCCATCTTTTTATTTTGGGTTGATCTGTTTGCGTTATCGTATACAATAATAGCTGCCTGGATAAC
>OMXQ01000118.1 GCA_900315065.1 uncultured Erysipelotrichaceae bacterium
AGAACATTCTACTTTATTGCAGGTCAAGTTGACCACCTCACAGTGGGATTCTTTCATGTGCGCTACTTTTTCTATATGCGCTACGTTTTATTCATACTTATCTGTTATCTACTTTCTCCGGGTACATATCGTGGTGCGTCAGTCTTTCCCAGGCGACTTTTTCCCATGGGGTTCCCGGTTTGCCGTAGTTTGTATACGGGTCAATGGAAATGCCGCCTCTTGGCAGAAATTTGCCCCAGACTTCAATGTATTTCGGATCCATCAGTCTGATCAGATCTTTCATGATGATGTTGACGCAGTCTTCATGGAAATCACCGTGGTTGCGGAATGAGAAGAGATATAGTTTCAGGCTCTTGCTTTCAACCATGTAAGTTTCCGGTACGTAGGAGATGTAGATTGTTGCATAGTCAGGCTGGCCGGTGATCGGACAGAGACTGGTGAATTCCGGACAATTGAATTTGACGAAGTAATCATGGTCCGGGTGTTTGTTGGTGAAGCGTTAGAGAAGGGAAGGATCATAATCATACGCATACTTGTTGTTTTTGCTGCCGAGCAGCGTCAGAGATTCCCGTTCTCTTTTGTTTTCCTGTGTCATTTTGTTTCCTTTCTTGGTGTGAGTTGAAAAGAAACAAATAGAAAACCCTGCACAGATGAGTGTACAGGGCATAGTAAACGTATCTTTCCAGCCCTGGTTTTGTTTAACGACAGGATGGTACAAACGAACTTCTTTCTTTATCGTCAAGGATCAATGTGATTGGGGTATAATCTTGGAAAGCATCTGCAGGTGCAGAAAGGAAGGTGTCATGTCATATTTCGGAACATTTTATCTTGATAAAGAGAAGGACGTGATTGTTCATCTGAATATGGAAAAGGGAGAATTGCATTATCTCCTGGAGACACCGAATCACCATACCGGCAATCTGATTACCAATCTTGCCCGCTTATGCGGACTGCCTTTGTCATACAACAAAGACGGTATGAAGATTATTGAAGGCATCGTGCCAAGTTATACCGACGGCAATAATCATGAAGTTTATATTTTCCGCCTGAGCAATACCAAAACAGCCAACATCTATCCGGACGGAAGAATTGAAATGAAGGCATCTTTGCCGGCAATTGCCAAGACATTGATGTCGCAGACCAAGGATTATCATCTGTCTTTTGAACAGACTCTGATCAAGTCCTATATTTTCACCGACTGCAAGTTCCATTCTGATCTTCATACTCACATGAATGCCAATCTGACCCCGGATCTTCTGATTGCTTTGGGTATTTTCCATCAGATTGATTATCCTTTCTATTACATAAAGAAACTGGGCCTGAAGCTGACGGAAAAGCAGGTGGAAGAGCTGCAGAAAAAGAGACAGAAAGTGATTGATGCCATGCCTGCTCTGGATCTGAAAGGGAAGTATCTTGAGCGGTGGATCAATGACAGAACTCTGATCAATTTTGCCGATCTGATTCTGAATAATATGGACAATGCGGCCTATAACATTTCTGCGATCCGCCAGTCTTTAGCCATCATGAAGGACGGCCAGGCAGTTTTCTCCAATCTTGAAAAAGTTTATATTTACCGCTATGTCTTTACCAAGGGCGTATCAACCCAGAAAAAGATCCGTCTTCATTCTTTTGACAAGGTGCCGGACAGGGATATTTCCGCTGCTTTGTTTCAGATGGCAGAAGACAGGCAGAATCCGGCTTATCAGAATTTCTCTTTGTTTCAGAATAAATTATTGTGGGTGGCAAGATCCTATCAGAAGACCGGCGTGAAGTATGCTGAAATTTCTGATACGACGCTGGTCAAGCGTGCCAAGGCTGCGCAGTTTCTGAAGGAAGTCCATGAATGCATGCCGGCAATTACAAAGGAAACAGGAGTATTGCTGCGTTTTCTTGCAGCGATCAGAAGAGTGCCGGTCACAATGGGACCGGATCCGGCAGCCGGTGCAGTTAATCTGCAGGAAAATCTGCAGGTATTGAAAGCAGCTGCAGGTGATCCGTATGTTGCCGGCGTGGATATTGTCGGTGAAGAAGTAAACGACATTCGTGATTTTGCTTTGCCGATTAAGGAAATCGTTCATATTGCGCGTGATATTCCTTCTTTTGTTGTTCGTATTCATGCCGGCGAAAATGATTGTCTGCGTGATAATGTTTCCAATAGTATTCATTGTATAATCGATGGTCTTGAACCTGATCAGCCGGTACCGATGATCAGGATCGGACACGGTCTGTATACCGCAAATCTGAAAACTGCCAAGGGAAAACAATTGATCAGAGATATTCTGCAGTATCATGTTGTGCTGGAATTTCAGATTACTTCCAATGTGCGTCTGAATAATCTGAGTGCTCTGCAGGATCATCCGCTGAAACAATATCTGGCAGCCGGCATTGCCTGCGTGCAGGGAAGCGACGGCGGTGCTTTGTATGGAACAGATTCCATTGATGAACAGCTGGCTTTGGAAAGAATGCTGCGTCTGACGCATGAAGAAATGAAGCAGATGAGACATGCGGAAGATCACATTATTGATGTGAGTGAAAAAGCCTTTGAAGAGAAAAAGGCTGTGTATGAAAAAGAAATCGGAAAGCAGGATGTATCTGCATACTATACTGCAAAGATCAAAGCTGAAAATCAGACCCTGAGCGGCTTTGAAGTCAGAACAGATCTTCTTGACAGCAAGACTGCTCTGGCTGGCAAGCTGGCGGATATGCCGGCAGAAAAAGTTCCGGTTGTCATCGGCGGCGGGTCTTTTAACAATGATTCTCATGTGACCAGAATGACGAAAGAGAATTGTGCTTTGCTGGATTTTCTTTTACAGGCAGGAGATCCGGAAAAGATGTTCTTTGTCATCGGCAACAGCCTGAAGGGTTATGAAAAGTATCTGCTGGAAAAGAACCGTGGGAAGTTTGAAATTTTTGCGATTGTACCGAGCGTAATCACAAAGGCGGAAGAAAAGAAACTGAACCAGGCACCAGTCAAAGTGAAAGTTTCCATTGAGCCTTATGGAATGGGGCTGTACAAGAGTTTTTCCTATGAAGTCTTCAAGCGGATGCCTTCCGTATTGATTGCTTTTGACGGCAACACAGCGGGCATGAATCTGATTCAGGAAGCCAAAAACGGCCGGCACAAGTGCATAATCTTCGTCAATGAGAAAGCAAAGATGCTGCGGATGAAGGCACAGTCTTTACGAGGCTATGTGCATCTTTTCAGTGATGATTATTTTGTCAGAGAAGATATTATGCATGCAATTGAAGACCAATACTGCAAAATGGGCGAACAGCAGAATAAGTCCTGAAATTCTGCTTTTTCCTTATTATTGAAACAGATGAGCTGATCTGCACAAAAGTTGTGATAATCTACATAAAATATATTGATTATAGAAAAGGTCTACTAAAACAGATATTTTTCATTGTTTTCATTTCCTTAATACGAACATATGAGCAAAAATATGAATAAAGATATTCAATATATAATGAAGATATCTTATAGTGACACTTGTACGAGGGAGAATTATGATGACTTTAGGAGGAGCTAGACTGAATGCTTATTTCCGGAAATCGATCCGGATCGATGGAGATGCTGATCTGACGCATGATCTGAACAAGACATCCGTGATTGCGTATTGCTATGCAGATAAAGCGGGGAGAATCTGTTTTTTTGTTTACGAGAAACTGGATCCGCGCCAGCCGGAAGTCTGGTACGACACGGAACCGGTGACTTTGCATATGGAAGATGTGGAAAAGTATCCGTTCCAGAATGAATTGATTGACCCGGATCATATCCGGCCGGTTACTTTGAAGAGATTGCAGAGTATTTCAAGGGCAAATCTGGCCCGGGATATTGAATTGAGCGGATTGAGCCGGAATATCTATCTAGACCGCTATCGCAGCCGGTACAGCCTGGTAAAGTATGAAGTATTCACAGATTCAACAAAAGATGGAAAAGTAGATGTTTATATCCGCTGCAGATATCACGGCATGATGCTCGGCTATGTGCTTGATGATAGTGAAGACGGGAGTCTGCAGAAAGGAGATTGTCTGAAGGTAACTGTCAAGGGGCATGGCAAAGATAGTTACATCCAGATTGATCAGATCAAAAAGAAGTAAAAAAAGCAATGTCATTGAATTAAGACGTTGACCATTCGAGCTCTTTCAGTAGTCATACAAATTTGTATGGCTGCTTTTTTTTCTGACTTTTTATCATTTACCTCT
>OMXQ01000117.1 GCA_900315065.1 uncultured Erysipelotrichaceae bacterium
AAATATAGTATACATATATATGCTATATAAATAAACACAAAAAAAGTGCTTGCGATAAACAAGCATTTTCAAAATCAGGGTCATGCGTAATTACTAATTAAAGGATTCACAATTGACTGATTATAAAAACCCTCTTATAATTTAATCGCAACATAAGGAGGTCTATAGTAAAAGACAATGACAGATGTAAGAGTTGCAATTAACGGTTTTGGTCGTATCGGCCGTCTTGCTTTCAGACAGATGTTCGTATCCGAGGGTTATGAAGTTGTTGCTATCAACGACTTGACAACACCTTCCATGCTGGCATACCTGCTGAAGCACGATACAACACATGGCAAGTGGGATCATGAAATCTCCGCTGATGATGAAAAGGGCACAGTTACAGTTGATGGCAAGGAAATCCGTATCTACAAGGAAAAGGATGCCAATAACTGCCCATGGGGTGAACTTGATGTTGATGTAGTTCTTGAATGCACAGGTTTCTACACATCCAAGGCTAAGTCCATGGCTCACATCAATGCTGGTGCCAAGAAGGTCGTTATCTCCGCTCCTGCTGGAAGCGATCTGAAGACAATCGTTTATTCCGTAAACGAAAAGACACTGACTCCTGAAGATCAGATCATCTCTGCTGCATCCTGCACAACAAACTGCTTAGCTCCTATGGCTAAGGCTCTGAATGACACATATCCGATCCAGTCCGGTATTATGTGCACAGTTCATGCTTACACAGGTGACCAGATGATTCTTGATGGTCCGCAGAGAAAGGGCAACCTGCGTCGTTCCAGAGCTGGTGCTTGCAACATTGTTCCTGCATCTTCTGGTGCTGCTAAGGCTATCGGCCTGGTTCTTCCTGAACTGAACGGCAAGCTCATCGGCGCTGCTCAGCGTGTTCCGGTTCCTACAGGATCCACAACACTGCTGTTCTCCGTTGTCAAGGGCAAGGATGTAACTGTTGAAAAGGTAAATGCTGCTATGAAGGCTGCTGAATCCGCTTCCTTCGGTTACAACACAGAAGACATTGTCTCCTCTGATATCATTGATGAAACACATGGTTCCATCTTCGATGCTACACAGACAATGGTTAACAAGATTGACGACGACACATTTGAAGTACAGACAGTTTCCTGGTATGATAATGAAAACTCCTATACTTCCCAGATGGTTCGTACAATCAAGTACTTCGCTAACGTTAAGTAATTAACTTCAACGAAAAAACCGGAAAAGAAGGTCGCTCATGCGGCCTTCTTTTTTACGCTTGTTGAACTGTTTTATCAAATCAGATAAAATAACAGTCAGGAGGGTTGAAACATGAATAAACTTCCGGAAAAACTGACTTTATTAAGAAAACACTACGGATATGCTCAGGGCGATCTGGCCAACAAGCTTGCGGTCCCTGTTGCGACATATATGAATTGGGAAAACGGCAACGCAATCCCGGCAATTCATCAGCTCAAGATACTGGCAGATCTTTTCAATGTATCAGTAGATGCATTGGCAGATAATACAAAGGAAATTGTTATTCCAAAGAGCAATTTATCTGACTCAGTTACGATTCCGTTTATGGATCCTGCTTCCGCGGCTTTGACCCAGCAGATGACGGCTGCTGATCCCCTCGAAAATACCCAGGATGCTTCAGGCGGCACAAGAGTGATGAATACAACGCAATTTGAACCAACCCAGGTAGAAGAAATTGCCGATACCAGAGAAGCTGGTACTGTTCAGGTGGAAGCACCTGAGGAAGAAGAGGAAGCGGAAGAAACAGAAGAACGCCCGCTCAGAAAAAAGCCGGCTCCTAAGAAGAAGTCCAATAAGAAGCTGAGTAAGAAACAGATCGGCATGATCGGCGGCATTGTTGCAGCAGCTCTTGTGCTTGTGATCATTGTGATTGTTGCCTTCAACGGCGGCAAGTCTTCCAGCAAGGTTTCGCTTACAACAACCAACAGACTGGCAGAAGGTGACAAGTATACTTTGTATGTCAATAATGCCGGCAAGCTGAAGACATACGGCCAGTTCAATGCGGTTTCCCAATTTGCCGGAAGTGTTCAGGTTTCTGCGTATGGCAGTCATGCCTTAGGTCTGAAGAATAACGGTACAGTTGTTTCCAATACAGGTGAAGATTTATCTGACTGGAAAGACATTACAATGATTGCGGCTGGTGCTGACCACAGCGTCGGTCTGAAGAGCGACGGCACCGTCGTTTGCAACGGCAATGAAAATGCCTGCCAGGTTTCTGATTGGGAAAACATTGCCTCTGTTTATGCCGGCAACGGGATCACAATCGGTCTTACCAAAGACGGTGAAATGAAAGCAGCAGGTTCTGTCAATTCTGCAATTGCCAACCAGACTGGCGTAAAGAGCGTCGTTGCTTCCGATAATATGATTGCCATGATTCTTGAGGACGGTACAGTCAAGACCAGTGCCCTTGGTTCTGCCCAGGTTCTGGATACAAGTTCCTGGAAAGATATCACCGGGGCAGCTATTGGAACCGATGCAATGCTTGGCATTAACAAGAACGGTACGGTTTCTCTTGCCGGCGGCGATGATGATATGAAAACAATTGTTTCCGGCTGGACCAACATCCAGCATGTCGCTGCTTACCAGGGTACTTATGTAGCAGTCGACAAAGCAGGCAACCTCTATGGTACCGGGGATAATACATACGGCCAGTATGAAAAGTCTTCTGCAATTGAAACAAGCGCAAGTGCTGATACAACTCTTGCAGCACCGCAGAATATCACTGCAACCGCAACAACAGCCAACCTGTCCATCAAGTGGGATTCGGTTGAAAACGCTGATTATTATGAAGTTTCCATTACCGGCATGGATACCATCAAGGCTGCTTCCAATTCAACCAGTGTTCCTGCAGCAGATTTGAAGGAAGACAAGGAATATACAATCTCGGTTGTTGCCAAGGCAAATGATCCGAAGAAATATCCTGACAGTGAAGCAGGTACCATCACTTATCGTTATGTACCAAAGTCAGAGCAGCTCGCTGCACCAGCCAATATCACCGGCCAGTCTCAGACAGGTGCCTGGACTATTTCCTGGGATGCAGTAGAAAATGCGGATTATTATGTTGTCAATCTGGACGGCGGTCCGGATCAGAAGACAGAAGCCAACAAGATTACACTGAATCTTGCCGGAACCAATGTCGGCAATGGTACATCTCACAATATCGCAGTCACTGCGTATTCCAATAGTTCTGCTTATACGACAAGTGAAACAGGCAAGGCTGTATTGACTTATTCCATTGAACAATACGATGTTATCTTCCACTTCCGTCTCAGCGGTTCCAATACAGACCTGAACAGTGCCAAGTATGTATTGCCGGCCGGCCAGGAGATCACTGCCCAGAATGTCTTCCAGCAGATGCCTGAAGACTTCCAGGCTTCCTGTTCCGTTCTGGATCCGACCCAGAAGTTCAAGATCACCGGCAAGGCAGATTATGTCATTGAAGTTCAGAAGGCAGCTGTAAATACAGAAACGACACCTGAGAATTAGAATAAGGAAGAGAACTAATATGGATAAGATCTGGTATTACATGAAACATGATCGTTCAAAGTACGGACCATATGCGGAAGAAGAACTCATTGCGCTTCTGAAACAAGGTCTTGTGACAGCGGATGATTACATCTGGATGGCAGACATGAGTGCCTGGCTGAAGGTAGGAGACAGTATTTATTCCTTCTATCTGCCGGCTGAAAACACGACAGATTTTGATCTGAATCTGTAATCAGAAAGAAAAGGTCCGGAGAATTTTCCGGATCTTTTGTATTTTATCAGTCAGAATTTCTTTTTCAGATCATTGAAGACAGATTCAGCTTTGCCTTTGAGTCTGTCCACATCAGATTGATCAAACTTACCGTCTTCGCCAAGAACGGCATCCTTGATTTTTCCTGCTTCTTCCTTAGCAGCATTGGCAAGCTTGTCCATATCATCCTTGCCGAACTTGCCGTCTTCACCGACAATCTTCTTTCCTGCTTCGCTTTCCTTGAAAGCATTGAGGGTTGTTTCACTTACTTCTTTGATTTTTTCAGCAGCTTCTTCTGCCTGCTGCTTCAGGTCCTTTGTGTCTGTCATAGATATTGCATTCTCCTTTTCTCCATTCTATTCTTTTCCTGTTTTGGGTTCAATGAGCTCCACGGTGTCAATAGTTTTCGATAATGTCCTGTAAAGGGTTAAAGATCAGCGGGAGATTTTCCCGCTTTTCATGTTCCATTTTTACCAAGATCATATTTT
>OMXQ01000116.1 GCA_900315065.1 uncultured Erysipelotrichaceae bacterium
AAGCCAATCTGGCAATAAAAACTGTCAGTTTCAGGCTGTATCTGCCTGGGACATTTTCCCTTTCTAACACTTGAGACATTATCATGGAATAAACACATGTAAAAACAGAATGAAAAGAAAATCCTTGCAAAGGAAGAGGGGGTGTAGTATATTTCTAATGCTGCCTCAATAGCTCAGTCGGTAGAGCACCTGACTGTTAATCAGGCTGTCACAGGTTCAAGTCCTGTTTGAGGCGCCATAAAGAATCACTGTTTCCGCATTGGAGATGGTGATTTTTTTTCGTCTTAAAGGTAGTAAAATACAGGTAACGGAGTATTTTATGGTGACAATGCGATCCTTATTGGAAAGTGAAAAGAATACGATCATCGATCAGGTTTCTTCATTGAACAAAGAAACAGAAATCATTGCTTATCTCGAGCGGGTCCTGAAGAAAAATCTGATTTCTTATAATGAGGCTTGCCAAAGTGATGCTGTGCGTGTGCGGGCTTCTGCTTTGATGGAAGTCATGGTTCAGGACATGACACTGGTGGATTCGCTGGCAGATGTGAAGATTTATGAAAAGGTTTCTGCTGAAAAAAAGAAGAGATCGGTAAAAGTATATTTCTTTGCCATTGCAGGTCTTGTTTCTTTTGTGATCGGCCTGGTTCTGAACGGGTTTCATCAGAATGTGCCGTGGCTGGTCCTGCTCGGTGTTCTTTCCTTGTTTCTTTTCTACATGAGCGGCAGAAGTGAAAACAAGGCAGAGAAGAAAGCAGAAGTGGAAATTTCCTATGACGGGGAAAAGATCTATGCGCATTTATTGAAGACATGCATGGTCATGGATCAGCTTTTGTCAGAAGTGAAGAGCGAAGAAAAGACAAGTCAGCGTCATCAGACAGAAAAAGAAATTGAGAACGCCGATCAGAAGGAACTTTCCCTGATTGGGAGTCTTCTGGAACAGGCATATGGGGATAAAGACAATTCTGTGTCTGAGAATGTGATTTCTGAGATCCGGTATTATCTTCATGCCAGAGGAATTGACATGCTGGAATATAGTCCGGAACATGCGGATTGTTTTGATATTCTGCCTGGCAAAGAAGGAACCATGCGGCCGGCATTGATCAAAGCAGGTGTTGTCCTGAAGAAGGGCTTGGCGTGCAGGAAGGATTGAGACATGGAGAAGTACTATGGATTTGATCTGGGCGACGCTGAGAGTGCAGTCGCAAGACTTGATAAAAAGCAGAATGATGAAGTCAAGGTCCTGACCATCCGGGATGCCAGGAGTTTTGTGACGGCCTATGCCTTATTGAAAGACGGCCAGCTGGTAATCGGTGAAGGGGCTTGTTATGTGCCGGATGCATTGATGCGCAGGATCCGTTTCAAGAGCAGGTTTCTGGATGATCCCCATGCGGCAAAAGATATCAGAAGTTTTGCGGCAGGCGTGCTGGGAGAGTTGTATCTGAATGCAGATCTTGTCAAAGGGGAAGATGTGTGTTTCTATATCGGCTGTCCGGCTGGATGGGACAAGTCTGCCCGCGAAGAATATCGGGAAATTTTTGAAAAATGCGGGTATCCGCCGGTTAAGATCATCTCTGAATCGAGAGCTGCTTTAGTCAGTGCCTGTCAGTCAAGGCATCTGCAGGTTGGTCATGATATTTTGTCAAGGCCGGTATTGGTTGTGGATATCGGTTCTTCGACAACGGACTTTGCTTATATCAACGGCGGCCGGGAAGTAGAACTCAGAACCGGCGGCGAAGTGAGACTGGGCGGGGGCATCATGGATGAATTGCTGCTGGAAGAAGCTGTCAATGCTTCTTCTGATAGTAAAAAGATCCGTAAGATTTTCTCTGAGTCAGAAGCCTGGAAGAATTATTGTGAATTTGCCTGCCGCAGATTGAAGGAAAAATACTTCAGTGATGAAGAATATTGGCAAGACAATGATTGTACGCAGAGTGTTACGATCCGTTATTCTCATTTCCCGGTTCATCTGAAATTGAGATTGAATCGTGAAATTGCTGAGAAGCTGCTGAAGACACCAGGTGCTCATCTGAATAACAGAAGTTTTGAAGAAACTTTCAAAGACAGTCTGCAGGAAGCGAAGGCAGGCATTACCGATAAGGAACCGGAATTGATTTTCATGACCGGCGGGGTTTCCAAAATGAAGGAAATCCGTAAGTGGTGTCAGGAAGCTTTCCCGGATGCGGTTGTGATTTCAGGCAGTGAGCCTGAGTTTGCAGTCGCAAAGGGATTGGCTGAGTGCGGCAGAATTGATGAAGAACTTAAGGAATTCCGCAAAGATGTGGAAGATCTGATTGAATCGACGACCGTGGAACAGATTGTGGAAGACAGGAGTCCTGATCTGTATCGTTCTGCAGTTGATGCCGTTGTAGAGCCGATTCTCAAGCAGGCAGTATTGCCCGTTATTGAAGAGTGGCGGCAGGGAAAGATCGAACGTCTCAAGGATATTGATCCGCTTCTGCAGAAAGAAATCAGAAGGTGGCTGCAGAGTGAAGAAGGCAGGGAAGTTCTGAAGAAACCGGTAGCGGCGTGGTTGAAGAAAACGGCGTATGCATTGGAAGAGCACACCGTGCCGATTTGTCTCAAGCATCATGTGCCGTATTCTGCTCTGAGTCTGAATTCCTATTTCGGTCTGAGTGATGTCGATATCAGTTTTGATACGAAGAATCTGTTTGCGGTGGATGAGCTTACATGGATGATTGATACGGTTGTTTCCCTGGTTGTGGGTCTGCTTTGCGGCGGCAGCGGGATTGCTTTGATCGCAAATGGTCTGCCGGGAATTGCGGCTGGGGTTGTCATTTCTTTGCTGGTATTGGTGCTTGGCAGAAAGCAGATGCAGAAAGTCATGGTAAATATGAAGATTCCTTCCGGAGTCAGAAAGATGCTGCCAAAAAGCTATTTTGAAAACAGATTGGAAAGGATGTCCTTGGAAATCAAGCTGGGGATGTATGATCAGCTGGAGAATGTAAAGAATGAAGAAATCTCCGGTAAACTGGTGCGTGAAATTTCCGATGAAATTGAAACTTGTCTGACCAGGATGGCAGAAGTTGTAGAGATTCCTTTAGGGGAGTCCGTGCTTCGTGATTGATATGAATTCGTGAAATTTCCGGTTGAAATTGAGGTGGTGCTTTGGTAATATACATGTACTGCCTCAATAGCTCAGTCGGTAGAGCACCTGACTGTTAATCAGGCTGTCACAGGTTCAAGTCCTGTTTGAGGCGCCATAAGAACTCATTGGTTGTATGACTGATGAGTTTTTTTTCTCTCTTTTTCTTTTCTTTCTTTCCCTTTTCTGGATAACAAAAACCAGCTTATGCGGCTGGTTCGTTTTTATGGTGCTCTTCTTTCTGTGCATAGAGAGCTCTGTCTGCTTTTCCCAATAAGGTGAGCAGCTGGTCAGGTTCCTGCAGGATGCCGCCAGCGACGCCATATGAGACAGAGATCTGTTCAACGTCCGGAATGGCAATGAGATCTACACTGGTCTGCCATTTGTCGAGTTTTTCCCGGAATTCTTTTTCAGTTGTATCGTCCGCAATAATCAGGAATTCATCACCGCCGTAGCGGAAGCAGTTTTCTTCTTTGAATGTTTCGAGAAGGCGTCTGGATACTTCCTGGAGTACCTGGTCTCCCATCAGGTGGCCGTAGGTATCATTGAAATTCTTGAATTTGTCCACATCAGCAATCGCAATGAAGACATGCTTGTGCAGGCATTTGTTCAGGTGTTCTTCCAGGGCATGGCGGTTGCGGATGCCGGTGAGCTGGTCATGAATGGAAATGTTGGAAATTTCTCTTTCCTTATATAGCATTCTCGTGACGGTCTTGTATCTCTGGTAAGATGCATAGATAATCATCAGACAGAAAGCAATGTAATTTAATACGTTGACTCTTGCGGCAGCATCAAAGGTATAAATAGCACCGTATAATGCACCGAAGGAGATGGAATAGAGAATCAATGCACCGGCTGGCGGCATTACAACACAGGAGGTATAAACGACCTGGATAATAAAGAACGTCAGCATCTGGCCGCCGCCTGCGTAGTTCCGGTAGGAAGCCATGATGCCCCAGACGGTCAGCGTGATGTAATAGGCTAAGGCAATGCCGGAAGAACTCTTATGTGAATACTTTCCGTCTTTCAGGTATTTCCTTGAGACGAAATAAACGATCGTACTCAGGATGGAACAGGTTCCTACCGAAATCAGGGAAACTGCCGTTGCTGTTCTGAAAGCCAGCAGGAAGAGAACTGCTTCAAAGACTGCAGTGACTGAACTTGCGGCTTTGACGACCTGGATATTGGCGAGATCGATCTTTCTGATAATATCGGGTGTGTTTCTTTTCTTTTTCATAAAATGCACCGCATTTCATTATATAGGATATTTTTACAAAGTATGTTCTTTTTATTCCGGGTGTTGAGATTTTTTGATTTTGTCACCTATTGATAGAAACTTCATTTTCTTCACAAGGCATTTTTACCTGCTTTATGAAGATTCTTATCAAGCAGTTCA
>OMXQ01000115.1 GCA_900315065.1 uncultured Erysipelotrichaceae bacterium
ACGATAACGCAAACAGATCAACCCAAAATAAAAAGATGGCCCTTTAATAGAGCCATCTGTAAGATTTAATTCCGGTTTATTTTTCCGCTTTTAGAACTGGAATTTAACTTTTCACTTGAGCTGTTTTTATATGCAATGCCCCCGGTCCGATATGAACTGTGCACCAGGCAGAAAGTCCTTCTTCCAGACTCTTTGCAGCAGGCAGATTCTTCTCATCATAAACGTACAGAATGCCCTGGTTTTCATCTTTGACAAAGATGCCCAGCATTTCCTGAGAATGACGCGTTGTAAAAGCATACAGGACGATACCTTCCTGTTTTTTTACCATCTCTTCCAGCTGTGTGATCGTATATCCTTCCGGCAATACATCATTATAAAGAAATTCTCTGACCATGCCTTCTTCACTTAAGGAAAGAATATCAAAGTAATTCACTTCTTCCAGCCGCAGACCATTGGCCGGAGCATTCTTATGCGGAAAGGACTTGTCCTTTGCATCAAGCATCTCTTTTATATAGGAAGGCGCATGCTTGTGCTTTCCCACTTCCATCAAAGCCCCTGCCATCATTCTGACCATGAAACGCAGGAAACCCTTGCCGCGGAAAGTCAGCGTAATCATATTTCCTTCCACTTTCATGTCAATATCAAAGACAGTTCTTACCTGATCAGGATATTCAGATAAAGGAGAAGAATTGAAACTGGTAAAATCATGCGTACCGATGAGATACGGAATTGCTTCCCGCATGGCATCTGTATCCAGCATCAAAGGACACTGGCAGGCTATGTTTCTTGTGAAGACATCGTACTCACCCATGTGAATCCGGTAGACATATTTCTTCCATCTCACATTGTATCTGGCATGGAAGCAGACAGGATCAGCTTCTTCACACTTTACAATATGAATATCATCCGGCAGAAAAGCATTGATGGCTCCCTGCCACTTTCTACCTGTCATATGCCGGTCTGTATCAAACATGCATACCTGCGCAGAAGCAGAAACACCTGCATCGGTTCTTCCCGAAGCAATGACATTGATCTTCTTTCCAGTCAGTCTCTGCAGAACTGCTTCCACCTGTTCCTGAATGGAACGGCCGTTTTTCTGGGATTGCCACCCTTCATAGGCAGCGCCTTCATAAGCAATGGTGCATTTGTAGCGGTACATCATATGAAGTAAGCCAGTAAAATCATCACTGCAAGCAAAGCAGCTGCCCCAAAGAGAAGCACATAATCGCCTGCCTTCATCTTCAGAACTTTATAACGGGTTCTCTTCTCGCCTGGTGCATAGCCTCTGGCTTCCATGGCATTGGCAAGATCCTCAGCTCTTTGGAAAGCGGAAACAAACAACGGCACAATCAGCGAAAGAATAGCCATGACTCTTTCTGAAAGCTTTCCTTCCTTCATGTCGACGCCGCGGCTTTCCTGTGCTTTCATGATTCTCTGGGTTTCTTCAATCAGATCCGGAATGAACCGCAATGCAATCGAAATCAACATGGCAATTTCATGTGCCGGCACACCGATCTTCGCAAACGGCTTGAGCAGATCTTCGATGCCCAATGTCATATCCAGCGGCTTTGTTGTTGAAGTCAGACAAGTTGTAATCATGACCATCAATAACAGACGCACAGCGATATAACAGGTCTGGGTTACTGCATCAAGATACACAGTAAATGAACCAATGGAAAATAAAGCCGGTCCGGTTTTGACAACCAGAGCATTGATCACCAACAGGAAGAACAACATGAAAAGCATCGGCTTCAAGGACTTCCAGATAAACTTCCAGGAAAGCTTTGCGACCATGATCACGCAGGCAACAACCGTAAAAATAATTGCGTAGCCCAGCCACCCTGCCGGGAAGAAAATCGCAATCAGAGCCAGCAGCATGGCACCGATCTTGGCACGCGGATCCAGCTTGTGAATCGGCGAATTCAGCGGCATGTATCTGCCAAGTGTAAAATCACCCATGTTTCTTCACCTGCTGAGCAATACAATCTGCCAGCGCTTCCATATCCTGAATATCAGCAGGCACATGGAACCCCTTCTCATTCAAAGCATCCCGCATCCGGATCAAAGCCGGCGGCAGAATATGAAGACTCTTACAGATAGAGGAATCACGGAAGAAAGACTGGGCATCCGTATGAATCCGGATCCGTCCGTCTTCTACAACAATTACATCATCACAATACGTAAAGACATTTTCCATATCATGGGTAACCATCAATACTGTCTTTCCATATTTTTTATTCAATTTATAAAACAAAGACATCATAGCCTTCGTACCAGCCGGATCCAGCCCGGCAGTCGGCTCATCCAGAACCAGGACTTCCGGATCCATCGCCAGAATGCCGGCAATCGCAACTCTGCGCTTCTGCCCGCCGGACAATTCCAGCGGAGATCTTTCAAAAAGATCTTCATCCAGACCTGTCAGCAGCAATGCTTTTCTTGCCTTGTCTTCTGCTTCACTTTCAGATAAGCCGAAGTTCTTCGGACCAAAAGCAGCATCTTTCAGAACCGTTTCTTCAAACAACTGATATTCCGGAAACTGGAAAACAAGCCCGACCTTACCACGCAGGCTCTTGAGCTTCTTCGGTTTTTCACCGGCTTTGATCACTCTGTCCAATACTTCTACTTCCCCCTGATCCGGCAGCAGCAGTGCATTAAGATGCTGAACAAGTGTACTCTTGCCGGACCCCGTCTGGCCGATGACGGCAGTGATCTTTCCTTCGGCTATATCAAGATTGACATCTTTCAGAGCTTCATACTGATACGGCGTACCGGAAGAATATGTATGGCCTACATGTCTGAACGCAATTGGCATAATTGGTCTACCAGTCCTTCCATTGTCAAAGCACGGTCAGTCTTCACCCCGCGCCTGTTCAATAACTTTTCCATCTTTACCGCAAACGGCAGATCCAGCTGTACTTTCTTCAACTTGTCTTCCTGGGCAAAGATTTCTGCCGGTGTTCCCTGCATGACGACCTGGCCGTCATTGAGAACGATTACGGCATCACTTGCGGCAATTTCATCTATATCATGAGTAATGGACAAAATCGTAAAATCGGATTCATGATGCAGATCCATAATGACTTTTTTGATTTCATCTTTGCCCTGAGGATCCAGCATGGCAGTTGCTTCATCAAAAATCAGAATTTCAGGATGCATAGCCAGCACGCCGGCAATCGCAACCCTTTGTTTCTGACCGCCGGAAAGATGCGTCGGCTCACTTTCCAGATACTTTGTCATCTTTACTCTGGCAGCGTTGGTATTGATGATCTCGTCCATGTCTTCCTGCGGAACACAATGATTCTCGAGTCCGAAGGCGATATCATCCCTGACGGTGGAACCGATAAACTGGTTGTCCGGGTTCTGGAAAACAATGCCGATCTTATTGCGGATGGCATTGAGGTTTTCCATATTCAGATCCAGTCCGTCAATCATGATGGAACCGGATTTCTTTTCCAATAAGCCGGCAATCAGCTTGGCAATCGTCGACTTGCCGGAACCGTTATGGCCGATAATGGTTGTATACGTGCCCTTTTCAATAGAAAAGGACACATTGCGAATGGTCTCTTCTTTTTCATCGTAGGAGAAGACCAGATCTTTGACATCGATAATTCCCATCGTGTCCTCCTTGCATGTGTCCTATATTATATTACTTTTCGGATTACTTTCCGGTATTTTCACGATTGATATAAGGCAGAACTTCAATCAGGCTTCTGACTCTTCTGCACTTTGCATCGCGGTGTTCACTTCTGCGGTCAATCAGAACCGGCGTAATACCGGCATTGAGGGCTCCCTGAATATCTCCTTCCAGATCATCGCCGACATGGATAACTTCCTCAGGCTGGCAGCCAGCCATTTCCAATGCTTTGTTGAAAATCTCAACCCGCGGCTTGTAAGCACGCACATCTTCGCCGGAAATAACTCCATAAGCATGCAGATTGTTTCGGCGCAGGCAGACCTTTGCATAACCGCTGTTGTTATCCATCAGAATATAGACAGGCAATGTGCACAAGGATAAGAATTCAGGTACATCAGAATACAAAGGTGCATACATCCAGAAATTCTGCATCAATGTATGCATGATAGTATGATCTTCTCTCAGTTTCACTTCATCTTCCGCATTGACAAGCAGCTTGTCGATAATTTCTTCTTCGGTCAGAAAATTATCTCCATAACAATCTCTTTCCATCAGGCGGAGATGATCCATGTACCATTGAAAAGCTTCTTCTCTGGTTTTGATCTGGCTATGTTCTACAAAACGCGTCAGCATTTCGTCATAGTCTTTCCCCCTGAATTGCAAAATTGTTCCTGTATAGTCAATAAATACCGCTTTGATCATATCTGCCTCTCAAAAACGAGACTATTATATCATGGTTCTCTTTTTTTTCGGCCTTTCACAAGTCAAAAATGTAAAAAATGTAAAAAAAAGACGCTATGTTCGAGCTAAGTGTTGGTCCCGGTATCTGAATTAGTCTCCGCAAATATGCCATAGTGGTATTCCTCGTAGGCCGTGCGGAGATCTATCGGC
>OMXQ01000114.1 GCA_900315065.1 uncultured Erysipelotrichaceae bacterium
CCGATAGATCTCCGCACGGCCTACGAGGAATACCACTATGGCATATTTGCGGAGACTAATTCAGATACCGGGACCAACACTTAGCTCGAACATAGCGATCAGAATTGATTGAAACTTTTTTTCTTTTCTTTACCTGTCTTGAATCGTGGTAGAATCTCTTACGTATATGGGAATGAAATTAAAAGAAATCGGAGACGGCCTTTTAGTAAAAGGTTTTGAAGAATATGGGGAAGCAGATGTTTCAGGCATCCGCTTTTTCAGGGAAGAAAACAGAGTAGCAATGGCTGTGCATTATACTTCACCGCTGCCATTTGCCTTATTTGATCAGATCCGGAATCAGATTCATGATCTGACTTTTTCAAGTGTTTCACTGGAAATTACCTGTGACCACGACGGCATGAGCAATTCAGATATCCGCAGTTATTTAGCGGATCTTGGCAATATAATTCCTGCCTGCCAGATGATTACATCTGCCAATTTTACTTATACGGAAGCAGAGCACAAACTGGATTTCATCTTTCCGGATGAAGACATGAGTGAAAGGGCTTCTGTGTATTGCGAAGATGTTGAAAAATATCTTGATTCGATCGGCATGCATGGCATTCATTGTTCGTGTTCTGTCACGAAGCCGATTGCGGCAGATGTCAAAGATGTTGCGATGAATTTTGTGCCGGAAACACCGGCACCATCTCAGAATTTCCAGCCGCATCAGGAAAAGAAGAAATATTACAAACAGAATCCGGAAGATGATGTAAAGATCACTTTGAAGGAAATTCATGATCCTATGCAGCATGTTCAGTTTGAAGGAGAATTGTTCGGTTATGAGGAAATCGAGATCCGCAAGACCGGCAAGCTCATTCAGACCATGAATGTGTATGACGGCACAGATGCCATGATGATCAAGCGCTTTGAAGGCAGAAATCTGGACAAGGATGAAATGCGCAAGGCAGCCAAATACAAGTATGTCAGGGTGCACGGCAATATCGAATATGATTCCTTTGCCAAGGATCTTGTCTGTATTGCCTCTTCAATTGAAGAAATTGAAAAGAAGGGTGCTGTTGATACGGCTGAAAAGAAGCGTGTCGAGTGGCACATGCATACCAATATGTCTGAAATGGACGGGGTCTGTGATCCGGTGTCCATTGTCAATTTTGCCTATAAACTCGGTCACAGGGGCATTGTCATTACTGACCACGCTGACGTGCAGTCTCTGGTCAAAGCCTTTAATACGGCTGACGGTCTTACTTCAAAGAATCCGGATCATCCTTTCAAGGTAGGGCTTGGGTGCGAAATGAATATGGCTGATGATCGTCTTCTGATTGTCAGAAATACCTGTGATCTTGATCTCAATGACGTTGAGTATGTTTCCTTCGACCTTGAAACGACCGGTCTTTCCTGTTATTACGATTCCATAATCGAATTCGGCGGTGTCAAGATGAAGAATCAGACAGTTACTGACAGATTGCAGCTGTTTATCAAGCCGCCGCATCCGATTCCGCCTTACATCACCAATAAAACCAATATTACCAACGATATGGTAAAGGACGCAAAGTCCTTTAAGGATTCCATTGACCAGATATTGGAATGGATCGGGGATGATGTGATCGTTGCTCATAATGCAACCTTCGACTATAACTTCCTTAATGAAGAACTGCGCAGAATCGGCAGGCCGAAGATGAAGAACTGCTGTATTGATACGCTGGATCTTGCCCGGGCTGTATTGCGTGAAAGACGTGCTTACAAGTTAGGCAATATTTCCCGTTATTATCATGTTCCTTATGATGAAGAAGTAGCCCATCGTGCTGACTATGATGCTGAAGCTCTGGCTGGTGTTTTCGTGTGTCTGCTGAAAGATGCCAAGGAACGCTATGGAGTTCGTACCATCAATGATCTGCAGGTGAAGACGCAGGATGATGATGTCTACCGGAAGGTCAGAAGAAGTCATGTCTGTGTTGTCGCAAAGAATCAGGACGGCATTCGTGATCTTTACAAACTGGTTACTGAAAGCAATACAGATACGCTTGCGGTCATGGGCAAGTCGGCTGGCAAAGAAGGGGCTGACGTTGCTGCTGAAGCCAGAGTACTTCGTGCTTCTCTTCAGAAGATGAGAAAGAATCTTCTGCTTGGCTCTGCCTGTCTGAACAGTGAACTATGGGAAATGGCATGCAACGGGGATGATGAGCGGCTGGAAAGGTGCATGAAGTTCTATGATTATGTAGAACTGCAGCCTTTGGCTAATTATTCTACCTTTGTGGCAACTGGTTCCGTACCTTCTTTAGACAGGGTCAAAGATGTACAGAAGCGCATCATCAGGATGGCAAAGAAGCTCGGCATCATGATCATAGCTGATTCTGATGCCCATTATCTGACACCGGATCAGAAGATCTTCCGTGACGTATATATCATGTCACAGGGCGTAGGCGGGGCTACGCATCCTTTGTATATCAGAGATGACGGTCTTCGTAAGAGAACCCCGAATCCTGATCAGCATCTGCGCTTAACTAATGAAATGAAGGATGAGTTTGCCTGGCTGAATGATCCGGATCTTGTCGAAGAAATTGTTGTCACCAATCCGAACAAGCTGCTGGATACCCTTGATGTGGTAAGACCGGTTCCTAAGGGAACTTTCCCGCCGCATATTGAAAATTCCGGTGAGAAGCTGAGGGATATCTGTCATAAGACAGCCAGAGAACGGTATGAGTTTGAAGGAAAGATTCCGGATATTGTCACTGAGCGGCTTGACATGGAACTCAACAATATCATCAAGCACGGATATGATGTGCACTATTACATTGCCCACTTATTGGTAAAGAAATCCAATGAAGATGGGTATCTGGTAGGTTCCAGAGGTTCCGTCGGTTCTTCCTTTACGGCTACGATGTCAGGCATTACCGAGGTCAATCCGCTGAAGCCGCATTATCTTTGTCCGAAGTGTCATTATTCCGAATGGATTGATGATATTGAAGTCAAGTCCGGTTTTGACCTGCCGGATAAGAAATGTCCGAAGTGCGGGGCAATTATGAAAGGAAATGGTCATAATATTCCTTTCCAGACTTTCCTTGGATTCAATGCGGACAAGGTTCCTGATATCGATCTGAATTTCTCCAATGAATATCAGTGGCGTGCCCACAACTTCATCAAGGAAGTCTTCGGAGCAGACCATGCTTTCCGGGCCGGCACCATCGGCGGTGTTGCTGAAAAGACAGCCTTCGGTTATGTTTCCGGTTATTGCGAAAAGATGGGCATTGATAACATGAGAAGGCAGATGAAAGAATACCTGGCTCACGGGTGTGAGGGCGTCAAGCGGACGACCGGCCAGCATCCGGGCGGCATTATCATCATTCCGGAAGGCTATGTTGCCGAAGACTTCACCCCGATTCAGTATCCTGCCAATGATCCGTCTTCTTCCTGGAAGACAACGCATTACGACTTCCATGATATTCATGATAATGTCCTGAAGTTTGATATTCTGGGTCATGTTGATCCGACTGCTATGAGATTGATGCAGAGAATTGCGACAGTCAAGCCGCTGGATATCCCGATGAATGATCCGGAGACTTTGTCATTGTTCTATGAAGATACTGCGCTGCACGCAGATCCAAGAGTTTATAAAAAGACCAACGGTGCTTTGGGGCTGCCGGAATTCGGTACCAAGACCACCCGTCACGTATTGGAAGAAACCATGCCGCATAAGTTCTCGGAACTGGTCATGATTTCCGGTTTGTCGCATGGTACTGATGTCTGGGCAGGAAATGCGGAAGCGCTTGTTCAGGCCGGGCATCCTTTAAGTGATACGATTGCCTGCCGTGACGATATTATGACTTATCTGCTTGATATGAAGCTGGAGCCGATCGTTGCCTTCAAAGTCATGGAAGCTGTCCGTAAGGGCAAAGTTGCCAATCATAAGGAACCGAAGTGGGAAGAAGTCTGGAAACCGGATCTGATCGCCCATGGCGTTCCGCAGTGGTATATCGATTCGTGTGAAAAGATCCAATATATGTTCCCGAAGGCACATGCAGTTGCCTACGTTATGATGGCATTGCGCTTAGCCTGGTATAAGGTTCATGAACCGGTCAATTTCTATATCCAGTTCTTTACGCTGAGATGCGATGCGTATGAAATCGAAACGATGACCAAGGGCCTTGAAGCAATCCGGGAAAGAATGAATGATATCCAGCAGAGAATGTCCGAAAGGAATCCGGCTGTACCGGTTTCCAATAAGGAAAAGGCTTTGTTTGATACCCTGGAAGTGTGTGAAGAATTGTACGCAAGAGGATTTAAGATCACCAATGTAGATCTGTACAAGTCTCAGGCAACCGAGTTCTGTTCAGATCCGGATGATCCGAAGGCAATCGTGCCGCCGTTTACGGTCATTGACGGCCTTGGTGCCAATGTTGCCAAGTCCATTGTAGAAGCACGCAATAAGGCATATTTCCTTTCCAAGGAAGATATCGAAAGAAGAACCCAGCTGTCCGGAACCATGATCAGGAAGCTGGACATGATGGGCGTACTGGGCGAAATGCAGGAACGCAACCAGATGTCATTGTTCTGAATTTTTTCCGATTTTCTGTCAATAGTTTTCGATAATGTCCTGTAAAGGGTTAAAGATCAGCGGGAGATTTTCCCGCTTTTCATGTTCCATTTTTACCAAGATCATATTTT
>OMXQ01000113.1 GCA_900315065.1 uncultured Erysipelotrichaceae bacterium
GTTACCCAGATGACGAATACTTTTTTCTGCGTCTTATGGAAGCAAGCAGAAGAAAATCAAAATTCTGATTTACACAGAATTCCGTACTGAACCAAAAATATTATAATTTTCTCATATCGGGTCTTCGCCGCTTGTGAGTAATGAAAATATTGAATTACGGCTTAACAGCCGTTTTTCCTATTTCTTATTTCAGGATGGATACTGCTACCCCGTCACCTGTATTACTATGGAATACCGTATCGAAGCGGTCATCTTTCAGTAAATGATCTCTGAACTTTTTGATCTTGTGCATCATCTGGATGGTACTTCTGTTTTTCGACAAGGCATTATCATCGACGATCCCGTGGAAGTTCAGATTATCATAGATGAATACTGTTCCTTTCCTGGCATTTTTCAGGAAGTGTTCCTGGTATCTTCTGTACTGTGACTTGGCCGCATCAATGAAAATCAGATCATAAATCTGATTTGTTTCAAACTTTGCGGCATCGATGAGATGCACATGAATTCTCGCTTCCAGACCTTCTTTTCTGATATTTTCCACAGCCTGTCTGTACATGTCTTCATTCACTTCAAGCGTATCGATTTTCATATCCCAGCGCAAGGAAGCCATCCGGATGGCGGAATAGCCTACAGCTGTTCCGACTTCCAGAATATCCCGGATTCCTTCGTGTTCTGAAATGTAACCAAGCAGAAATTCCATGCCGTCATCCAGCATGATCGGCACCTTGTTTTCACGGGCGCTGTCATGTATTTTTTTCAGATCTTTTTCTTTCATCCAGGACAAAATATACCACAGTGCATGATAAAATAAACAGATAGTTTGGAGGCGGGAAAATGATTGATGAAAGTTTTGTAGCAGCCTATACCAGCCCGGATATCTTCCAGCGCGGCAAGCGCATGTATGAAGACGGAAAAGTCAGCTGGCTTGAATCCAGGGAAGATGAAATCACCGGTCTCATCCAGATCGAAGCAGGCGTTGAAAGCACCCACGGCAATGATGAATTCGATGTCAATATCACCCTTTCCCGAGGCGGCAAATGGATCGTCGACTTTTCCTGTGACTGCCCGTATTATGAAAGCTATGCACGGCCATGCAAGCACATCGTTGCCGTCCTGCTTGCCTATATCAATCAGGAAACCAATGCTGTCATTGGAAACGGCCGCCGCAAACGCAAGCCTTCCCGTCATACCGACAGCAGTCTCAAAGCTCTGCTGGACCAGTTCTCTGCCCCGGCGCTGATTTCTGCTCCGATGCTGCCGGTAGAACTTACCCCTGTGTTTACCGATTGCAGCGGCGGTGTGCTGAGTGTTGAATTCAGAATCCATGCCGGTGCAGGTCACCGCTACATTCTGAAAAATATTACGGAATTCGTTAAGAACATCGAAGGAAACAGCAAGTTCCGCTATGGCAAGGATCTGGAATTCATCCACAATGAGCAGGCCTTCACCCCCTCTTCTTTACCGATAGTGCAATTTCTGGAAAATATCATTAATGAAAAGGATTCCTACAAACCCCAGAACAATTCTTATACTTCCTATTATTCCTATTCCTACTACTATGAACCACCTGTCAAAAGAAACCTGAACTTAAGAGGCAGATACCTGGATGACTTCTTTGCCTTGTGCCAGGATCAGCCGATATACAGCCTTGACAATATACCTTTTTTCCTTTCTGATGAGCAGCCGGATATCAAAGCATCTTTGCGTCAAACGGATGAAGGCTATGAAATTACCGCCGATCCTTTCCGGATCCTTGACGGCAACGAATACACATATCTCCTGCCGCAGACGGAAAATACATTTTACCGGCAGAAATATAGCAAACCGCAAACCATTGATATGCTCAGATGGCTCTCACAATTACCGAAAGAAGGCGCCTATATTGCCCCGGATGACCTGCCTGCTTTTGCAAGATACCTCTTCCCGCTGCTCACCCGGACTACCCGCATTGAAAACAACCAGTTTGATCCGGAAGAATATGTACCGCCTCGTCCTGATTTTGAAATCCGTCTGGACTACCCGCAGGAAGATGAAATCACCTGTGAACTATGGGCTGTTTACCCGGATCAGAAATACAACGTCTTTGCCGGCATTGACACTTCCGGTAACAGAGACGTTGAAAGCGAACAGGAAATGGATAATTTTGTTTCCCCATGGTTCAATTCCTTTGATGAACTTCATGCCCGCATGGTTATCATCAACGATGAAGACAAAATGTATGACTTCCTGAAAAACGGGATTCCTGCTCTCCAGGAAAAAGCTGTCGTCTATATATCTGATGCTTTGAAAAAACTGCAGATCAGACCCATGTCCAAAGTCACGATCGGTATTTCCGTCAGCCATGACTTATTGCAGCTGGACTTTGTCTCTGAAACCATGAAGCCGGAACAGCTGGCCGAAATTTTATCAAAATATGAACGCAAGAAGAAATACTACCGGCTGAAAAACGGGGAATTCATCGATGTTGATGCCTCCCTGGATGAACTGGCAGAGCTTAGTGACTCCCTGGATCTGAAAAAGAAAGACATTGCCAAAGGCACGGTAGACCTGCCGACCTACATGGCCAATTATCTCGACATAATGGAGGAAGAAGACAACCGTCTCAATCTGCAGGCAGACAAGTCCTTCAGGGACATGGTCCATAAAATGAAGGATTCCTCCCGTCTCAAAGTCGATATACCGGAAGGACTGAATGCGACCCTGCGTCCGTATCAGAAAGCCGGCTTTGAATGGCTCTGGGCTTTGAAACAAAACGGCTTTGCCGGACTATTGGCAGATGAGATGGGCTTAGGCAAAACCCTGCAGGTCATCACTTTCATCGGTGCCTGGAAAGACAGAAAAAGAAGCCTTGTCGTCTGTCCTGCTTCCCTGGTTTACAACTGGGCAAGTGAATTCCACAAGTTCATGCCTTCTTTGTCGGTCAGAATGATTGCCGGTCCTGCCGATATCCGTAAGGAACTCATTCATACTTCGGAAGATCAGGATATCCTGATTACTTCCTATGATCTTTTGAAAAGAGACACGGAATTCTATCAGGACATGGAATTCTCCGTTGAAGTTATCGATGAAGCCCAATATATCAAAAATGCCAATACCCAGGCTGCCAAAGGCGTCAAGCTCATCAATGCCAGCTTCCGCATTGCCTTAACCGGCACCCCGATCGAAAACAAACTATCCGAACTCTGGTCCATCTTTGATTACATGATGCCGCGCTTCTTCCATGGCTATGAATATTTCAAAAAGATGTATGAAACCCCGATCATCAAAGAAGAAAACAAAGATGTCGAGGCCAGACTCAGAAAGATGATCACTCCCTTTGTTCTGAGAAGACTCAAAAAGGACGTTCTCAAGGACCTGCCTGACAAACTCGAAGAAGTATACTATGCACCGCTGGAAGGCGAACAGAAGGAACAATACGAGGCAAGAGTACAACGCCTCAAGCTCCTTCTGACCAAACAATCCGATCAGGAATTCAAAGAAAACAAGATGGTCGTTCTGGCAGAGCTCACCAGACTCAGGCAGATCTGCTGCGACCCTTCGCTTCTCTACAACAACTACCGGGGCAATTCTGCCAAGGCAGACATGTGCATTGATATGATTGCCAATGCCGTAGAAAGCGGTCATAAGATCCTGCTCTTCTCCCAATTTACAACCATGCTGGATGTATTGGCGGAAAAACTCGATGCCCGCGGTATTAAATTCCATATGTTAACCGGAGCAACTCCAAAGAAACAAAGAGCGGAAATGGTGGAAGCTTTCCAGAGCGATGATGTTCCTGTCTTCTGCATTTCCCTCAAAGCAGGCGGCACCGGTCTGAACCTGACCGCAGCCGACATTGTCATCCACTATGATCCATGGTGGAACACTGCAGTTGAAAACCAGGCCAGTGACAGAGCCCATCGGATCGGGCAGAAGAATGTTGTCTCAGTTTACAGATTGATCATGAAAGATACCGTCGAAGAAAGAATTCTTTCCCTCCAGCAGGAAAAGAGCGACTTAGCCGGAAGAATCTTATCGGGTGAAGGCATCTCTTCGGCGCGTCTTACCAGAGAGGATCTTCTTTCCCTGCTCTGATCTATGCTTCAGACAAATGCCAGTCTTTGTAATAAGGCTGGCTTTTTTATGAACATGACATTCTGCATGTTTTGTACAGCAAATAGAAAGTAAGTAAGTACTTACCTTTTATAGCCTGTTTTTATGATTTCTATCATTGCAATATCTTTATGAACAAACTAGAATAATCATGTTCACCTTCTTTTGGCAGAAGAAGGCAAGGGGATATTTTTGATGAGCATACAGGATTCATATTTTGACATGGCTGCAATGGTCATCTGTTTTTCTGTTCTGGCTTACACGTTCGCTGCGCACCGTACCAGAACAATCAAGAACAGGATTTTCATCATGCTGGTGGCAGATGTCATGTTATCAGCAGGCTGCGGCATCTCGGCAGTTGCCGCCCAGTCTTATTTCATGCACAGACCTAATACAATAACAGCTTTGTACTGGATCTGGTTTATCTACTACTTCACGCATATCATTCTGGCACCTATGTATGCCCTTTATGTCAGGGTTGTCAACGGCACTGCGATTGAGAAATCAAAACTATGGTACGTCCAGTATTTTCTTCCGTATCTTGCTGTAGAACATCACGTTATTTTCAGCTAAGCGAATAGATTCAAACCAAATTATATGCAAATAGAGGGGCAGTGAAATGACTAAGTACTAGTCAGATT
>OMXQ01000112.1 GCA_900315065.1 uncultured Erysipelotrichaceae bacterium
TGATCTGCTCACCTGTATACCGTATCTTAGACATAAAATGACCTCCGCAAGAGGTTTCAGAACTGTCAACGTTCTGTACTACTTACGGAGATCACTTTACAATGTGTCGGTCCTTTAAATGTCGTGATTATTTTTGTTTATCGGTGAATAGTAACAATTAATGGAAATTGCATCATATTTTTGTGAATTGTAAGCGCTTTCGTGATATATTGGATAAAGATTTTTCCTGTTTATACATTATGGAGGTAGATAATTTCTTATGACAGGTTTTCCTTTGATTATCGTTTTTTTACTTGCAATCGTATGCATGATCCTGATGATTTCAAAACTCAGGATCCATCCGTTCCTTTCGATTATGACTGTTTCTCTGGTGCTTGGTCTGATTGCCGGCATTCCGCTGGTCAACCAGAAACAGCCTGATGGAACAGTGGTCAACGGCATCGCAACGATTATCGGCCAGGGTTTCTCCGGCACCTTCACTTCTATCGGCATCGTCATCATCCTCGGTGCTCTGATCGGAACCGTATTGGAAAAGACAGGCGCAGCTTTGAAATTAGCTGATATGACCATTCATCTTGTCGGCAAGGATCATCCGGTTCTTGCTATTGAACTGATGGGCTGGGTTGTTTCCATTCCGGTATTCTGTGATTCCGGTTTCGTTATCCTGAACCCGATTCGTAAAGCATTGGTACAAAGAACCGGGGCAAGTTCCGTTGCCATGTCCATTGCTCTGGCATCTGGTCTTTATATTTCTCACGTATTCATTCCGCCGACACCAGGTCCAATCGCTGCTGCAAACACACTTGGCTTAGGTGACAACCTGCTGTTATTGATGGGCCTTGGTGCTGTATGTTCTATCTTCCCGTTAATTGCAGGTTATGTCTGGGCCAACAAGGTTGGCAGGAAGGAAAAAGCAGGCGATGAAGCAGACGCAGGTGAAATCACCAAGACATATGAAGAACTGGTCGCTGAATATGGTGAACTGCCGTCCGGCTGGCTGTCTCTGGCACCGATTATTGTTCCGATTATCCTGATGGCTCTGGCTTCCATCGCTTCCATGGCAGGCTGGACAGGTTTCATTGCTGATCTTTGCAATTTCCTTGGTACTCCGATCATCGCTTTGGCAGTCGGTACAATCTTTGCGATCATTCAGCTGAAATCTGTAGACAAGATGAATGAATTCTACAAGCTGACAGATGATACTTTGAAGACTGTTGGTCCGATTCTGTTCGTTACAGCTGCCGGCGGTGTATTAGGCAAAGTTATCGCAAGTACAGATCTGGTTAATTACATTTCTGCTCACGCAGATGTACTTTCTACACTTGGCATCTTCTTCCCGTTCCTTCTTTCTGCTATTCTTAAATCAGCCCAGGGTTCTTCTACAGTCGCTTTGACAACAACTGCAGGCATTGTCCAGCCGCTCCTTCCGGTACTTGGCTTTACAACACCTGTACAGATTGCTCTGGTCACATTGGCAATCGGTGCTGGCGCAATGACTGTATCTCATGCCAACGACTCTTACTTCTGGGTTGTTACAAACTTCGGTGAAATGACACCGGAGCAGGGCTACAAGACAGAAACACTCAATACTCTCTTCATGGGTATTGCATCCATTATTGAAATCTTCATTCTGTCTTTGTTCCTGCACTAAGGAAAAATTATGAACGGAAAATTACGCAAAGATTGTGATTCTATTGTTTCTGAAAGCATCAAGGCAGTATTGCCTGATACAGCTGTCAGCAAGGCATTGAAACCCTTCCACCACGAAAATGGAAAAGTCATCCTGGTCGCTGCCGGCAAAGCTGCCTGGCAGATGGCCAACGCTGCTATTGAAACACTGGGCAGTGTTGATGACGGCATTGTCATTACAAAATACGATCATGTCAAAGGAGAAATTCCCGGCCTGACATGTTGTGAAGCAGGGCATCCGGTACCGGATGAAAACAGCTTTGCTGCTACCCGCAAAGCACTGAAACTTGTTGAAAACCTGAAACCGGAAGATCATGTTCTCTTCCTGCTCTCGGGCGGCGGCTCCGCTTTGTTTGAAGAACCGCTGATTTCTGGTGAAGAACTTCAGGACATTACAAAACAGCTGCTTGCCTGCGGAGCAGACATCACAGAAATCAATACCATCCGCAAGCGTCTCTCTGCTGTCAAAGGCGGCAAGTTTGCAAAGAGATGCGAACCAGCTCAGGTCTTCAGCATTGTCCTTTCCGATATTCTCGGTGATCCGCTTGATATGATCGCAAGCGGTCCTGCTTATCCGGATTCCACAACCTGTGAAGATGCGCTGGCCATTGCCCGTAAATATGATCTCAGGCTTTCTGAAGAAGCAGAAAAACTTCTTCATGAAGAAACGCCGAAGAAGCTCGATAATGTCACAACATTGATTACCGGATCGGTAAGAGAACTCTGTGCAGCTGCTGCAAACCAGGCTGAAAAACTCGGCTATGAACCAATGATCCTGACGGATCAGCTCAATTGTGAAGCAAGAGAAGCAGGCAGCTTCTTAGCAAGCATTCTCAGAACTCATGTAAAAGACGGCAGGAAGATTGCTGTGATTGCCGGCGGGGAAACAGTTGTTCACCTGACTGGCAAAGGAAAAGGCGGCAGAAACCAGGAAATTGCACTTGCAGCTTCGATTGGCATCAGCGGCATGAAAAATGCCTGTGTCTTCTCTGTTGGTTCAGATGGAACCGATGGTCCGACGGATGCCGCCGGCGGCTATGCTGATGGTGATACAATGATGGAATTGAAAGAAAAAGGACTGGATGTCTTTGAAGTCCTTCATGACAATGATGCCTACCATGCTCTGGAAAAGACAGGCGGTCTGCTTATAACCGGTCCTACCGGCACCAATGTCAATGACGTTGCAGTTGCTCTGCTTGATTGAGCGATTGATTGACTAATTGATTGATTTGAATTTATGACAAAAAGTACGATTGGATGATCATCGTGAAGTAATTCCAGTCGTACTTTTATTATTTCAGCAATATCTTTTTTCCTTTGGCAAAATCAGCTGCACTGACCATCAGACTGTCCAGGATAAAGCCCTTTTCCGTATTCCACGAAAAGGAGAAAATCCCGCAATTGGGAATCGGATTGAACCCGTCCTTCTTTGACCCGGCTATGACTTCATCAAAGGAAATACCGAACAATTTCTGCAGAAGAATCATATACACATTGCCATGGGACACCAGCATGATCCTGTCTCCGTCTTCTGCTGCATCAATCACTTCACGCAGACACGGCCGGATTCTTGCCATGACCATATCCATGTTCTCTCCGCCGACGTCAGTGTAATCGGATGTTCTGAATCTTCGGAAGATGTTTTCTTTGTCTTCACTGATTTTTGTCCCTTCCAGACATCCGAAATTGACTTCCCACAGTCTTTTTTCTTCCCTGATCAGAATATTTCTGCCTTTGCAGAGGATTTCTGCAGTTGCCAAAGTCCTGCCGAGATCTGAGGAAATGCACTGATCAAAATGAATGGATCTCAAGGCATCTCTGCTTTCTTCTGCCTGGGCAATGCCGGTAACAGTAAGCGGTGCATCACACACGCCCTGCATTCTTTCCTGAGCATTGAATTTTGTTTCACCATGACGCAGAAAACAGAAATGAACTGTCTTGGGATCATACTTCTGACGATATTCGTCTGCTGTCAGGGGTACCTGCTTTAAAGCCCATTCTCCCTGCTCGTACGTAAAGATGGAAATGGAACCATTCGGACACCAGGGCCTGTTCTTTTCATTACAGAACTCAATATATGCCTGCTGATCCACGTTTAATAAAGTATCCAGCAGATGCATGTTAAAACTTTTTGATTAACTCCTCATTTGCACAGGGGACCTAATAAAAGCGGATTTAATCGTCAATTTTTAACATGACATCTCTATATTTCACTTTTATTGGCGACAAAATTGCCATTTCAAGGAATTTGCCGACCTTCTCATATCTGTTCTCAGGTTCAGAGAAAATAAACCATAAAAGATTCATCCAGTTTTGAAGTTCATCTCTGTTGAAACCTCCATGTTGTCTCATGAAGCGCTTTGACAAGTCATGGAGATTATTCACTAGATCAAGAGGATTGTACTTGAAGAAACTTCTTGATGTCCTTTTCTCGGACTGGAACAGTATTATTGCAAGTTGATCTAAGGGTGATTCAGGTCTCCTCTGCAAATGAGGATTCTTTTGATTTTGTCACTATTAGTTAAGAAATTCATGTTTTCTAACAAACACGCTATATTTGATTTCTGTACTTTCTCATTAATGACGCTACTTCCTTTTCATTAGCAGCTTCCTCGATTGGTGTACGCTGACGCACACCAACTTTCACGCAATCGTATCTGTTGCCATACCATTCGATATATAGTTCTCGTGTAAATACATCCAGATACAATTTGACTGTTGTTCCATTTTTGAATGAAAGGACTTCTCCATTACTATCCACAGCACTGTAATAGCACTTTTCGAAGGAGAACATATCGTCATGCATAACGCGTGTCATCCTTCCTCTGAAAATAGAACTATAGTTAAAATCATCTGGCATTGGTGTGAATGCATCATTTGGATCAGCTGGAAGAAATGCGAATTTCTTATTCAGATACTTTCGATAGAAATCGTTATACCATCTGTTCAGCTGATCAACATCTTTAATTCCAAATCTGATAATATCGTTCGCAAGCCTATACTGAACTGTCTGATTACTTCGCTCTACACGACCTTTAGCCTGGCTTGATAATGCGAAGATCATCTTAATTCCCAGATCTTCCATCATCATTCCAAATTGAGAAATATCACCGGTTTTGACAGCTCGGAAAATAGAATGTCTATCAGAATACAACGCAACTGGCTTGCCATAGTTTTCGAGGATAATACGCATC
>OMXQ01000108.1 GCA_900315065.1 uncultured Erysipelotrichaceae bacterium
ATTCTCTTTGATGCACCGCCGCAGATCAATCTTGCAAATTATATTAATGCATTCAAATCTGCATCATCCAGAATAATGCGCAAGGAATTTGAAAAGCAGATCGGAAAGTATTACCGGGAACCCTGCTTATGGTCCTTGTCATACTTTATTGGAACAGTCAGTGACAGAAGCGCTGAAGCTGTCAAGCACTACATAAACACCCAGAAAGAGTAGGCCATTCACCCACTTCTGAGCCACGCCTCAGGCGTGGTACTCTGGCAATTAGATAGAGAATCTGATGACTGAAAAAAACTGTACCGATAGTCTCTTCGTTTCATGCTGCAGGCTGCAGCCCGGGATTGTGATATCATTTTTCTTTTTCTGCCAGAGCATGTACTCCTTTATAGACATTTGTCACAAAGTCCTGTGCATTTGTGACAATGCTGCGGGCAGACAGACTCCCTCTGTCGGCGAGCTTGTTTACGGCAAATTCAGAAATATCAACAACATAGAAATAGACCTGGCGGATTGTGCCGTCCGGCAATACCCGGAAGGAAGGTGTCATATTACCGGTGGCGATAGAGTGCAGAGTTGTTGCCATGCAGATAACAGTAGTTGCTTTACGTATACATGCCCGCATGGAATCCTGAGCCTCGTAAACATTGCCGATGATTTCCGGCTGAGGACCGTCATCACGAATCGATCCAGCTAAGACAAACGGAACCTTGTTTTTTACGCAGCTGTAGATAATACCGTTATCAATGTGTTCATGTTCAATAAAGGATGGAATTGAGCCGTAATATCGGATTCTGTTTAACGTATCCAGATGATTATAATGTCCTAAAGGCTGGCTTTTCGTGGTATAGATATCCTGACCCAGAGCAGTTCCAAGATACGCGCCTTCCAGATCATGCGTTGCCAATGCATTGCCTGCCAATAAAGCATCTACATATCCTTCGCTGACAAGATTCTGAAATGCATTGCGGCTGTCATAGTCAAAGGAACAAGCCGGTCCCATTACCCAGACGATATTGCCATGGTCCTTTTCATAATTCAGCAATTCATAAAGATCATCATAATCCTTGGAAAAAGCAGTTTCTCTTGATCTTCCCTGACGGAAAGCAAAGAGGTCCTTTTGTTCCGCTTCGGAATCAGTAAATCCATGCGGCCAGACATAGATGCCTTCGCTGCCGTCTTCACTGCGGCCGATGACGACCAGATCATCTTTATGAATATTACGGAATTCCAGAACCTGGACTTTATTGTCTTTCCAGACAGCGCAGCAATCCATTCTGCTCTCTTCAGCCAGGTGCCACGTTCCGTTAATTTTGAAATATTCGGGAAAGATCGTAGTGCTGTGATAATGCTCTGGTACAACACCATCTTTTGGGGCTGGTAACAAAATTGCATCAGGTGCTTCCGCAAGCCGGGATTTCGTAAAATCAGGTGCGTGATATTCTCTGAGTCTGAATGTCATAAGTACCTCCGTTTCTGCATTCTTGTTTTTTATTATATCTCAGATAGTAATAGTGGAATTGCTTTGTTCACGTATTCCCGGTTTATTGTTCTCTGGCAAGATAAAAGCTCATTATATGCATAGCCTGGGCAAAGTCACCCTGAGTGATTGCTTCTTTGATGTCATCTTCATGCATGGTACATACATGCATGAATTCATAGCGGTCCAGGGATTGTTTCCCGGCTGGCACACAGTCATCTGCTTTGAAGATGTATGCTGTGTTCTCACACAAAGTAGCATCACTTGGTACAGCAATGATCTGCTTCCACTTGTCAGATACATAGCCGGTTTCTTCCTGCAGTTCACGCCTGGCAGCCTGAAGAGGGTCTTCTCCTTCTTCAATGCCGCCGGCCGGGAATTCGGTGGTGAGTCTTTGAATGCCTTGTCTGAATTGTCTGACCGTGATGTAATTTCCATTTGTATCTCGTGCAACAATCACGCAATAGTCTTTCTTGGCGTAGGTATAGAAAGGACCAACTTCACTGCCGTCAGGCATGCGGAAGGTATCTGCATGCAGGTCGATCCACTGATCCTTGACAAGGTGTTTTCTTTCTTTCAGATGCCAGGCAAGTTCTTTTTCTTCCTGTTCCTGCTCTTTGTCGTTCTGCTTCATAGTTTCAAAATAAAAAGCAATCTTGCGATTACTTTTCAATTCCTTCCTGCGGTACCAGGCCTGCATTCAGGCTGACCCGCTTTTTATAACCTGCTCTGGACAGACGGAACATGCCGGAAACCGTAATCCGCATTTCCGGTCTGGAGCCGGCGTGTTCTTCATCAGGCTGACGGATGTAGCCGCGGCCTTCTACCATGACTCTGTCCCCTTCTTCCAGCTCTCCTGCTTCTTCTGCTCTCCATTCTCTTGCCGTAAAGCTGATGGTATCTACAGAATTGCCTTCTATATCTTCTTCATGAGAGAAAACCCTGCATCCTGTATCTGCTAACAGATGGGAGATTGTACGATCCAGATTTCTGACGGTTACTTTTCCGAAAGCCATCTTCTTGTCACCATCTTCTCCCAGTCCGGTCTTGATATGCGGAACGCCGTCATGTTCTATGGTGCCGATGACCGTAATAAAATAACAGATCACATTGCGTTCGTGATCCCTGATTGTCTCGAATGAAAAATAGTCTCTTGGCATAGGAAATGCTTCTCCTTACATGTCTTGTTTCCACTACATTATAGCAATTCCTTTTTTGTGTTACCATAGTATTCATGGAAGATATCGAAAAAAAATATCTGCTTCTTTCCTTGTCGAAACTATCTGAATGGCTGGACAGAAGTCCGGCTGATCTGCTTGCTTATTATACTTCTCATCCTTCTTCCTATGCCTTTGAAAAAGAAAACGGGCTTTGTTATCTGATCTTTGCGATTCCGCGCTGTAACCATGAATTGATCATCCTGCTTGTGTATGATCAGGAAGAAATCATTGCGGATACTTCTGCATATCACGCCGGCATGGAAGCTTTTCTCTATGACCGGAAAGTATATGACTGCCTGACACAGAAGAATGACTGGCTGTATCTGGAATACTATACTTTGTGTTCTTATTTTCTGGATGTTCCTTATCCGCCGATTGATGCTGTGCGTGTGTCCGTCGATGGCGAAGCTTTTCTGATCAACAATTCCTATGTCACAATTGCTTATCGCAGACAGGGCATCTTCACCAGAATGCTTTCAATGCTCAAATCCTTTGTGCTGCGCAGTCGTGAAGGCCAGACCGATCTGTATGGGGCTGTTTCCCTGGATCCGGATGTTCCTCTATACGGACCGGATGCCGATGACAAGCCTTATTATTACAGCTATGAAAAAGATGAACCTGTACGCATGGTTAACAGGTCCATCCTTGAAAAAGAAGGCTTCGAAGTATTGCGGCTGGAAGAAACCAAGCCGGATCCTGATGACGACGGTACCAAATTGTGGTTCGGTCTGCTTCATGAAAGAGAAGTGATTCTTGATTCTCCACAAATCAATCCGATCAATTGATCAGGCTCTGCTGAGCATTTCGATAATGACAGGCAGAACCTGTTTTTTTCTGGAAATAATACCGGGCGCAAAACCATCCTCCCTGAGAATATCATGGAAACCGTCTTCAACGGCAGAACTCTTCTTGCCGGTATAAAGGAAATAGGAACCGGATCCCTTCGGATCAGTAAACATGATCAGAATCAGATCAAAGTGCTGCTGAATGACCTGTTCCTGCAGATATTCATAGAAGTGATCTCTGATCTTGAAGAAATCTGCACTATCCTTGCACGGAGACTGACCGATGCCTACCTTGATGTCATGAATATGGAATTCCTTGAAGTCATCATACAGAAGTTCAAGGTCTGTTTTCTTGAGAATGCTGTCAGCTGCGTTGATCATTTCAACGTTGAGATCTTCCTTGGAAACACCGCTGATTCCTTCCAGCTTTCCGGCAAGATCCCGATCTTCCTGCGTGGTGGTCGGCGAGCGCAGACACAAGGTATCATTGACAAGACCGCCTAACAGAAGACCGGCAGTTTTTTTATCCAGTTCCACGTTATTCTGCTCATACAAAGATGCCACAATCGTACAGGTAGAACCAACTGGCCGGGAAGTAATGGCAATCGGATTGATGGTCGTGATGCCGCCCATGCGATGATGATCGACAATTTCAGAAACGATGCCGGCTGATAGATCATTGACAGACTGGGCAGCTTCATTATGATCCATCAGGATAAACCGCTTCTTTTCATAATGGAAAAGATGATAACGGGAAATCGCTGCCACAACCTGCTTGTCTTCGTTCAATACCGGATAGGTACGGAACCTGGTCTTGGCAAGACGATCAGAAACTTCTTCCACCGTTTCATTTTCATAGAAGCAGATTACCTGACGGGTTGCGACCTGACTGACATCCGGACACTCAAAGATGAGTCTTGAGCACTCCAGAACTGACAAAGAGGAATGCATGATGGATACCCCTTCCTTCTGTGCCATTTCCAAAGTGACATTATCGATCCAGTCTTCCCCGCAGACAATGATCACAGCCGCATGATTGATAATGGAAAATCTCTGCAATTCCGGAGAATTACGCAGAATGATAATACTGTCTTTGATAAGAGAGGGATCATCACTCGTGGAAGGAACGATATGAATCTGTCCGCTTGGCTGGAAGTCTGTTTCATACCAGGCTTTGCCTTTTAAAACATGAAGAATATTGGCTATCGAGACAGTCCTCATCAGATCGGCCATTTCCTTTTCGTCTTTCTTCCAGAACTGGGTCAGGTCTGATACCGACACAAGCCCAAGCAGGTGCTTGTCTTCATCTGTAATAAAGACACCCTTGTTTTTATGGGTAATGACAAGATCCAGGGCATCTTTGATGGTTGTGCCGGGAGATACCAGGACTGCTTCATCTTTCTCAATGTCAGCTAATGTACACTTGGCGGAATGAACAATCGGCGGTAAAGGAAAAGAAAACTTCTGAAGCAGATATTTTGTTTCGGGATTAGGATCGGAGAGTGCATATGCTTTTGCCGGAATGCCGAGCTTGTTTTTCAATTGGGCATAGGCAATGGAAGAAACAACTGCATCGCAATCCGGATTTTTATGACCGATGACATAGTATGGTTTCATGCAGGATGCCTCCTTTTCTTTATTATCGCAGAATTCTATGTTCTTTGGGTTCCGGAAAAGAAAATGAGAAGAATCTTTCTGATCAATCCTTCTCACTTTGTTTTTCTTTCGCTCTTTTCTAGCTAAGTGTTGGCGTTGTACCTTGGAACGTACAGCCCTTCTCTGACCTTCAGCTATACTCTCATATGTAAGCGAGGTAAGCGTA
>OMXQ01000107.1 GCA_900315065.1 uncultured Erysipelotrichaceae bacterium
TATATATTGTATATAATATAAAAGCGTAAAAAATAAGAGGTATATCAAAAAAAGTGAAAAAGTTTGATATACCCGAAATTGATCATGCGTAATTACTATAACGTCTTTTCCTGCTTGCATAGTCCGGTCCATGCACGTATACTGTAATTGATAAAACTCAGGGCAGGGTGCAATTCCCGACCGGCGGTAAAGTCCGCGACCTGCGCAAGCAGCTGAATCGGTGCAACTCCGATACCGACAGTAAAGTCTGGATGAAAGAGAAAACATTTTTTATTGAGCAACCCGGAGGTTTATCTATATAGACCTCCTTTTATTGTGAGGTCGGGAAAGGATAAACACTATGCAGGAAAACAAAGTATTCACTACCCGCAACATTGCCAAGATTGCAGTTCTGTCTGCAATCGCCTATGTTCTTATGTTACTGGAGTTTCCGCTCCCGTTTGCGCCAAGCTTCTACAAATTCGATTTTTCTGAAATTGCAGTTCTGTTAGGCGGTTTTGCCATGGGACCGGCAGCAGCCGTGTGCATCGAAGCTGTCAAGGTGACATTGAATCTGATCTTCAACGGCACCATTACCATGGGGGTCGGGGAAGTCGCAAACTTTCTGATCGGCTGCGCCTTATCTGTACCGGCAGCAGTTCTTTACAAGAGACACAAGACAAAGAAAACCGCAATTGAAGGCTTGTGCCTGGGCACCCTGTGCATGACTTTGCTGGGGGTTGTGCTCAACTGGCTGGTATTGATTCCGGCGTATGTATCATTGGCACATTTCCCGATGGATGCCATCATCGGCATGGGAGCTGCCATCTTCCCGGCAATCAACAGTGTATTGAAGCTTTGCATCCTGTGCGTTGCCCCGTTCAATCTTTTCAAGGGCATCGTCACAGGCGGCCTGACAATGCTGCTGTACAAGCATGTTTCACCAATTCTTCATCGTTGAATTATCGTTGACAAACAAGGACATGGGCGGCAGAGCTCATGTCTTTTTTTCTGCGGTGGAAGTGGGTTTCAGGCCGAGTGTATGCTATAATGAACAAGATTAAGATGGAGCTGGAACGACTATGGCTGGATTGACACGAACAGAAAAATATAAAGATCTGAGAGAACGCCTGCAGAGCGATACATCAGGCGGATATAATTCAAAAGAACTCAGCCGGTTTGCCTCGCGGCTCAACCGCATCGATTCTGATAATTTTGCGGCACCCGATGCATATGGAAAAGACACCCATACAGCCGAACACAGACGCCGGATTCAGCCGGTTGAAGAACAGCCTGTTCTGCGCAGATCACAGCGCCAGGATACCACGCAGCAGCCGGCAGTGAGAGATGATGTCTTCCGCAATAATGAGAACTATACCGCTACTTTCGATAATGATTATCTTGACCGTTATATTCGTGAGGTCAAGCAATACAACCTGGAACAAGGCAATGCTGTCAGTGAAGATACCCAGGTCAATATTCTGCGGCAGCTGGATCAGAATCAGAATTGCAGACGTCCGTATGCTCAATATGGAAGCTCCCCATTGGAAAGACCGGTTTCTGAAGAAAAGACAGAATCTGCCCAGATTCCTGTATTTCCTTCTTCCCGTTCTGATATGCGTGAGGATCATCCGATTGACGGCGACGCAAGAGCCAAGCGTCAGGCAGTCCAGAATACCAGAAGGGTACCGGCCCGCGGCTTTACAGATGATCTTTTTGAAGATGAATCAAAATCTGTCAATCCGCTTCCTTCTTCACAATCCGCTGCCCCTGTCCCGTCTGCAACTTCCACTCTTGACAATCAGAACCTGACCAAGGAAGATATCATGGCGGAAGTTCAGAATCTCGTCAACGGGCGCAAAGAAGATACTGCTGAAATTCCGGATATGGGACGTACATCTGCCGGTACATCTGCTCTGGATGATGATGCGCGTCAGCAGCTGCTCAATGAAACAACCCAGATGCGGGCTCAGCTTGACAGTTATGAAGACAATCTGAATGAAGTATCTGATAAGATGAGACACACAAACCAGATTCTCAATATCGTCTTAGTCGTATTGATTATTGCATTAGCTCTGATATTGATGTTTGTGATCTATTTCATCATGACAACGAAAGGTTAAGATAAATAAATTTTATGAGAATTAATATTGCTATTGATGGTCCGAGTGCTGCCGGCAAGAGCACCATTGCCAGGCGGCTTGCCGCAAAGCTCGGTTATGTTCATCTTGATACCGGTGCCATGTACCGGTGCACTGCTTATAAAGCTCTGCAGGAAAAACTGGACCTGGAAGATGAAAAAGCAATTTGTGCAATGCTGAAGAATACAAAGATTGAACTGACGCCGGATGGGAAAGTTCTGCTTGACGGCAAAGATGTTTCCCATGAGATCCGTCAGGATGAAATTTCTTTGGCTGCTTCCAAAGTTTCCAGACACCCGCAGGTCAGAAAAGACCTTGTCGCCAGACAACAGCAGATGGCTGCTGCCAGGGGTTTCATCATGGATGGAAGAGACATCGGTACCGTCGTATTGAAGGATGCTGAAGTCAAGGTATTCATGACTGCTTCTGCTTATGCACGTGCCAGAAGAAGATATGATCAGAATATTGCCTGCAATATTCCGACTTCCTCGATTGAAGAAATCGCAAAGGAAATTGAAGAAAGAGATTATCAGGATACCCACCGGGCAGCTTCTCCTTTGAAGAAAGCAGAAGATGCAGTGGAAGTGGATACTTCTGATATGACGATTGATGAGGTAACAGAAGCAATTTACAAGCTTGCTGAACCATATATCGCAAAGTAAAGAAAAGGAGGTTTTCCCATGAAAAATAATGGAGTCATTGCCATTGTCGGACGCCCGAATGTCGGTAAATCAACTTTATTCAATCGTATTGCCGGTTCCCGTGTTTCCATTGTCGAAGACCTTCCGGGTGTTACCCGTGACAGAATTTATACAACCGGTGACTGGACAGGTCATCATTTTCAATTGATCGATACCGGCGGCATAGAACTGGCTGACCGGCCGTTCCAGGAAGAAATCAGAGCCCAGGTGCAGATTGCAGTTGAAGAAGCAGATGTCATTATCATGGTGTGCTCCGGCAAGACCGGCTTGAATGACGATGACAAGTATATTGCCGGCATGCTGCAAAGATCCGGCAAGCCGGTTGTACTGGCGGTCAATATGATCGATGATGCTTCCAGAATGGCTAATATTTATGAATTCTATGCTTTAGGTCTCGGCGATCCGATTGCGGTTTCCGGTGCTCACGGCATCGGGGTAGGCGATCTTCTGGATGCGTGCATGGCAAAGATGCCGGATGAAAATGCCAAAGACAATAATGAAGGCATTCACATTGCCGTTATTGGTGAACCGAACGTCGGCAAGTCTTCCCTGGTCAATGCGATTCTGAATGAACAGAGATCCATCGTTTCCAATATCCAGGGGACTACCAGAGATGCGATTGATACACCGTTCCGTTTTGAAGGCAGACCCTATGTCATCGTAGATACAGCCGGAATCAGAAAGCGCGGCAAGGTCTATGAGAACGTTGAAAAGTATTCTGTCTTAAGAGCCATGAGTGCTATTGAAAGATGTGATGTTGCTTTGTTTGTCATTGACGGAGAAGCAGGCATCCGCGAACAGGACAAGCACGTTGCCGGCTACGCATACGAAGCAGGCAAGCCGATTGTCATTGTTGTAAACAAATGGGATGCTATTGAAAAAGACACCCATACCATGGCAGCATTCCAGGAACAGATCCGCAGGGAATTTGCCTATCTGACCTATGCACCGATTGTTTTTGTTTCAGCAAAAACAAGACAGAGAGTTGATACATTGGTTCCGATGGTTGACAGAATTTATGAAAATTCCTGCCGCCGCATTCCGACCAACGTATTGAACGAAGTCATTTCCGATGCGCAGATTACAACCCCGGCACCTGCCCGCAACGGCAAGCGTTTCCGCATCTATTACACAACCCAGGTTTCCATTCAGCCGCCGACTTTTGTGCTTTCCTGCAACGAACCAAAACTTATGCATTTCTCCTATCAGAGATTTATTGAAAATACGCTGAGAGATGCCTTTGATTTTGAAGGCACCCCGATTCATATGATTGCCCGCAGGAAGGTGAGTGACTGATATGACAAAGCTGAGAGTATTGGGAACCGGCAGCTGGGGTACAGCCTTAGCACAGGTGGCTGCAGATAATGGTGTCGATGTAAAGATGTGGGGCAAATCACAGAGTGAAGTTGATGATCTCAATCAGCACCACCGCAATTCCAGATTCTTCAATGATACGCCAGTATCTGACAAAATCACAGCTTCCACTGACATTGCAGTTGTCAAAGATGCAGATATCCTTCTGGCAGCAGTTCCTACCCTGGCATTGGAAGAAGTTCTGAAAAAAGCTGCAGCAGAAATTGAGCATCCGGTTATTGTCATCAATGTTGCCAAGGGTTTCCATCCGGTTACCCATGAGCGTTTATCTGTCGTCATTAAAAAGATCTTTCCGAAAGAAAAATGCAGAGCAGTTGTTTCGCTGATCGGTCCGTCTCATGCCGAAGAAGTCATCATCCGCAAGCTGACTGTCATCAATGCGGTCAGTGAGGATATGGAAGCTGCTGAGTATCTGCAGAATCTTTTCTCCAATTCCTATTTCCGGATTTATCGCAACGATGATGTGATCGGAGCAGAAATCGGCGTAGCTTTGAAGAACGTCATGGCCATTGCCTCAGGTATTCTTGAAGGCATCGGCCAGGGGGATAATGCAAGAGCTGCTTTGATGACAAGAGGATTGGCAGAAATGACCCGCTACGGCATTGCCCAGGGCGGCAAGGCAGAAACCTTCTTAGGACTGGACGGGGTAGGGGATCTGATTGTTACCTGTACCTCCCGTCATTCCCGCAACTTCAATGCCGGCTATCAGATTGGTCTTGACAACGGTGCAGAAAAGTTTCTGAAGGAAAATACAAAGACAGTCGAAGGCATCTATGCATGCAAGGTCGTTTATGAAGAAGCGAAGAAGCAGCACATTGAAATGCCGATTGTCAATGAAGTATATGCCGTTCTTTATGAAGGCAAAAAGCCAGGTGAAGCTGCTATAGATCTGATGAACCGTTCCCTGAAGCCGGAAATGAATCTGCATGCTTCCGCTAAATAGATAGATTGAAACTCCTTCGGGAGTTTTTTTTCTTTCTATGAATATGCAGAAAGAGCGCAAAAGAAAAGGTGAAGCTTTCGCTTCACCTCAGGATGCTTTATGCGTCATCAAACTTTTTGGGGGAGCTGACTTTGGGGGAGCACTTTGGGGGACCTTCCCCGGAAAAATAAAATAGCCAAAATGAAAACGGAGATGTGTGG
>OMXQ01000105.1 GCA_900315065.1 uncultured Erysipelotrichaceae bacterium
GAGGTAAATGATAAAAAGTCAGAAAAAAAAGCAGCCATACAAATTTGTATGACTACTGAAAGAGCTCGAATGGTCAACGTCTTAATTCAATGACATTGTCTTTTTACGAGGTGCCTTTTCTTTTGGGGAGAAAAATTTTGTCTGTTAATTATTTCTTTGGGGAAAGAAAATATATGAATATCGAAAGTCTTTATCCTTTCGACACTTATAGAATAGAGGAAGTTTATGTTTCTTTCGTGTTACTTATGTGAAGAATTTATGAAAATGCTTCATGAATTATTCCAGGCAGAAACAAGCTTATTTTTCTCTTTAACAGGAAGCCAGATACCGCTCTGATAGACTGGTTTTGAGGGATCATCATAACTATACCATTCAACAGATATATTCCCGTTCTGAATATATTTGTCGTTCTCCGGCAGCCAGGTATTCCATATCCATGTATTGACTTCCTGGAGGGCAGAAGGCATCGGGCCGGTAATTGTGAACTTTGCCCATGTGCTTTCCGGAATTTCAAAAAGGATCAAGTCCGTCTGGTTTTCTGCCTCTGGTATAAGTTCCGGCAATTATGTAAGTCAGATATTCCGGCGTACTGATGCATACGCCGAATTCCCCGATATGATATGTGCAAATGGCGCGCTTGATATCTGTCTGCGGCTGAAAATCCGGTTTCATGGTATTTCCATATGTATCGTTATACCAGTCCCAAAAAAAGCGGGATTTCCTGGCAGCACTTGTCATATGCAAAATTTTTTCTGAAACCGATAACTGTAAATGCATGTTTTCAATTCTGGTATTCATGGTTCATTCTGCTTATTATCTATGCAGCAGCGTTTCATCCAGTGAGCAGATTTTATCTGACAAGGTAAGCAGCCATCCTGTTTTGGAATGTGGAATGCGGCGGATATTCAGGGGCCACATGTGAGTGCGTATTGCTTCCTGTACCAGCTGATCTGCCTGAAAGTCCCTGGAAGCATTTTCGGCAGCGATGAAAGGGTGATGATAGCCGTGCAGGTGGTCGCCGGAATGATGCCAGTCATAGAGATAATAATCATGCAGAAGACAAGCCTCAACAAGTTCCTTCTCTTCTGCCCCTGCGTGCAAGGCGCGGTTGAGATTGAAAGCAGTACGGGCTACTCTGACACAATGGTCATAAGTTGTCACCTGTCCATGCTGGATAAATGTTTTCAATATCTGATAATTGGGACTATTGAGAATCGGGTCAGCAAGGGTTTCAAAATATTCTTCATTTTCTTTTTTCATTGAAGTGAGCTTCCTTTTTCTTACGGAGTGAAGCAGCGAGTTCTTCAATATCCGGATCGATGAAGTGCTTCATGTTATGCAGGTGATGGTTTTCCTGGGAAGGAAGAGCCTGCTGGAGTTTGTTAAGCAGCTGTTCTTTTGCATCAGCGGCAGTTGTTGTGATTTCTTCTTTTGCGGAATCAACTGCATTTTCCAATTTGTCTTTTTCAGCAGCTGCCTTTACAGGGATTTCCTTTACTTTGACAATTCCGGATTCAACCGCATTGTTGAAGGTGTCACGGGTTGTTTCCATCCTGCGAATCAGTTGAGAAGCTGCGGCAGCGGACAGAGCTGTATCTGCCGCAAAGAAAGCTGTCAGTAACATGGCAATGCCTTCACAGGCAAGCGGCGAAAGCAGAGCTCTGTGGTTATGAATCAGCGGCACCAGATATTTCTGTCCGGCAATTCCCATGACGCCGAATAACAAAGTTGCCGGCAGGCAGATTCTGCCCTGGATATTCAGCGGCATTTTGCTATAGTCCCACCAGCGGGCATGAAACTTCTTTTCCATCACCCATGAAGTGACATATTCCAGTACTGCACTTCCGGCTGCATAAATCAGAAACATTTCCCAATATGGCGTACTTTGATTAACTGCAGGTAAATTTTCGCAAATGGCGAGAACTGCAATCCCACCGGTTCCGTAAATCGGACATATCGGACCGAACAGGAAGCCTCTGTTGACAAAGTGGCCGGTTTTAATCGTATCAAGCGTGGATTCATACAGCCATCCAAGCAGGCTGATCAGTAGAAAATCTATAAAATAGCGGGCAAACAGCACCAGAATCATCTCCTTTCAGGAATTATCTAAAAGTATACTCCAGACCTGGAGCTTCTTCTTTTCCTTCTGGAAAAAGCAGGTGTATTTCTGACAAAGCGGATTGCATTATTCCTGCAGAAAATGACAGTATTCGTCATATTGATCAGATAGGATCATTCAGAATAAGCAATGCAGAAAATGAATGACAGTTCATGATAGATTTATATTTCACATAGCATGTTTCCGCGACTAATATGAATGCGTAAGGAGATTAAAGTATGAATACATTGGGCAGATGGATCGAACCGCGGAAATATACTGCATCACATCATGATTATTTCACCAATCATGCATTGAAAGTCATGATTATTCCATTATTGATAGAACAGCTGCTGCAGATGGTCGTCGGAATGATGGATACGATGATGGTCAGCTATGCCGGCGAAGCAGCCGTTTCAGGTGTGTCGCTGGATACCATGTTCTATACAATCTTTATCTTTATATTTACAGCTATTGCAACCGGCGGCGCGGTAGTTATTTCTCAGTATCTTGGATCAAAAAGCAAAGATCTCGCGGATCTTGCGACCGGACAGGAATTCCGGATTGCCGGGATTGTTTCGCTTGTCTGCATGGTCCTGATCCTGGTTTTCGGAAATGGAATTCTGCAGGTACTTTACGGAAGTGCAGAACCTGCTGTTATGGATGCCTGCCGTACGTATCTCTGGATTGTAACATTATCATTCCCTGCCAATGCAATCTACAATGCCGGTGCTGCTGTGTATCGTTCCTTCGGCCGTACCAGAACAACGATGTATGTTTCATTGGCCATGAATACCATTAATATTATCGGTAATGCCATCGGTGTCTTTGGCCTGCATGCAGGAGCTGCCGGCGTTGCCTGGCCGACCACGATTTCATGGATTTTTGCGGCGGTATTGATGACAATTCTTTGTACAAAGCCGGAATTGGAAACATCCCTGCATTGGAAATATGTGGTTCGGAATGACAAAGATATGATGAAAAGAATTCTGAATATTGCGATTCCGAATGCTATTGAAAGCGGTTTGTTTCAGGCATCCAAAGTGTTTCTCGGCGTCCTGATTTCCACCTACGGAACTTATCAGATTGCCGCTAACGGCATCGCCCAGTCTATCTGGAGTCTTGCTGCTCTGGCAAGTTCTGCCATGCAGCCGGTATTTATTACAGTCGTTGGTCAATGTATGGGAGCTGAAGATCATGACAGCGCCGATTATTATATGCGCAAGCTCAGCCGGCTGACGTTTATGATGTGTTTTGCATGGAATCTTGCGATTGTCCTGCTGCTGCCGTTGATTATGAAAGCTTACAATGTTTCTGCAGAAACAAAGACACTGATCGTCATTATGGTCCTGATTCATAATTTGTTTGCAGGAACAATTCAGACATTGGCATTTCCGCTTTCAGCCGGATTGCGCGCAGCAGGTGATGTCAGATTCACCTTATGGACAAGTATTTTCTGCACCGTCGGCTTAAGAGTCATATTCTCCTATTTCTTCGGAACAGTCATGGGATTGGGCGTCATCGGCATTACCATCGGCATGGTTCTGGACTGGAGCGTAAAAGCAATCATGGACTGGGTCCGTTTCACCGGCGGAAAATGGAGAACAATGAAAGTTATTTAAAATCATTTCTGCTTCAAATTCAGATTTCAGAAAAACTGTCAGAAGCGATAATAATAGCTCTGCGGTTTTTTTCTTATGCCGCAGAGCGTGATCCTGATTCATGTATTTTGTTTTCTGGATTTAGTTTTTTGGATTGATTTTGTCGTAGCAGACATTGCCGATGATGATGCTGTCTTTGTCCTTGTGGAATGTATATGTTCCTGAAAAAGACATGTAGTTATCCGGCAGGTAGGAAGAGAAACCATACGTCTGGGCAAGGGCACCATATGCATTTTTGAAAGCATCAACGGTACTTTCTTTGTCAGCTGCGAGTACGATTGTTTTCCCGTCATCATCGATTTGATATGTGCTGGATTGGGAATAGAGTTCTTTTGACATGGATTCATATTTCACATTGACAACATCTTTTCCGTCAAACGTATAAACGATTTTCCCCCAGCCGGTATCAGCTTCGTAGCTTCCGCTTACAGTAGAGGCGTCATGCTTGCGGATTCCAAGGATTCCAAGGGTCAGAACAAGGACTGCACATACTGAAGCAATTACGATGATTCCGATCTTTTTCCCGTTATTCATCCAGGGCACCTTTGACATTTTCTACAACAGCTTTGTTAAGTGCGATTGCATCAGCTTCTGCCTCTTTTCTCAGATCATCAGCCAGTTTCAGATTGTCCATGTTGAAACGATGTGCTGCCTTTACAGCTGCCTTTGTGCTTTCGTAAGCTTCCTTCAAATAATCTTTTTCTTCAGTCATGATTTTTTCCTCCTTTGTTTTTCAGTCATTCATAAGTTCATTTACTACCGCTTTGCTGACGTCAATTGCATCAGCTTCTGCATCTCTTCTGAGATCATCAGCTAACTTCAGGTTGTCCATGTTGAAACGATGTGCTGCCTTTACAGCTGCCTTTGTGCTTTCGTAAGCTTCCTTCAAGTAATCTTTTTCTTCTGTCATGATTTTTTTCTCCTTATGATTTTGCTTATATGATTGTTTTCAATATCGTCAGCTATCTGTTGCAGTTCATCAAGAAGTTGCGGATTCAAAACAATGTCTTTAGCCATTGCAAGGGAAGTATTTCCAATTTGGAATACTTCTGTTGAAGATGGTGGAATCTGACCTATTTTCATAGACTTCAATGCATCAACATAAAATCCTGATGCTCCAGCCATATAAACTGAATCAATTTCATCCAAATAAATATCCGAACTTTCAGCTAAAGTCAATTCAGCAGCTCTGAAAGCGCCCAAGGCTTTCCCTATATTGTTTATATCGTTTTCAGTTAAATAAATGTCATCCTGAAAGTAGATTTTTTCTTTGATTTTCCCGTTTTCAATGATTCCATCTTCTATTCCAAGGCAGAATGCTGCAATTACACCGGTTCCTGTTATTCCACAAGCGGTCATGTCACTTTTTTCAATGGAATCTCCATTGAGTGGATTTATCAAATCTCCATTTTGAACAAGCAAATCATCATCAAGGATTTTCATTCTCCAATTATTGCCTTCCTTTGCAATATCACAAATTGTATTTGGGGAAGCCAATCTTCCTTTTTCAATTGTCTGACCTTCAATTGCAGGTCCTGCAGCTGCTGAAGCGGTGTAAATTTCTCCTTCTACAATCAATGCCATTTCGGCATTTGTTCCAAAATCAATTATCAATGAATCCTCATCCTTATCAAGAGCTCCTGATTTATAAAGCATTGCCAGTGCGTCCGCTCCGATTTCATGCTTAATTGCAGGAGGGATATAAACGTAGGTATTTGGAGGAACGTCTAATCCAATTTCAGATGCATTTATCTTTTTGGATTTTCTGGAAGGGGGTGTGATGTTTTGATTTTTCAGTGCATTTTTTCCCCAATAAGCCAAATCTCTTATTTCAATATTGTTGAAAAGAGATAATTGAATTGGA
>OMXQ01000103.1 GCA_900315065.1 uncultured Erysipelotrichaceae bacterium
GTTCCTCCTGATTACATCATAGGAATATATTTATTGACTTGTCCAACATGACAAAATCAAAAAGTCAGATAGGGTGACAAAATCATAAAGTCTTAGCAGGATATTTTCACTGACAATAAAAGCAGTACTTCCAGACCTGCTTCTGCAGAAAAAATGTATCTGATGACAAAGGATGAAATGAATGGAAATTTGTCAACGCAGATCAGCAATCAGAAGTTTTCTGAAAGTACTGGTGTGTTTTCGTACAAGATCAATGTCAATGATGAAAACGGCAATCCGGTTGCAGAACAGGATTGCAGTGTCATGTTATTGAATTGGAAAGGGGCAGGCTATGCTGAAAAGAAATAAATTGCAAAAGCTGAAGCATGGTTTTACTCTTGCCGAATTGTTAATCGTTGTTGCGATTATCGGGATCCTTGGCGCTTTGTCTTTTGTTGCTGTTTCCAGATATCAGAGAAATCTCAAGTGCAGGGAACTGGATTCTACTGCCAAGGAAATTTACATGACAGCCCAGAATGATCTGACTTATGAAAAGTTCCTGGGAAATATCAGGTATGCTTCTGATTATCGCAAGAGTTCTGCCGAGGGGACAAGTGTAAATACGGATCCTCAGGATCAGCTGCTGACAGATTATATTCCAAATGGAAGCAGTGGGAAAATACAGGTGAATGCTGCCATTCATACCGGCGGCAATGAGTTTGCTGAAAATTCCATTCTGAATGTCATACTGCCGGCTGGGTCCATTGATGATACAGTCAGGAAAAGCGGCAATTATGTTGTGATTTATACCGTTCCTGAAAAGCCTGCAGGGGCAGGGAGTGACGAGAGTTCTTCCGGCGATAATAGTGAATATCGTATTCTGGATGTTTTCTATTCTGCTGAAACTTCAACGAGTTTCGGCAAGAGTACGAAATATGATTTTGCCGGGCTTTCTGATTTGTCAAAGCTTACTTCTTCTGCGGTCAGAAACAAATCAGACAACACCGCAAGAAAGCATTTTCCTGAATCGTCAGATCCGGGCATGATCGGCTGGTATGGTTCTGAAGACAATACTGTTTCCTACAAGAAGCTGAATCAAATAGAAGATTTTGAAGTTGTGAACGGAAATATGCTTTATGCACATTTCTTCTATCAGCCGAAAACTACCAAGGAAAGAATTACGGCTGTTGTTGAAGGAGTAACTTCCAAAAAGAAGGTGATTGTATCTCCAATCGAAACAACTCCGAAAGACATGGGCTCAAAGCAGGAATATATTCTGCCGCTTGATAATATTACAAATATGATTTTCCCGACTGCTTCCGGCAGTGATGATCAGAGATTCGTTTCCAATCTGAAAGATATCAAGGATGAAGACAAACTGATCCCAGGTGAAGATATCGTTGTCAAGGTACGGGTTTTCTCTTTAAGCGGGCAGACCAGCATAGACGGTACATCAGATCTGTATTTTGAAAGTGATTCGGATGGTATTGTTACCAACAGCTTATTTGATCATGTCGAATTGACAAATGAAGATGATGTAAAGAATAATGGTGCAGAACCTGTTTATACTGCATATATTTCCAATGCAAGACACCTGGAAAATCTGGAATCTTCCATTTCCGGCATTCAAAGAGGAAAAGCAGAAAATGGTGACACCTCTGCATCAAAGATCAATATCACGCAGGCAATTCAGACTGAAGATATTGACTGGAAAAACGGATTCATCTCAAATATTTCAAGCTTATACAATGACTATACCAACAGCAAAAAGTCTTCTCTGAGTATCATTTATAATTCCGGTGCGGAAAGTGTATCAGGAAAAGAAAATTCATATATTCCTGTCAATGTTGAACAGGCACTTACGTATTCAGGAATAAAGGATGCATCTGATGCGTATTCTATTGAGAATGTTGAAATTTCTCAGGATAGTACAGATGGTATTTTCGGCGTGGTTCATGATGCTCTGACAGTGGATAGTATCAATTTCAAAAACATCACGATCAAGCCGGAAAAGAACGAAGGAAAAGACAGCGGCATTATTGCCGGTGCTGTTGAAAAAATGGAAGCAGACAGCGCTGCATATAAAAATGCAAGCCTGGCTGTGAAGAACTGCTTTGTAATCAATCCGGTGATTGCAATTGAGAAGAATGACAGCACAAGCAACAACGGGAAGAATGTCGGCGGTGTAGCCGGACACGCATCCGGCAGTGTCACAATTCAGAATACCGGTGTTCTTGCAGAAGATAAGTATCATTATTACGCAGACTATGACAATAAAGTTGACGCAATCCGTACGCATGGTGATAATGCAAAGGCAGGCGGTCTGATTGGTTATATCCAGTCACAAGGCGATGTTACGATTGATAATTCCTTTGCGTCTGTGAGTGTGAAGTCCGATTATGTAAAACTTCAAACAGACGATAATATTGAAGCAGCCGGAGGATTGATCGGCGGCATCAATCTGAAATATGAGAATAAAGAGACAGCAGATCATATTACGATCACCAACAGCTATGCCGGCGGTCTTGTGAATGAAGATCATCAGTATGATAAACAATATCCGAATGTGGAGTCTTCTTATGCAGGCGGCCTGATCGGTTATGTTTATAAAGGAAAACAGAAGTGTGTTCTGAATATTGATCATTCCTATACGACTGCTTCTGTAATTAACCAGAGCACAATCAAAACGGACGATGATACTGCAATCGGCGGCCTGATCGGACATTTGGAAACAAAATATGGAAAGTATACCTTTGATCATGTTTATTCAGCTGGTTCCGTAATGGATGTAAGTAGTGCAGAAAAGCATGATATTATCAGCGGTTCCCTGATCGGAAGATTAGTCGACAATTACATGCCTGCAGATAGTCAGGCTTACGGCAGCCTTGAAGAAGCAAATGATATCAACGGCATCAGCTCGATGCCGGTAGTTGGCAATGCTAAGGACAATGCTGTTTTCAAAACAAAAATTGTCAGCAATTCTTCATTGACAGATGAATCTGGTGCAGCTGTTATTCCGCATGGATATAACAATGTGCCTGATTCACAATTCCAGATTTCAAATTATCCGTTTGCTGACTGGACATCTTTGAACTTAAGCAGAACTGAAGGTGAAAAGCACCATTATGGTGACTGGCCTGTAAAGACAGAAACTCCATCCGGCTTCAAGGTTAATAACGGTAATAAACTCTCTGTTGATATCAGCTTTGAAAAAGCACCGGAAGGTCGTTTCTTCCTGAAAATAGTTGGTGAAACCAGTCAGCATGTCAGATACATGGAAATCAAACGGCAAGGTAAAAAATTCTTATGGAGATCCTTCAATGGTTCTGATCTGATTAATAATGCTATTAATAATCCAAATTGGTGGCTTGGCTATAATTCTTCACCGCGTATTGCATATGCTGCAGATTCTGAGAATAAGAATTTCAGGGTATATCTTGATGATCCAACGCAGCAGTATGGTAACTTCACCTGTGTAGTCAATGGATGCGGTCCAAAGATGCAAGACGCTGGAGATTCCTATATTATGCCGGGTGAAAATATCAGAATTTATGCATCTTCTGACGGCAAGTCCTGGAGTAGCAAATATGCACGGACAAACAGCATATTTGGTGATGATTCTGTTTATGATAAAAATTGCAGTGAAACGCATATTGCCAAAGTGTATAGTGCCCGTCATTTATTGAACCTTTCTACGAGTGTTTCCGGTTATAAGGAAGAAAAGAAGCTCGACAATATTCAAGTACCTCAGATCACCACAGCTGTACAGCAGGCAGATATTTTGTGGGATGGTGACCCGGATCCATCAATGAATCTTCAATGTCCATCCTATCTTACAGAAATCAAGGAATTGAATGCAGAAATCAATAAATTGAATGAACCAAATGAGGTAGAGGTATATGTTTATTCTCATGATTACCAGAAACTAGGTTCAGCTGATGCATTCGCAGGAATCAATCCGGAAGATGGATTTGCTGAATATGATGGCAATCATAAAACAATTAAGAATCTGGTTGTATCAGATTTCTATCATGGGTCTACTTCCGGCGGCTTGTTCAACTCGTTTGGAACCAGCCACACAACAGATGTAAAGATTCATGATCTGAAACTTGAAGGTATAACAGCACCTGTTACAAATTCCACTGGTTCTTTGATTGGAAATGTTAACATGGATCATAACCTGACGATTGATAATGTCACATTGACTGATTTCATAGCTGGCGCGAATAATGATGTCGGTGGTCTGATTGGTACTATTGCAAAAGCCGGGACTGTAACAATTTCAAATGTTTCTCTGAAAGATAATAATGGTATTTCTTTATCTGCAGCTAATGCCGGCGGATTAATCGGTTCTGTAAACGATGCTTCTGAACTGAATATTAATGATGCAGTTCTGGATGGAAAGAAGTTTACAATTACCGGTTCAACTCTGAATGGCGGCGGTGTGATCGGCATTGCGGATTTGAGTAATAATAGTAAGATCAACATTCAGAATATTCATCTGAATTCTGATGATGCGGATATTACAGGTAATTATACTTCAGGAGGCATCGCCGGAAAATTACAGGCAGGTTCTGTCATTGTGAATAATGTCAGTACGACTGGCAGGAATTTCATTGTGAATGCAGCGTCCCAAAATGCCGGTGGTCTGGCTGGTATTGTCAGCGGAACAGCTTTGTTTGATCGTACATATTCCACTGCGATTGTTCATGGCGGCTACAGTGCCGGCGGCTTGATTGGTGAATTGCAGTCTTCCGGCAATACTGTTATTAAAAATTCCTTCAGCGGCGGTCATACAGTAGACAAGACTGGCAGGTATTCAAAAACGGATTTCAATATTACCGGATCCAGCTGGGGCAGTGCAGGAGGCCTGATTGGTCAGAGTACAGGCAGTGCTGAAATCAGAAACACATATTCCACTGCTTCTGTACAAGGTAAGGAAAATGCAAGTGCCGGTGGTCTTGTCGGCAAAGCAGATAATCAGGTTTCTGTATTTAACAGTTATGCTGTTGGTCTGGTTGATTCCGTGAATAATCATGCACATCCTTTGATCGGCGAAGGAAGTTTGAAGAGTTATGAAAAAAATTATTATCTGGCAAAAATAAATCCTGGTAAGACAGATCCTTACGGGACAGGTGTTTCATATACGGATTCACCGATTGTTTCCAGTAATACAATTGCTGAGAATGCACATAAGTATGATTCTTCTTTGCCTGAAATTTATTCTTATAAGACAATTCATGAGTTGAATCCCGATTCTGATCTGAATGAACAATACGGTGACTGGCCGGATCCAAGAGCAGAAGTTGTGATTACCAAGAGTTTCCAGGTCAATGGAGATAAGGCAGATGCTGTCACTTACGATTCGGTAAAGGACAACGGCCGGTTTGTATTCGTCAATCGGGATACAGATCGTTTGTATTATGCGGATCTGTCTGATTTTGAAGCAGACGGGGATTCGTATACATATGCGATGCAGCTTCCGGAAGGCAGTTATAAGCTTGAAGAAATCGGCAGTGAAGTAGATAAGTATTATCTGCAGGAAACATATGCAACGGTAAATGACGTTACAAATGCTGCTAGCGCAGATACTTTCGATGTGAGAAAGGGCCAGACAGCGGCAGTCAGCGTAACGAATACGTATTCTCCGAAGGCAGATATCTATTTCATGTACAAGAATCCGGCTGATCAGGGCAGTCCTGTTGTCATTGCCAAAAATGAGAGTGTTCCGGAAGGAGGAAAGATTATTCCTCCGGCAAATCCGAAGGTAGCTGTGTATAAGGGCTACATTTTCACCGGCAATTGGTATCCGGCAGATAAAGACGGTAATCAGATTGGTGATAAGGCTTTGGATCCTGAAAAGGATGTTGTTCCATTTGGAGATAGTAATTACGCATAATCATTAAAAGGGCTTAAATATAAGGTCAGATTCAACCGAGTCTGACTTTTTTTGAGATGAACCTTCAGCACTGAAAACCTC
>OMXQ01000101.1 GCA_900315065.1 uncultured Erysipelotrichaceae bacterium
GAACATTCTACTTTATTGCAGGTCAAGTTGACCACCTCACAGTGGGATTCTTTCATGTGCGCTACTTTTTCTATATGCTCTACGTTTTATTCATACTTTTTCCTTTCCCTGCTCATTGAGCAGATCATAGTCTCTGTACATTGCCAGCATCTTTTCCAAAGTATATTTTCTGGCTTTGAGCTGCTGGTAAGTGACAGTTCTGGTTTTACTTTGTGAAAAAAGTTTATTCATAGTGCCGCAGGTCGTCTGATAATTTTCTTCAATTTCCTGCAGCATTGCTTCAAATTTTTCCAGTCTGGATTTCATACTTCAATTTTAATCTTCTTCACTGGATTGAACCAGAGCAATATCCTCTTCGTTCCACAACAGAACATAATTGATATTTCCATAGAATTCATGATTGATCGCACGGCCGATATACATGACCTGCTTGCCTTTTCCACTCAAGGTTCTGATGCGGTAGCTTAAATACGCATAGCCTCTTTGAACAGGATCCGCATGCTGCTTCTTCATTGCCTCCAGCGTCCAATCCCTGTCTTCCTCAAAAATCAGGGAACGGAAAGAATAATTGCAGAACTTCATAAAATCCGTCATGTTTTCACACTCAAACAAACGCAGACATTCCCGGTTGGCATAGAGAATTTCCTGTTCTGCATCATCCTTGTAAATCAATACGGATGCCGGCGCTCCGCCTGCCAGGTCCTTGAAGTTGAAACCGGAATTTTCACGCGGCTCTTCCTTCATGGAAGGATCATACAGGGCAAGTCTTTCGCCATGGTCCATCTTGGCATGATACATGGCAATGTCTGCCTTTTTGAAGATTTCCAGGAAATCATTTCCCATGTCAGGATACACGGCAAGACCGCCGCTGATGTTGTACTTATATTCTTTTCCGTCAGCTTTGAAGTGGTGATCACGGTTGAAGAAATCATGGAGATTTTCCATCCAGGAATTATCCGGATTGCGGAAAAGCATCTGGAATTCATCACCGCCGTTTCTTGAAACAATACCTGCCCTGCCGACAAAGTTCTTCATTTCTTCCGCCAGGGTTTTGAGCAGAACGTCACCGGCATCGTGGCCATAACGGTCATTGAATGCTTTGAAATTGTTCAGATCGATGGCAATGATGTAAGCTCTCTTCAGATGCTTGTCTTCAGACATGCGGGCAAGCGCTTCATCAAAACCGCGGCGGTTGCGGATGCCAGTCAGAGGATCGGTAATGTTGGCTTCATTTTTGTCAATGATCAGAGATGCCATCGCTGCTAATGCAAAATCAAGAAAATACATAATTATGCACAGCAGCCAGAAAACCCTCAGTGCATTGGAACTGGCAGGCGGAGCAATATAGAGGTTCCATTGCTTGCCGGCAATTGTCTGCGTAATACACTCAGCATCCTTTACATTTTCTTCACCGCTGACAAAAACTTCCTTTTCATCTACGATTGCCGTCAGTTCATATGGATAATGAAGCTTGTCCAAAGTCTCAAAAGTACATTCGTTCAGTACTTCATGCATGTCGGCAATGACAATTGCAAAACCCCAGAAAGAAGAAACATCCCCTTTCTTCATATAAACCGGCTGCCGCAGTGCCATGCCGAAACCGCCTTGTTTCAATGTAAAAGGACCTGCAACCATCATTTTGCCGGAATCTTTGGAAGCAATTGCTTCGTCTTTGCGTTGGGAATCACTGAAAAGATCAATCTTTCCTGCCTGGTTTCCCTGTTCCGGATAGACGTAAGTTACAACCCCGCCCGGCGCCAGCTGGACACTGGAAATCGGTTTTGATTCATCATAGATATTCGCCGCAATCATGTCAAAATCATCTGGTGCACCGCCGTTGATCGTTACCAGCTCTGCCAGAGAAATGGCAGCGGTGGTACAGGAAGTAATCGTGCGGTCCAACGCATTGAGCTTTGACTCTGCCTGGAGTCTGGCATTGTTTATAGCTGTCTCATTGAGACTATGCCCGACCATGCCGAGCAGGATGGAAGTGATAACCACAGAAATAACCAGGGTTGGAAGATGAAACTTCAGCTTCTTCTGTCTGTTTTTTCTGATTCTCTGACTGAAAGTGTTTTGTGAATCCATGAAATTCTCCTGGTGCAATATCTGTCTGAAATACAATGACTTTGTAAAGTATAAACAAAATCCACAAATTCAGTTTATCAGAATACAGACAATTTATTGAGAAAATTGTTCTTTATGAAGTTGCAGATAGTGGAATTATACTTCCTTTCATCACGATTTTTTCATAAATGAAGACCGCTGTACATTGAAATGTACAGGCCTTTTTATACTGCACCTTATACTTCTGCATAGACGGAGGTAAAAACCTATGCAGATCATGCAGCTGATGAACAGAAACAAAAACCGCTGGATGTATATCCACGTTTGTCTTCCTTCCCATGATCCTCTGGAAGACCATGGAAAAGTCTTATGGGAAGGCAATCTCTATGCAGTTCCGGCAAAATACAAAGAAAAGAAAATTCTTCACCTGACCGCCAGCCTGAGCGATTATCAAAGCGGTATCAACGGCCACTACCTTATCATTGATGATTCAGCGAAAGGATGAATATACTTTACACATAGTGGATTTTGTTATATTTCTGCATACGAAAACAGGACTAGTATGAGATATATAAACTGATAAATGAGGTGAGCTTATGTTCTTTTTTATGACGCCGTTCTTTACGGTGATGCTGATTTATTTACTGGCAGCGGTATTGCCGGCAGTCTTCCTGCTCCGCTACGTCTATGACTGGTCCAACAACAAGCAGCCGTATGCTTTGCTGAGGTATCTGATCTACGGCGGCTTTGCGGCAGCTTTGCTGGCGATGGTGCCGGAATATCTGCAGGCGATGATTTTTGGACAGCCGCAGACCGCTGCTCTGAAAGACTGGATCGGGAATTTCCTGTTTGTCGCTCTTGTTGAAGAAGGCGCCAAGTACATCTATCTGAAGAAAAGAACCTGGCGCGTTCCGACTTTCTACACAAGATTTGACGGCATTACCTTTGCTGTCTATGTATCACTGGGCTTTGCCATTTTTGAAAACATCCGTTACGTCTTCAACTACGGGATGGGTGTTGCAGCTCAGCGTGCCTTCCTTGCCATCCCTGCCCACATGGCCTTTGCGGTATTGATGGGTTTCTTCTATGGGCGTGCAAAAGGCGCAGAAAACAAGGGTGAACATGACATTTCTATCATCCTGCAGATCCTTGGCTATGTCAGTGCTGTGCTTCTTCATTGTGCCTATGATACTTTCGCAACTTTATCTTCGATCGATACCGGCTTTGAATTCGTCCTGGTTGTCGCTCTGATTTACGTCATTGTCTTCTTATTGGTGAAACAGCAGTCTGCTTCGGATCGTTACATCTGAAGTGCAAAAGCAGGAATTCCTGGTGAACTCCTGCTTTTTTTCTGCCTTGTCATTGTGCATCAATGATCAGCTGATTGAATTCTTCATTGCCTCTTGCAAGAATCTTTCCGGCTCCTTTGCCGCTGATCCAGTCCATGATTTCACTTTCCCTGATCAATAAAGGCATGCGGTCATGGATTTCTCCGTATTTTCCATGTGCCTTTGTCGTCAGGATGATAAAACACGGCAGGTTCTTCTCAATGATCTGCGTTTTGTCTTCTGCTTTGATTCCGGTCGTTATAATCTTATTGTTTTTAAAAGGAACTGCACGCATGTCATAGAAGCCGGCAAAGTATAAAGGCTCACCGGTCTCAAAAGCGTGTTTTTTCTTTGATCTGTCCCATTCAAAATAAGAAGCTGCCGGAATCACAATCCGGTGGTTTCTGATGCCTTCTTTGAATATGTCTTTGGCAAGAACTGTTTCACTTCTCGCGTTATAGAGAAAATGCTGACCTTTTCCAGAATAAACAGGCGGATAACCGAAGATTTTCGGCACCAGGGAAAGACCCTTGTCTGTATAGGAAATTACCGGGGCAGTACCGGAAGGATACAGGGTTCTTTCCAGCTTGTTTTCGGCTGCTGCCTTCTGAATGGAAGGCGCTGTGTATTTCAATATTCCGGCTATTCTCTGATAAAGACCAGGCGTAAAAGTATAGCTTGAACACATAAGAGTTTCTCTTTCTGTTCTTATTATAGCGCACGCAAAAGAGCAGTGACTCTGTGACCAGTTGATTGTGATCACACCACTGCTCTTCTCTTGCAGATTCATTTCTGTTCAGCGTGAACCTTGTGCTTCTTTTCTGCTCTGGCCCTTTCAACCGCATCGTAGGCTGCCTGGTAGAAATACATCTGGGAATCTACGGTCGGTGTATTGAGCTGTCTTCTGTAATAGATGCCGTCAGAATGAAGTTCCTTGCCCTTTTCATCATCGATGAACTGGGTGTTGAAGTACCTGATGATATGAGCCTTGATATCAGGATCATAGATCGGTGCACCGACTTCAACTCTTCTGGTTGTATTTCTGGTCATGTAGTCAGCGGAAGCGATGTAAACCTTCTGCTTGTCACCCTTGCCGAAAATATAGATTCTTGCGTGTTCAAGGAATCTGCCGACAATACTGACAATATGGATGTTGTCTGTATAGCCTGGAACACCTGGTCTTAAGCAGCAGATGCCTCTGATGACCATTTCAATTCTGACGCCGGCCTGGCTGGCTTCGATCAGCTTTTCAATGATCACCTTGTCTGTCAGGGAGTTGATCTTGACGCCGACATAGCCGTCTTTACCCAACCTGATCTGTTCATCAATCATATCGAGGACCTTGTTCTGCAAAGCCTTCGGAGCAACCAGCAGATAGTTGTAGTCAGCGGACAATTCCCCCTTCTGCAGGGAGTCGAATACCTTTGCCGCATCACGACCGATATCCTGGTTGGCAGTCATCAGACAGAAATCAGTATAGAGCTTGGCTGTCTTTTCATTGTAGTTGCCGGTACCGATCTGGGTCAGATAATGACCGCCTTCCGGTGTCATCCTGGTAATCAGGCAGAGCTTGGAATGAACTTTGAAATCCTCAACGCCATAGAGAATCTGACAGCCTGCTTCCTGCAGACGCTTGGAAACTTCAATGTTGTTTTCTTCATCAAATCTTGCCCGAAGCTCAACCAGAACAATAACCGTCTTGCCGTTTTCAGCAGCATCGCACAAAGCATCCACGATGGCACTCTTGTCAGAAACCCTGTACAAGGTCATCTTGATGGAAACGACCGTCGGATCTTCGGAAGCATCCTGCAGGAACTTGATGAACGGCTTGATGGATTCATATGGATAAGACAAAAGAATATCATTCTTCTCTACCTGCTCCAGCATGTCAGCCTTGTAGTTGGCATGAATGGAATGCTGCGGAATCCGAGGTTCATAGAAAAGCTCCTTGCGCTCACGCAGATAATTCTGCAAAGAGAATACAAAGGACAAGTCCAGCGGCGTACCGACATGGATGAACTGGTTCTTTTCAATTTTCAGATACTTGGCCAGTTCGCCGACCAGATGGTCATCGAGTTCTCTTGTGAGTTCAACTCTGACCGGTTCCAGTCTGTTTCTCTTCTTAATCAGATATTCCATTTCATCCCGGTAATCCAGATCTTCATCATAGACATCAGCGATATCAATATCAGCGTTTCTGGTCAGACGGATAATGGACTTTTCTTTGACTGTATAGCGGGAGAAGAGTTTGGAAATGAAATGCAGGATCAACTCTTCCGATAACATGAAGGTACCCGGACGGGTAGGAATTTCAATCAATCTCTGGAAGACACCCTTGTTCTGACACTCAACAATCCCGATCTTGCCCTTGCCTTTGCCCGTCTGCAGCAAAGCAACTGCATACAGGACCTTATTGGAAAGGAACGGGAAAGGATTCTGCTTGCCGATGATGGTCGGTGACAGGAACGGAGCAATGTAGTTGTCAAAATATTTTTCCAGATCCTTTCCTTCTTTTTCGGACAGCTTCTGGAAGTTGACGATGGTAATTCCCTGCGGCTGCAGTTCTCCCATCAATTGTTCATAGACAAGTGCTTTTCTGTCTTCCAGAATTCTTGTTTTATCTATGATGGCATTGAACTGCTCACGGGAGCTCATGCCGGTCTTGGTATCATAAATCGTTTTCTTGGAATGCATCTGGGTCATCAAAGTACCGGGAAAATAGAAGCGAAAGTCAATCTTTCTGCTAACGGAACCCGCGGATTGGCTGCTTCATCCAATACTCTTTCATTAAAAGAGAGCCATGATAATTCACGATTGAAATATAATTCAGGCTTTTCTTCTTCCTTTGTTACAACTACTTCGTTTACATTTTGAGCTGGTGTCATCTTTTTCTCTACCACCTTTCGATTTTGTGCAGTTTTCTGTGGGACGCCTTTTCCATAAAGGATTTCCCATATTGTACGGAAAATCTGCATTTCAATACTCCCCGCAATCTGTTTTCAGGAAACCATCCGCCTGGCAGAATAAAAAACATGCACATTCTGTATTTGCGAAAATATCACTCTTTTTTTCTGTCATTCTGCTTTCCTTCTGCATTTCATAGTTTTCATAGATGCTTCAAATGACCAATCTTCCTCTTGTAAAACATTTGTAAAACAAGTCCTTTACAGGACTCTATTTTACATCAGAAATGAACACACATTAAGTCAACTGCTCCGTCCCTAAAGGGACGAAGCTTGCAGTTCATTCATCTGGTCCTAACGTATAGCAGAAGCTATCTTCCAGACTATGCCTTCATCGGACATTCCTCGGTACAGGGGGCTATGACCGCATCGTCGGGTGGTTGACGTCACCCGTCTTTTTCTCTCGCCAGGATATACCTAGTGGGAATATGTCGTTTACTGCTTTCTTGAACCGAATCTAGGGTTGGAATCACCCGACACATACATCGTACCAAGCAGTTGAATGTTCATAGCACCAACTCTGTCATCATTGGAACGGTAGCCGCAGCAGTCACACACATATTCATGTGTTTTATGGTTACGGTTCTCTTTCAGAATACGTCCACACTTTGGACAACGCTGTGATGTGTAATCCGGATCTACCTTTATGACCTTTGACTGCCGGCCAGCAGCTTTGTAGGAAAGAAACTGTTCTAACTGATAGAAGCTCCATGTGCGAAGCTGATTGTTTGCTTTTGCATCTTTCGACAAATTGGCTTCATCAAAGGAT
>OMXQ01000099.1 GCA_900315065.1 uncultured Erysipelotrichaceae bacterium
GATCTGACGATCGGCAATAGTGATATGTGAGTTTTTGAGTGCCATGATAATCTCCTTTCAGAAGCGGCACCAGCTCAACGAAGGGATGATACAGGAAAAGGCATATAAAAGGGAATAGTGAAAGAGTAAATTCCGGTAGAATTAAGTGAAAGACACATTTCCGGTTCGCCCGACCAGAACTGGAATTTAACTTTTCACTTGAGCTATGAAATGTTTACCAGGTTTACTATTTGTTTTTTTATAAATTCCATGTTAAGTTAAACCGGTACACCGAAAGGGCTTACATTTTACTGGCAATAAACAATTGGAAAAGGAAGTGACCATTTTTTAACAAACGATACACGGGGATAAAGTGTCTCAGAAAAGAAATTGCATCATGAATCAGCAACCGCGTTCAGAACAAAAGATAAAAACTCTGGCATGTTTTTATTGCGGCCTGAACACAAACGAACACACATCATTGGAGGAAAAAAGAGAGATGGATGTGAAAAAGACAATCCGATTTGTGTCTGCTTTCGTACTTAGTCTGGCATTGTGCGGAACCATGACACCAGCAGTCATCAGTGCAGAGGAAGGCAGTGAAAAGACTTACACTTTTGACGCAAAATCACTTACTGCCGGCAGTGATAAAGAAAAAATTGATGGAAGCATCAAAGTCGGCGATGAGAATTATTTCACCTTGTCAGATGGATTCACCAAAAGAACAAAAAGCACCACAGACCTTACTGTCAAGTCGGTTGAAACACCGAAAGGAACAGACAAAGGTATAAGCTTTACAGCTTTACACCCGGCTTCCGTCAGCGTCAGCTTTTCTTCTACCGGCGGAACCAATGAATCCAGGATTGCATTGGCTGATACGGAAGGCAGCACTTTTGTAAAGGCAGCTTCGATGGATGCAGAAGTTACAGAAGAGGCGGATCAGGTCTCTGTATACAAAATTACTGGTACCAAGGCTGCAAATATCAATTATCAGGTCGCAGCCGGTTCCTATATGCTGGTTACGCCTTCTGATGAAAGAGGCACCAGAATCTATAAAATTTCTGTGACCGAAGCAGCAGGTGACGCTCTTGCCAGAAAGGAATGGAATCAGGTTTCTGCTCCTTCCCTGACATTGAGCCAGAAGAATGGAAGTGCTGCTTTGACAGCTGATGTTTCTGCTGAAATCGGCATGAACGGCGGCGACAGCGCAGATGTTATTCTGACGGATGCGGCTGGAAAGCAGACAAAGCAGTCCTTCACATCAAAAGTGGATCAGGTTGATTTCAAGCCGGCAGCTTCCGGTAAATATACTGGTCAGGTTGTTCTTCATAGAGACGGGGAAGAGGACAAAGTATCTGAACCTGTTCAGGCTGATTTCCTTCTTCCGCTCAAAGCGCCTTCCTTCAAGTCAATTACAAACAAGGAAGATGGCAAAGTCATGGTTCGTTTCTTTGCGGTAAAAGAAGCAGAGTCTTATGAATTGTCTGTAAATGGAAGTGTACAGAAAACTTTCGATGGAGATCAGGGCGGTGACACTGACACAGAAAAAGTGTACAGCACAGAAGTAAACCTGAAAGCAGGTGAACAGGCAAAGTTTACTGTAACTGCCAGGCGCGGTGAAGATTCTGCTGTTTCTGAAGAAAAAGAAATCACTGTCAGCAACGAAGCAGAAACAGAATGGGCCTTCACAGCATATGGTTCTTCGATCGGTGACAAAAAGACAGACAACTTTGTAAAGAACGCTGATAATTCAGTTACCGTCTTCAGTGAAAAGGGCAAGGGCAAGCTTGTTCCGTTATCCACAGACGGGCTTTCCTTCTATTATTCTGAAGTTCCGGCTGATCAGAACTTTACCTTGTCTGCAGATGTTTCCGTCGATAACTGGACGCTTTCCAACGGCCAGGAGGGCTTCGGCCTGATGGCAGCTGACAGAGTCGGCAGCTTATATGACGGCAAAGCTTTCTGGAATAACTCCTACATGGCTTCGGTAACCAAGGTCGATTATTACTACGACAAAGACACAAAGAAAGCTACGGATGATACAACAAAGAATCACATCACCATGAAGCTTGGCATCGGTTCCCAGGAAAAAACAGGCGTAACAAAGGATAATCTCAGTGCCTTTGAAGCTACCAATACAGATGTCATCAATCAGGAATTCTCTACTCATATGACACCGCTTGAAACTTCCTGCGGTGAGATGAGTGCCGGTACTTATAACATCATCGGAAATTCCGCCAATACGGAAGCAGTTAACGGCGGCCTGACAAAGTTCCATTTTGAAATTCAGAAGAACAACACAGGCTACTTTGTAACATATAAAAATCCGGTTACAGGTGAAAGTGTCACAAAGAAGTATTATGATCCGAAGGCATTGGAGAAGATTGATCCTGATCATGTTTATGCAGGTTTATATGCTTCCCGCAATGCCAGAGCAACTTTCAGCAATATCAGCCTTACACTGATTGATCCTGCCAGGGATGTACCGGCAGAAGCTCATCCGGTAGAATATACAACTCCGGCTTATCAGGTTGTTTCGGCTGCCAATGCAAATCGTCCGGCCTATGATGTGCGTTATGCTGCTAATGCGGACGGAAAGGTCACAATTACTGATGAAGCTGGAAACAAAGTTGCAGACGGGGCTGAAGTAAAGGCCGGTGCAGAAGAAAAGTATCCGGCTGTGCTTCATGTCGGAAAGAATACTTTCCATGTATCCATGACACCGGATGCCGATTATCTGATCAATGGGGATCCGTACAAGAAGCTTTCTTCTTATGAAACAAAGGAATTTGATTTCACAGTTAATTATGAAACCATCAACAATGGTGACGTTATCTATGTTTCACCGGAAGGAAAGAGCACAAATGACGGCACTTCCAGAGAAAATCCGGTTGATATCTATACGGCAGTAAAGTACGTGCAGGCCGGTCAGAAGATTCTGTTAGCCGGCGGTACTTATAGTCTCGATCATACGTTGACTGCAGACAGAGGTGTTGACGGTACCGTTGACAAGCCGATTGTCATGACGACCGAAAACAATGAAAGAGCAGTTCTGAATTTCAACAGCAAATGTCCTGGCGTTGCTTTCGCAGGTGATTACTGGCAGGTTTCCAACATTGATGTTACAAAGAGCGGCCCTGCCATGCATGGTCTGACTTTGAGCGGTTCTCATAACGTATTTGAGAATGTCAATACTTATGAAAACGGCAATACCGGTTTCCAGATCAGCAGATATCTGACTTCTGATACCTTTGCCCAATGGCCGGCTGATAATCTGGTTAAAAACTGCACTTCCTACAGCAATGCAGATCCTGGTTATGAAGATGCGGATGGTTTCGCTGCCAAGCTGACAGTTGGCGAAGGCAATGTCTTTGACGGCTGTATTTCCTATAACAACGCTGATGACGGCTGGGATTTCTTTGCCAAGGTTGAAACCGGCAATATCGGTTCCGTAACGATTCAGAACTGTGTTGCATTTGATAACGGAAAAGGCATTGACGGCACGGATGAAGGCAACGGCAACGGTTTCAAGATGGGCGGTTCATCTATTACCGGTCATCACAAGCTGATCAATTCTGTTGCCTTCAACAACAAGGCAAAGGGCATTGACTGCAACTCCTGTCCTGATATTGAAGTGTATCATTCCACTTCCTATAACAATGGTTCAAGCAATGTTGCTTTGTATACAACAGACGCAAAGAATACTGACTTCAAGGCAGACGGTGTTCTTTCTCTGCCGCATGGTGCTGCCGCTGATAACCTGAAATTCAAGGGCAGTCAGGATGAAACAAAGGTCAGAGGTTCAAAGAACTTCTACTTTGACGGCAAGACTAGTCAGAACGCAGACGGTCTGCAGGTAAGGGATGACTGGTTCGTTTCTCTGAATGCGCCGAAGGCTGATCTCAATGAACCATCCGCTGTTGCAAAGAACATGCGTGCAGACAATGGTTCCATTGATCTTGGTGATTTCCTGAAACTGACAGATACTGCCAAGGCAGCAATGAAGAATGCCGGCCTGAGTGAAGATGAAGTTTCGGCAAGACTTGACGGCAGTCAGAAGGTAAATACCGGTATCGCTGCTGTTTCCACACAATATGCACTGAAGGAAAACACGGAACGGAAGGTGGAAGCAGGCAAAGCACTGACATTTGAAATCAATGCGGATATTGACAAGTTTGCCGGTATTATGGTTGACGGCAATCTGCTGAGTGCCGATGAATATTCACTGCGCAGCGGATCTACAATCATTACTTTGAACCCTGCATATACCAGGACATTAAGTGCAGGCAAACATGCCCTGACTGCTTTGTTCAAAGACGGAAAGTTCGAAACAGTATTCACGATTGAAGCAAAGACTGCAGAAGAAAAAGCATCTTCCACAAAGAAGACAGAGACAAAGAAAGATGTTCCGGATACATATGACGGTGGTGCATTGGCATGGGCTTCCATCTGCATCCTGTCGATCGCAATCGCATTTGTTTCCATTGTTCTGCGTAAAAAACACGCTGAATAATCGGATTGTATCCCCCACATGGAAAAGAACCGGATCGCAATGACCTGGTTCTTTTCTTCTATGCGTGCATGTTTATAGAGAAACGCTATTTATGGATGATATCAGTGATGATCTTAGAGGCAAGGAAGATACCGGCAGCACTAGGCACAAAGGCAGTTGAGCCTGGTATAGATCTTCTTTTTCCGTTCTGCGGTTCATTGTCAACGACAATCTTCAGCGGCGGTTCCGTGCTGTAAACAACCGGAAGTTTTTTAATTCCTCTGCGTTTGAGTTCATAGCGCATGACTTTGGCTAAAGGATCTCCTTTTGTATTGTAGATATCGGTTATGACAAGTCTGGTCGGATCCAGACGGTTGCCGCAGCCCATGGCAGAAATAACCGGAACGCCTTCCCTCTCGGCTTTGCAGATGATATCAATCTTGGCTGTGACCGTATCAATGGCATCAACGATGTAGTCATATTTCGTGAAATCAAACTGGTCACCGGTTTCCGGAAGGTAGAAGCAAGGATAAACATTGACGATTGTTTCCGGGGAAATATCGTGGATTCTTTCTTTGAAGGCATCTACCTTCAGTTTTCCGATCGTGGAATGAAGGGCAATGATCTGCCGGTTGAGGTTGGAGATGACAATATCGTCATTGTCGACCAGGTCAAGCTGACCAACACCGCTTCTTGCCAGGGCTTCTACTGTATAGCCGCCGACCCCGCCGACGCCGAAGACGAGAATTTTTGCTTTGTGTATCTGATCCATGGCCTGGCTGCCAAGGATTCTTTCAGTTCTGGAAAATTGTTCTGTATTCATAGTCTCACCGTAGGAAATTGTAATGCACGCCGGATTCTGCCGCAATTATTTTGTTTTGTGGTAAGATGAGTGTCATTGAAAGAAGGAGTTTTTCAATGAAGAAGAAACTTGCAATTATGATGATGGCTGTATTGTTAGCAGGCTGCTCCAGTACTACCCATCAGGAAAAAAATATAAAAGAATCAGAAGCATCTGCAGCTGAAACAACTGCTTCACCGGAAGCATCTGCCAGTGCAGATGCCTCTGAAAAGATTTCGATTACCAACAGCGTAGCTTTGAATACAAAGACACTTGATATGGGCGGCTATGTCTGGCTGGATGACAAGAATCCGAATTTTATCCAGATCACCATGGCAGAATCTCTGCGGTTAATGGATGAAGGCGGCAGCGGCATTGTTGTGTATAGTTACGATACGTGTCCTTTCTGCAATCGTGCGATCCCGGTTCTGAACCAGGCAGCCAAAGAAGCAGGCATCTATGTTTATTACGTCGATGTTTATGAAAAAGAACTGATGACTCCGGACGGTCAGTCTTTCTCTGAAGAAGGAAATGCTACTGTCAAAAGTATGATGACGCATCTTGATTCGATTCTGAAGCACGAAAGAAATGAAGAGACAGGCCAAATGGAACCGGCTTTATATACACCGGAAGTAGTTGCCATTAAGAATGGCCAAATTACCGGTCATCATGTAGCTCTGGTAGATGATTTCAAGTTGAAAGATCAGAATTCCCAGATGAGTGATGCGCAGAAAGAAGAACTGAAGCAGATTTATCTGGATCTTTTCAAAACAGCTGCAGATTAAACTGTGTTACGGCACAGTTTTTTTCTGATCGAATTTTGTAGCCACGCAAGCACCAGCTTGG
>OMXQ01000097.1 GCA_900315065.1 uncultured Erysipelotrichaceae bacterium
CTATCACCGGATGATAAAATGATTAGGCGTTAAAAAAGAAGTCAAACTATCTGTAAATAATCTGACTTCTTAGCTGTAAATAAATTGCCGTTCTATATCATACATTAACATAAGATACCCTCATAAATAGTATAGTACAAAGAAAAAGAAGCCATGAATAATGAGTATCATGTACTTCTGCTTAAGCCTCAGAATACCAGAAGTCAAAGTGTGTGGAGGTCAGGCAGATGACTTTGCCGAATACAATGCGGCAGAGTTTTTCATCTGTCTTGATCAGGCAGAAACAAGGAAGAAAAAATGGGGCCCCGAAGGACCCCGAAAGAAGGATAATCAGATTATATGAGATTGAAGTGCTTGAAGGCATTGTACAGACCATCGTCATCAACAGCATCTGTTACATAATCTGCCATAGCTTTGATCTCTTCCCCGCCGCTTCCGACTGCTACGCCGACTGCACATTTTTCAAGCATCGGAATATCGACTTTGGCATCGCCGAAGGCAAAGGTGTCTTCAATGGAAGCGCCAAGATAATCGAGCAGAACATCAATAGCATGCCCCTTGTCAATATCCTTGACACCCAGGTCTCCGAACAAGGCAATTTCACCTTTGCCTCCCCAAGTGCCTGGCTTGAGATCCGGAAATTCCCTGATGGAATCCAGGTGATCCTGGTAGGAATTGAGAATGAATGAAATCTTGTTCACGTCGTCTCTGTAAAGATCAGCACCGTAGATCATATCCGGGAAGATTGTTCTGACTGTTGCATCTGATGCGTCTCTGCCTTTGCGGGCAACATATTCCTTAATGGTCGGGTTGCCTCTTTCTTCAAAGTGCTCGGAAGCATATAAGCCGGAGTTGCATTCCAGATAGAATTCCAGGCCGTGTTCATGGAGCCAGTCAACAACGTGTCTGCATTGTTCAGGCGTATACATCTGGTGCATAACAACTGTATCGCCGTCCTTGACGTAGGCGCCGTTTCCGCCGATCATGCCGTCCAAACCGATTTCCCAGATTTCAGGATAAACTTCTGCTTCGCTTCGTCCGGTGCAGATATAAACTCTGTGACCCCTTTTTCTTGCCTGACGGATTGCTTCACGGGCGGAGGCAGGAAGTTTGTTTTCATAGTTCAAAAGTGTTCCATCGACATCGATGAAGATAATTTTCTTTTCTGACATATGTACTCCTTTTTCTTTGCATACATAACGTAGCTTTTTTCTGTTTCTGAGACAAGTGACGAAAGAAAAGCTGATAAAACTCTTCGCTTGATGCTTGTCTGCTGAGACAGGGGATTGATAAGTTTCTCTCAGAAACTTTCAGATTCTGAAAGTCTGCTTTGAGATATGAAAGATGATTGTTTTTTGTGAAACCAATTGTAAGCGGTCTCATGACATACTTTCAATGCAGGCAGGAAATACACATCCTGCAATGAATTAAAGGAGAAAAGTATGTCTAGTGAAAACACAGAGCAGAAAGAAAACTTTCTGACAAAATTCATCAGCGGAAAGCTGATCCCATTCTCATCAAAGTTTGCCCAGAACAAGTATGTTCGTTCCATCGGATCCGGTTCCATGGGCCTGATGGCAATCATTATGATCGGTGCCATCTTCAACCTGCTGAATTCAATTGCAATTGATCCGTATCAGGCCTTCCTGACGAATTCGGGACTGGGTCCGATTCTCAAAGCAGTATATGATGCGTCCATTAATTACATGGGTTTGTTCATGACCGTGAGCGTTGCCTACAATGCAGCTTCCATCTTTGATCATGATGATCTCAAATTCAACAATGCATTGATTGCACTGGTCGGTTATCTGATTCTGATCCCGCTGACTGCCAATGATGCCGGCGATTCTCTGATCAATATGAATTATCTCGGTTCCCGCGGTGCCTTCCTTGCCTTCATTGTTGCCTTGCTTGCGACAAAACTGAATATCTTCATCGTTGATAAGAAAATTACGATCAAGATGCCGGAAGGCGTACCGGCTAATGTTGCCGGCAGCTTCACAGCTATTATTCCTGGTACTGTATTCGTTCTGGTCTGCTGTGTATTGCGCGGTTTGTTCAGCCTGACGCCGTATGGAAATATTCTCGATGCAGTTTATACCATTCTGCAGACACCATTGGCTAATATTACAGGTTCTCTGCCGGGCTTCATCATTCTGGTGCTGGTTGCGCAGATTCTCTGGTTCTTCGGTATTCATGGTTCCTACACTGTATTGGCTATCCTGTATCCGATCTGGTTCACCTTCATCGGCGACAACATGGCAGCTGCTGCAGCCGGTCAGACCATTCCTCATATGTGGAACGTCAGTATGTATGACTTTGCCTGCAACGGCGGCTGCGGCTGTACATTAGGTCTGGTCCTGGTCATGGTTTTGTTCGCAAAGTCAAAGAGATACAAGTCTTTCTCCAAACTGGTTCTACCTTGCGGTATTTTCAATATCAATGAACCTCTGGTCTTCGGTATGCCGATGGTCATGAACTTCATGTTCCTGATTCCGTTCATTCTGGTTCCGATTTTGTCCCTGCTGCTTGCTTATGTCTTCATCCAGCTTGGTCTGATGCCGATTCCTACCGGTATCATCGGTTTCAATGCAATGCCGATCTTCATCTATGGTGTTCTGCAGGGTTCCTGGAAAATCGGGGTTTATCAGATCATTGCAACTTTGATGAGTGCAGCCATCTGGTATCCGTTCTTCAAGGCTGCTGACAAGATGGCCCTGGAAGAAGAAAAGTCTGCTGAAAAGGCAGGAAATTGAAGAAAACAGAAATGATCATCGAGGCAGTTCAGGCTGTCTTTTGATCAGAAGGAGAACAGAATATGACCGAATCAATCAATACAAAGATCTTCCCGAAAGATTTCCTCTGGGGTGCTTCTGCTTCTGCTTTTCAGATTGAAGGCAGATATGAAAATGATGGAAAAGGTCTGGCAACAACAGATCTTGCGACGCGAAAAAGCGGCATGGCAGATACAGATACAGCAGCTGATTTTGTGAATCACTACAAAGAAGACATCACCCTGATGAAGGAAATGGGCCTGAAAATCTACCGGATGGGTTTTTCCTGGAGCCGGATTATGCCGGATGAAACAATGAATCCGAATCCGGAAGGACTTGCTTTCTACGACAAAGTGATCGATGCATTGCTGGCAGCAGGCATTGAACCATTTGTTACGTTGTATCATTTTGAATGTCCGCAGGCACTAGTCGAAGCCTTCGGCGGCTGGAAAAGCCGCAAGATGATTGATCATTATACGGCATATGCAAAGATCTGCTTTACGCATTTCAAAGGCAGGGTAAAGAAGTGGGCAACCGTCAATGAACAATTGATCGCTGCCAGTGCACCTGATCTCAACGGCAATTTTGAAAAGGATCCGCATCTTTTCCAGAAAAATATCTGGCAGATGCATTGGCATATTTCCGTTGCAGAACATAAGGCTTTTGCCTTGTTGAAGAAGATTGATCCGCAGGCCGTAATCGGTCCGGTGTGTTCTATTCAGGTTGTCTATCCATTGACCTGCAGTCCGGCTGATGTGGAAGCTGCCGCGCATGCTGAGGAATTGATGGAATTCTCTTTGCTGGATCTCAGCGCAAGAGGAAAGTGGTCCCCTTATGTCGTTCATTATCTGAAGAGCCATGATTTGTATCCGACCTGTGACGAAAGCGATGCAGAAGTGATGGCTTCCCGTCCGGATTTTATCGGCGTCAATTATTATTTCAGCATCTGTGCTAAAGAAAAAACAGGTCCTGTGAATTACAACCTGCCGCCGTTCTGGGTTTCGGATGCCTATGATATTGCCGGAAATCCGTATCTTGAAAAAACCGAATGGATGAATATGGGCATTGATCCGGATGGATTGAAAAATGGAATTGAGAAAATCATTCTTCGTTACAGCTTGCCGGTCATCGTTACCGAAAACGGCATGGCTGCCAGTGAAAAAATCGGCAAAGACGGAAAGGTTCATGATGATTACCGGATTTCCTATCTCAGCCAGCATATTGAAAAGATTGCAGAATTACTGGAAGAAGGCTGGCCGGTAAAGGGCTATTGTCCATGGTCTTTCATTGATGTCATTTCTTCTCACCAGGGTTTTGCGAAAAGATATGGCTTTGTTTATATTGACCGGGAAGAGAAAGATCTGAAGGAAGGAAAACGAATCAGAAAAGACAGTTTTGGCTGGTACCGGAATCTGATTAAGGAATGTCTGGAAGGAAAATGATAAAATAAAACCAGAGGTATTTGTGTGAGAGAAAATATTGCAATGGGATCTGTCGCAGATATGCTGCTGGGGTATATCAATACGGCTCAAGTTCATGATTCTAATTATGAAATAGCGTTGACAATGGTAAGAAACTACCGGAAATTAAGGACGATGAACATCAGGGAAGCTTCAGAGCTCTGCTATGTTTCCCAGGCATCTTTGTCTCGTTTCTGCCGTTTTATGGGCTTTGAGTCCTTCAAGGCATTTCGGGCTGCGATGGAACTTGACTTTTCAATCCGCAATGATTATTCAAGGACTTTCTTTGATCTTCTGAAAGCGGATGATGACAAAGCTTCCCAGTACTATCTGAAAGAATTGTGTACAGGCCTGCAGGAAGTATTTTCTTCTGAAAACCGGAAGAAGATTGCCAAAGCTGCGGATCTTCTCCATGATAGTGTTGAAATAGCCTGGTTTTCTCATCACTTCTTATGGGATACGGGCAGGCTTTTTCAAAGCAAGATGATCATGACTGGCAGATATATACAGGAATATCTGACTTTTCAGAACCAGCTTGAGTGTGCAGTGTCATTGACGGAAAAAGATACGGCTGTGATTGCATCCGTCAACGGCAGCTATTTTACCTTGTATGATCCGATTGTCAGAGCAATTGAAAAATCCGGGTGTCATCTGATTGTGATGACCCAGAATACAGGTTCTTCCCGTATGAACAGAGCGGATTATGTTCTTTCCTGCGGCAGCAGCAACCGGGATGATATCGGCAAATATATGGCAACTGCTCTCAGTGAATATCTCTTAGTAAAATATGCAGAAAAATATGGAAAAGAATATGAGTGAATTTGATAAGGATTTTATGATCGGTGCTGCTACGGCAGCTTATCAGACAGAAGGCAATAATACAAAATCTGACACCTGGTTTCTTGAACACATGAAATATCAGGGCTATGGGGAAAAATCGGGAGACTGTGCAGATCACTACCATACCTATGCAGAAGACATCCGGAAGATGCATGAGGCAGGGCTGAATGCCTATCGGTTTTCTTTCGAATGGGCAAGAATTGAACCGCAGGAAAACAAATTTGATGAAGCAGAGATGAATCATTATCTGGATATGATCCATGTCTGCCGGAAATATGAAATCGAGCCGGTGGTAACCTTGCTGCATTTTACCTGTCCGAAGTGGCTGATTGAAAAAGGCGGCTGGGAAGCTGATACAACGCCGGCAGATTTTGAAACCTATGTACGCTATGTCTGTGCACATCTGCAGAAAGAAAACCTGAAGTATATGTGCACCATCAATGAAGCAAATCTCGGCACATTGATTGCCGGGTATATTGAAAAGGCAAAGGGAGCACAGAAAGCAGGTCAGCTGCAGATCGGCATGGATCTGGATGCAATGCTGAAAGAACAGCAGGCTAAGGAAGCAGAATGCATGCAGGTATTCGGCGTAAAAGAAGCGAATGTCTTTGCTTCACCTCGCACAAAGCACGGCAATGAGATCATCTGCAAAGCACATCATCTTGCCGTTCAGGCAATCCATGAACTTCTGCCGGGAACGATGGCCGGCATGACGCTGAGTATTTCTGATATCCAGTCGGTACCGGGCGGCGAAGAGAATGCAAAGAAAGAATTAGAGAGAATCTTTATGCCTTTCCTTCCGGCGATTGAAGAAGGAGACTTCTTCGGTATACAGAGCTATACAAGAAATGTCTTCGGACCAGATGGGGAAATTCTTCCTTCTGCAGATACAGAAGTGACCCAGATGAAGTATGAATATTATCCGCAGGGGATCGGGCAGATCATTACAACTTTGTCGAAGTATTATCATGGTCCGTTCCTGATTACAGAAAATGGAATTGCGACTGATAACGACGCTAGGCGGATTGCCTTTATCAAGGATGCGTTGAAGAGCGTGCAGAAATGCATGAAGCAGGGAATTGATGTGCGCGGCTATCTGTACTGGTCTCTGATTGACAACTGGGAATGGCAGAGCGGTTATTCGATGCAGTTCGGTCTGATGGATCTGGATCGGAAAAACCAGATTCATACTCCTCGCAAGAGTATGGGATTTCTGGGTTCTTATACAAAGAGATAAAAAAATTATGGAATTTTCAACAG
>OMXQ01000109.1 GCA_900315065.1 uncultured Erysipelotrichaceae bacterium
CTATGGTTACCCAGATGACGAATACTTTTTTCTGCGTCTTATGGAAGCAAGCAGAAGAAAATCAAAATTCTGATTTACACAGAATTCCGTACTGAACCATAAATTTTCGAAAACTTAACATAGGCGTAATATTATAATTACAGAAGAAAAGAAGGGTTTGTTGTGAAAGCAATTGTTGTTTTGATTCTTGTTCTGTTTTTTGTATATCTGTATCTGATCAGGCCGGGAAGCAGAAAGAGCGATGTCATTGATGCTTTGAAAAACCAGAGATTGTATGCTCACAGAGGTTTGTATGACAATGATTCTGATCATCCGGAGAATTCACTTGGGGCTTTTGAACTTGCCATTATGAATGGATACGGCATTGAGATGGATGTGCAGTTATCCAGGGATGGTATCCCGGTTGTTTTCCATGATTTCCAGTTAGGCAGAGTCGCAAGGGATAAATACGGTAAACCGGTGACTGGAAAAGTATCAGACTATACGTTGGAAGAGCTTCAGTCCTTTCATCTGATGAATAGTAAAGCACAGATTCCGACATTTGCTCAGTTTCTGGAACTGGTAAATGGAAGAACACCTGTGATTGTTGAGTATAAGATTGAAAATGAAGACAAAGAATTGAAGGTATGCAATGTTGTGGATCCCATGCTGCAGAAGTATCAGGGCTTGTATTGCGTGGAAAGTTTCAATCCGCGAGGAGTAAAGTGGTATCGGCAGCACCGGCCGGAGATTATCAGAGGCCAGTTGTCTTCCTTCTTTAATAAAACCAATGCAGATCGTAACAAGTGGTGGCTGATTTATTTTCTGAGTGAAAATCTGATGTTCAATTTCATGACAAAACCGGATTTTATTGCCTATGACTGCCGGTTCTGGAAGAAGCTCTCCCGCCGCATTGACAGAAACCTGTATCATACCTGTTCTGCTGCCTGGACGATCAAATCGCAGAAAGAACTGGATGAAAGAAAGAATGATTACGATATCTTCATCTTTGAAGGTTTCCGGGCTGTCTGACAAAACAAAAATATTTGAAAAAAAAGAACTGCCGGCCTGTGCAGTTCTTTTTCAGAAGCGGATCTCAGAGATGACTTCTTCCAATTCTTCCAGACTTAATGGTGCGGTGTCGGAATTGCCGTCATCTTTGCTTTCCCAAGGCAGATCAATTGTAGTTGTTTCGTTCTCCATGTTATTTCTTTTCCCGTTTCTTTTTATCCAACGCAATTCATAATATCGGAGAAATTTATATTTGTAAGGGCTTGTTTTTCTTTGATGAAATGACTTGGGTTATGGTTAAGCGGAAATTTTGAGTTTGTGAATTTCAAATGTTTTTCACTTGTCATCGTATGTGAATTCTGACATGCTCATTTTCGTTTTTTTCCTTTTGTTTTCATTTCTGTTTTTTATCAATCAGGTGTCATTGAAAATTGCATTCTGTCTGATCTTCATTACAATAAATAGTAATAGTTGGATGTCCAACTAATAAATCCGGAGAGTCATATGGTAAATCCTGACAGCTTTATTCTGAATCTTTCCATTCTGTATCGGAATACACAGAAGTATTTTGATCATGTGTTGGAAAAATATGACATCGGCTCTGGCCAGTTGATTTTTCTGCTGTTTATCAATGAACACGAAGGCGTAACCATGCAGGAAGTTACCCATACCACCCAGGTGGATAAAGGCACCACAACCAAGTCTGTGAACCGGCTGATTGAGCAGGGCTATGTACAGGCAAGACAGGATGAAAAGGATAAGCGGGTCAAGCGTCTGTATACAACTGAAAAAGCGGCCGGCATCATGAATACCATTTATGAAGCAAGAAACCATTGCCGGAATGTTCTGGCACAGGATATCGATTTCAGTTTGTTTGAAAAGATGCTGGCAAAAGCAGGAGACGCAAGTTCAGAAAAACTGATTCTGGATGAAAATGAAGATTTCACGGAATTCAGAATCGGCGGCATGCAGAAAGTAACTCTGCTGGATTATCCGGAAAAAGCTGCCTGTACGATCTTTACTGCCGGCTGCAATCTCAAGTGTCCTTTCTGCCACAACAAGGATCTGGTCTTCCTGCCGGAGAATTATTCCTATTTTGATCCCCAGGAAATTTTATCTTATCTGCAGAAAAGACAAGGCATCCTGGACGGGGTCGTTATTTCCGGAGGAGAACCATTATTGCAGAAGGGACTGGATTTTGTGCGGACCGTCAAAGAAATGGGCTATCTGGTCAAGCTTGATACAAACGGATCCTTTCCTGATCTGTTAAAGGAGTATGTGGAAAGCGGCCTGATTGATTACGTTGCCATGGATATCAAGAACTGCAGGGAAAAATACGCAAAGACCTGCGGCATGTCAGAAGAAAACTTCAAGCTCAGGCCTTTTGAAGAATCCGTTTCCTATCTTCTGGAAGGACATGTGGATTATGAATTCCGTACGACTGTTGTGAAGGAATTGCATACAAAAGAAGATCTGCTTTCAATCGCAAAGTGGATCAAAGGTGCAAAGCGCTACTATCTGCAGCAATTTGTGGATTCCGGCAATATCATTGGCGGTTCCATCTATTCTGCTTACAACGAACAGGAAATGAAAGAACTATGCGAAGCAGTGCAGATGCTTGTTCCAGTCTGCAAAGTGCGTGGTGTGAAATAAGAGGGGAAGAAACATGTACAAAGTAAAAAAGAGAGACGGCAAGATTGTAGAATTCCATATCGATAAGATTGCCAATGCCATCAGAAAGGCTTTCAATGCCTGTGACAGACAATATACGGAAGACATTATCAACCTGATTGCTTTGCGGGTAACCAGCGACTTTGAAAAGAAAATCAAAGACGGCGTGATCGGGGTGGAAGACATTCAGGACTCGGCGGAAAAAGTATTATCTGAATGCGGCTATGCAGATGTTTCCAAGGCTTATATTCTGTATCGTAAACAAAGAGAAAATATCCGCAATGTCATGAGTACTTCCCTCGACTATAAAAAACTGGTCGATGCTTATTTAAGAGCTCTGGACTGGAGAGTCAAGGAAAACTCCACAGTTACCTATTCTGTAGGAGGATTGATTCTTTCCAATTCCGGTGCCATTACGGCAAACTACTGGCTTTCTGAAGTTTATGATGCAGAAATTGCCAACGCCCATAGAAGCGGAGACATCCATATTCATGATTTAAGCATGTTGACAGGATACTGTGCAGGCTGGTCGCTGAAGCAGCTGATTCAGGAAGGACTGGGCGGTGTCAGCGGCAAGATCACATCCGGTCCGGCCAAGCATCTTTCCGTGCTCTGCCAGCAGATGGTGAATTTCTTAGGCATCATGCAGAATGAATGGGCTGGAGCCCAGGCTTTCTCTTCTTTTGATACGTATCTGGCACCGTTTGTCAAAGTTGATCATCTGACCTATCCTCAAGTAAGACAGTGCATTGAATCCTTCATCTATGGCGTGAATACACCTTCAAGATGGGGCACCCAGGCACCATTCACCAATATCACTTTGGACTGGACAGTTCCGGATGATCTGGCAGAATTGCCTGCGATCGTCGGCGGTAAAGAGATGGACTTCTGCTACAAGGACTGCAAAAAGGAAATGGACATGGTCAACAAGGCCTTTATCGAAACCATGATCCAGGGTGATTATAACGGAAGAGGTTTCCAATATCCGATTCCGACGTATTCCATTACCCGTGATTTCGACTGGTCTGATACAGAAAACAATCGTCTTCTGTTTGAAATGACAGCCAAGTATGGTACTCCGTATTTCTCCAATTATGTCAATTCTGATATGAAGCCGAGCGATGTGCGTTCCATGTGCTGCAGATTGCGTCTGGATCTGCGTGAATTGCGCAAGAAGTCAGGCGGCTATTTCGGTTCTGGTGAAAGCACTGGTTCGATCGGTGTTGTTACGATCAATCTGCCGAGAATTGCCTATCTTGCCTCTGACAAGGAAGACTTTTACAAGCGGCTGGATCACATGATGGATCTTTCTGCCCGTTCTTTGAAGACAAAGAGAACGGTTATTACCAAGCTGCTCGAAGGCGGTCTGTATCCGTATACAAAGAGATACCTGGGTACTTTCAACAACCACTTCTCGACGATTGGTCTCATCGGCATGAATGAAGCAGGTCTGAATGCAAAGTGGCTGCGCAAGGACCTGACGCATCCTCAAACCCAGGCTTTTGCCGTAGAAGTTCTCAATCACATGAGAAACAGACTTTCCGATTATCAGGAACAATATGGTGATCTCTACAACCTTGAAGCAACACCTGCAGAAAGCACAACGTACAGACTGGCTAAGCACGATGTGGAAAAGTATCCGGATATTATTACCGCTAACATGAACGGTACCCCGTACTATACAAACTCTTCCCATCTGCCGGTAGGGTATACAGATGATATTTTCTCTGCTTTGGATATTCAGGATCAGCTGCAGGTTCTCTATACTTCCGGTACTGTCTTCCATGCATTCTTAGGAGAAAGATTGACGGATTGGAAGAGTGCTGCAATTCTCGTCAGAAAGATTGCGGAAAACTACAAGCTTCCGTATTATACTTTGTCGCCGACTTATTCTGTCTGCCCGAATGACGGCTATATTGCCGGGGAAGTATGGAAGTGTCCGAAGTGCGGAGCAGAGACAGAAGTGTATTCAAGAATTACCGGTTATTACAGACCAGTCAAAAACTGGAATGCCGGCAAGACACAGGAATTCAAAGACAGAAAGACCTATAAGGTTGAGGGACTTGTCTCCCGCCCGGTAACAGACTTTGAAGAAAAAAAACCGGTAACGGTTGAAAAGGAAACATCTGCAGCAGGCAGTGACAAACTGCTTCTGTTTACGACAAAGACCTGTCCGAATTGTGCTATGATCCGCAAGTTCTTAGCAGAAAATAAAGTTGAATATACATTGATGGATGCCGAAGAAAATCACGGCCTTGTACAGAAGTACGGGATTATGCAGGCACCGACGCTCGTCAATGTGACAGACGGATCCACCTATGTCAATGCATCCAATATCATCAGGTTTGTCAATGAACATAAAGCTTTGAATTAAGGTTAATCTAATAGAAAAACGCTCTTTTCTAGCTAAGTGTTGGCGTTGTACCTTGGAACGTACAGCCCTTCTCTGACCTTCAGCTATACTCTCATATGTAAGCGAGGTAAGCGTA
>OMXQ01000046.1 GCA_900315065.1 uncultured Erysipelotrichaceae bacterium
GAAGCCAATCTGGCAATAAAAACTGTCAGTTTCAGGCTGTATCTGCCTGGGACATTTTCCCTTTCTAACACTTGAGACATTATCATGGAATAAACACAGCAGCTTTTTTCTTTCATTCTGCATCATGGAAAATGCAGAAGTTCCTGTTATAATCATTGGTAGCACGGAGTACGTATATGAAGAACCTGACCCAGAAGATGATCCGGGAAGCTTTGGTCAAAAGGCTGAGTGAAGAACCTTTAAGCAAAATTACAGTCAGGCAGCTTTGCCAGGACTGCGGTATCAATCACAACACTTTCTATTACTACTATCCGGATATTTATGCCGTAATTGAAGAACTATTTGAAACCAGCCTGCAGAGTGTCATCCAGGAATATGATGAAACTTCTTCCTGGGAAAAATCCTTTTTAAAAGCTTTAGAACCGTGTCTGGAAAACCGGGAAGCAATTGAACACATCTATCACTCGATTTCAAGAGAAGTTCTGGAGAATTATCTCTACAAAACCAGCGGCAATATCATGGAGCGCTTTGTCAATAGTATTCTGCCTGAGGTACAGGCAAAAGAAAGCGACCGCAAGCTCATTGCGCATTTATATCAATGGGCATTGACCGAAGCTTTGATGCACTGGATTGCGGACGGCATGAAAGATGATGCTGTTGAAATGATCAACCGGACCGGGTATCTCAGCGACGGCACGATTGAAGAAGCTTTGCGCAGAAGTGCAGCTGACAATCAGAAATCAGACAATTGAGGACAGGTATCTGAAAATCAGAAACCTGTTTTTTAGTGTCTGCTGTATTGGTGTTCCGATTCTCCTATATTGAAAACGAAGAAAAAGAAAAATATCAGGAGGATTCAAACTATGGATTATCATATCAAATCAAAAGATCCGAGACTTCATTTTTATGCCGGGGATTGTGATGCCCTGGTCCATGCAAGAAAACCGGAAGGCATTGATGACAAATCAGCCTATATGATTGGTACCGGCATCGGTGCTCTGGCAGCAGGGTGTTTTCTGATCCGGGATGCCCATATGGACGGTTCAAAGATTACTTATCTTGAACAATTGAATATTCCGGGCGGATGTCTGGATGGCAAAGTCATTGAAAACGTCGGCTATGTCGCCAGAGGCGGTCGTGAAATGGGGCACCATTTTGAAGTATTATGGGACCTCTTCCATTCCCTGCCTTCGGTAGAAGACCCGAACGTTTCTGTTCTTGATCATCTCTACTACATTAACAAGGATGATCCTAACTTCTCCAATTGCAGAATTACCACCGACTGCGGCAAGCGTTATGACAACGGCAAATTCAATCTGGGTCAGAAGAATGCCATGGAACTGGCAAATTTCCTGATGATGACAGATGAGGAACTGCAGGACAAGTCCATTGAGGAAATTTTCTCTGATGATCTGCTGAATTCTGATTTCTGGTGCTATTGGCGTACCATGTTTGCCTTTGAAAACTGGCACAGTGCTTTGGAAATGAAGCTGTATATGAACCGCTTTATTCATCACGTCGGAGGCCTGGCTGATTTGTCTGCTCTGCAGTTCTGCCGCAGAGATCAGTTCACAGACTTCGTCACCCCGATGATCAATTACCTCAAAGCCCACAATGTTAATTTCAGATATGGCGTCACTGTAACCAATGTTGAGTTTGAAATCACCGACGAGAAGAAAGCTGCCAGAAAGATTGTTGCCCATGATGCGGAAGGCAATGACTGCAGTATTCCGCTTACAGATAATGACTTCTGCTTCATTACCAATGGTTCCATGACCGAAAGTTCTTCTTATGGTTCTACCGATAAGCCTGCTCCGTGGGATCCGAAACTGGGCGGCTGCTGGGAAATGTGGAAGAACATTGCCAAACAGAGTCCTGAATTCGGTCATCCGGAAAAGTTCTGTTCCACACCGGAAAAGTCCAAGTGGGAATCCTGCACAATTACCGTCAATGATCCGCGGATTGTCAAACTCGTAGAAAATATTACAAAGCGTTCCCCATACGGCGGCAAGATCTGCACCGGCGGTATTGTCACTGCCAAGGATTCCGGCTGGTTAATGAGCTGGACCATCAATCGTCAGGAACAATACTACGGCCAGCCTGAAAAAGACTTTGAAGTATGGGTCTATGGTCTGTTCGTTGATACACCAGGCAATTACATCAAAAAGTCCATGCAGGAATCTACCGGCAGAGAAATCACGGAAGAATGGCTCTATCACATCGGGGCTCCGGTTGATCAGATTCCCGAACTTGCGGATACCTGCCATGCAATTCCGGTTATGATGCCGTTCATCACCTCCATGTTTATGCCGAGAGCCTTCGGCGACCGCCCGTATGTTGTTCCGAAGAAGGCAGTCAACTTTGCCTTCCTTGGCCAGTTTGCCGAAACATTGGATGAACCAGGCAGAGATACCGTCTTTACGATTGAATATTCCGGCCGTACCGCCATGGAAGCTGTGTATATTCTTGCTAACGTACAAAGAGCTGTACCGGAAGTCTTTGCCAGCCGCTATGACTTACGCTATCTGCTCAACGGGGCAACCACAATGCTGGATGGGGAAAAGCCTGAAATCAAGCTGCCGCTCTTAGTCAGAAAAGCAATTCAGAAGAAAATTGCCGGCACCGATATTGAAGTGCTGCTGAAAGAATACAACATCATTTAGTGAAGAAGGCCGGGCATTGGGATCCTTACCCCTTGTCCGGCATCTTTTTCAATACAGGAGAACTGCTATGGAAAAACTCTCAATACTGGAAGAAAAAAGAAGAAAACTGCTGGCAGGTCATGAAATTCCTGATGATCCGCTGCTGAAACAATATTGTTCCTGCATCCGGTTTCTACGCCAGAAAGCAGCTGACAAATTAGCAGGAAACGAAGAAGAAAGTGTCTGGGAAGCCTTCTTGCTGGAAGAAGAAAGACGCCGGTCCAGAGATGACAGCATCAACGGAGAAAGAAGAAGTACACCGCAATCCAGACAGCACGCTGCCCGCCTGCAAGGCCTGATCCGCCAGAAAGAAGCTGCCGCTGCCCAGGACCCTGATGTTTTTTACGTTCTGCATGAAAAAGAGCTCCTTCAGGATCTGAATGATGAAAGAGATGGAAAACTTGTGAATGTTCCTTATCTCCAAAGAGCCAGAAAACAGATTTCGGATTCTCTGGAAGCAGGCATTCCGGTGTATCTTGTCGGCCACTTGGGCTCAGGCAAAACCCAGCTGGCAAAGGAAAGCGCTGAGGAACAAATGTACAAAAGAACTCTCTATCATCTTCTCAAAGAAAAGATGGATGCATATGACACCGCTCACCCGGGTGCAGACAATGAAAAAAAGAAAGCTTACTTCCTGTCCATTCATCAGGAGTGCGAGGAAAAAGCGCAGGCAGTACAAGACCATCCGTATTTCATTGCCGGTTCAAGACACCTGAGTGTCGAAGACATGTTTACAGAGAAGACACTCAGACTCAGTCACTTTGTCCAGGACAAAACCTATCAGGAACAGATGAACTCCCTGATTCAGGATTATCTCGGCTACGTAAAGAAAAGCGAATCCGTTCTTGCCGGTATGAATGACACGCAGAAAAATGAATGGCTCTTAGCAGGATGGAAGACTTATACAGAAATGTATGTCAATGAAAATACCGGTTTCGGTACAATCGTAGACAAGATTGAAAAGGAAGTTCTTCTGGCACTAAAAGAAGGAAAACCGGTCATCATTGATGAAATCAATACGATTGCTATGCCGAATCTGATTGCCCTGAATGATATTCTCCAGCACCATGCCGGCCAAAAGGCTTATATCACCGGGGTAGGAACTTTGAAAATTCAGGACGGCTTTGCTTTGATCGGTACCGGCAACCTTTCTACCAATACCGTTTCCTATGAAGGCACCAATGTCCTGAATCCTGCTTTCCAGTCCCGTTTTACAACCATTGCCTATAACTATGTACCGCAGAATCCGGAAGGGGGTCTTGATGAACAGAAACATCCGGAAAAGAACGAACTCTTCCGTCTGATCATCGAGCATCTGTGTTCTGGCGACGGATCCTTATATCTTCCGGATCGGAAGAAAAGTCTCGATGCTTTGTTCAGACTGGCTCAGTATGCAGGCATGAGCCAGGCGGTTTTTGAAGGCAGAAGTACTTTGTCAGAAAACGGAGATGTGCCGGTCCTGAATGAAGCAGTCGTATCTGTTCGTTCCCTGATTCATATTCTTGATACCTGGAACTATGGGGAAGAAATGGATCTTTCCATGGCTTTGTGGAAGGGATTCCTTTCTTCTGTTACCAACCAGGATGACCGGAATTTATTACTTGCACTAGCTGGCAGATACGGTTTCTTTACGGAAAACGAAGGATGGAAGGTAGAAACAAGAGGCAGAGGAGAACCAGGCCAGACTTATGAAGACATCCGTCTGCTTCCGTATGAATACGAAGTCATGCCGCTGGAAACACTTTCAAGAGAAGAAGTTGTCTATCTTCTTTTTGGCAATGGGCCAGAGAGAAAACAGCTGCCGGATTGTCTGAAAGAGATCGCAGAAGTCGATACAGACCAGATGAAAGTGACGACGATTCTGGATCAGGATGCCGCTTTGCGGAACCTTGAACACTCAGCTGCTTTACTGGATACTCTCCATGACCAGGAATGATTTTACAGAAAGGGTCGCTGCTTTGAGGCAGGCATGGAATGCCTCCCTCGTATGCGGAAAAGAGGATCCTGTTTTCCAGCAGAAACTTGAAGCACTGCAGAAAGAAGAAACGGAACAACTGCAGAAGGCACTTCCGGCTTTCAGAAAGAAACTCCTGAACACCCGCCGGCTCAAAACAGAAAGAAGAATTCTTGTCAGAAGCAGAAAAGAACTGGCGGAAACAGACCTGACGGAGAGGGAACGATCTTTCTGTCAGAAGATTTACGAAGAGGAACTGGAAGAAACAGAAATACCGGAAGCAGACAATTTTCAGGAAGAAAAATATGAATGCACCTTTTATGCCTGTCTCAGAAATGACAAGACTGCTTTTGTTTTCGGAGACAACGGTATTCTTCTTCTCTTTGAATATGATGAAGGAAAATGGGCATGCCGCACGCAGCCGCTTATGAATGATATCTTTCTGGAAAACGGACGCATGGAAAGTGATCATTCCTGTCTTCTGTTAAACCTCGACGGTCAGATTGAGCGTCTTTCTTACGACAGATTGGAAACGATTGAAGATCTGAGAAAGGTGAGTCTTGTATGAAGAGACTGTCAAAAACACAATGTGAAGCCCTTCTTTCTGCCCATGAAAGAATGCTTGTCCTTTTTTCCGGAGATCAGAGACTGGTTTATTCTCCTTATGAAGAAGGGGATACATTCGTTTTAAGACCTGACCAGCAAAAAGTTCTGGTCCCGCTTTCCTTTTTTGAAGATAACGAAGGAAGAGAAAACAGGCTCCTGTTCCATTTGTATCAGACGCTTGCCTTATATCCGGATTGGCAGAAAAGTCCGTCTGCTTATCTTCACCGTCTCAATAATTACAATCATGAAATTGAGACTGCTGCAAAGGCTTATCTGGAAAAAGTAAAAGAAGAAGGCTTGGAAAAAGATCCTGCTTACACACCAGCATTGGTAAAAGATGGAGTCAGAAGAGAACTGAACCAGTTTCTCGAAGAAGTTGACAATTGGGCAGCTTCCTTAATTGTATGTGCCAAGGCACCGGTATATCAGAACGAATCCGTCAGAAAAGAAATCCGGACAATGCTGGCAAAAGAGAACGTTTTTCCTTATGAAGACAGTGATGTCCATACCCACAGGGACTTAGCCGGGTGCTTAATGGTCATGGAATTCTTTGATGCAGAAGAAATCGGCAATGAGAAGATCAGAACTTTCTTAACAGAACCGGTTCTTGAAAGACGCAGATATGATTTCCTGGTTGACCAGTTATCTCTGATTGAAGAACAGAAGAAAGGCATTGCGGAAAGAGATGCTTTGATCCATGCCTTCCTGATGCCTGCCTGGGTGTCTTTGTTCAAAGAAGACATTTCCCATATGAAACTCATCCGTACACAACTGCAGAAAAGCAGGGATCAGGAACACCGCCCTTCATTGAAAAAACACGCAGCGCTCATGAAAGACCAGGACAAACAGGCGATGTTAAAGGAACTGGAAAACCAGCAGAAGAGGAAGGCACAGGCGGATCTTGTTCATGGTTCCATGGACCTGGATGCTTTCGGTGTTACTGCAAAGGACAAGGAAATTTATCTTCATTATGAAAGAGCCGTCAGAGCAGCCCGCAATGAAATGAAACAATTCTGGCAGAAACTGATCGGAGAAGCGAGTCAGGAAGAAAGTCAGAAAATCACCGGCATGGATCATGGCAAACTGGATGTACCGCTGTTGATCAATACCTGGCCGGATTTTACGGAAGTACAGGCGAAAGGAAATTACAAGGATCTCAGAGTCTTTGATGATTATGAATTGGTAAAAGTACCGAAACAGCTGCCGAAAGAACTGGATATTTCGTTTGTGATTGATAACAGCGGTTCTATGAAAAGCGGCAAGGTTCCTTATGCCAGAGAAGCACTTGCGATTGTTCTGCTTTCTCTGCAGGATTTTGCGGCTTATCTCATGACACACGCAGACATGACTCATCAGCAGATGCACGTTTCAACGGAAACCTGGTTGTTCGGGACAAAATGTAAAAGGATTCTTTCCTTTGAAGACACGCAACAGAAAAAGAAGGCAGATACAATTCTTTCGATTTCAAGATTGGACGGGTCCGCCGGCAGTACGGATGACGGCGCCTGTCTGAATAAAATTCTGAAAGAAATTACCCCGAAAGAAGAAAGAGAACTGCAGACAGGAAAACGAATTCGTTTAATCTTTGAAGTAACAGATGGTGCTTCCTCCTTCCCGGGAACAACAAAAAAAGCAGTCCAGGCACTGATCAGAAAGGGTGTGGAAATCCAGGCTCTTGAGATTGGTGTCACTGATGATCCGGAAGCGAAGCGGATCTTCTCTTATATTTTTGAAGATCATGGAACTTTCTTAGGCTCTCAGGTAGAGTATTTGCCGAAAGCTTTAATGTCCTCTGTGCAGAAGCAGATTTATTCTGTTTTCCATGGATTGAAAGTGTAAGTGAAGGAAATTGTCCGTACTGCTTTAAAAGCGTTGCCCTGCATGTTTCCGTATGCTATAACAAAATCGATCTTCGGAGGCATTGTAAATCGTAATTACAAGGCCGGATAAGATATCCTTTGCGGATTATTGTCGGAAGGTGTCTGCAGCGTATTGCAGATACCGGAACAAGACAGTCGTCAGCGCAAAGTATTTCTTGTCCGGCTTTTTATTTAAGAAGGGAAAAAATATGGACATTCTGAGAGATAAAGTAAAACCCTTGTATTTCAGGTATCTTGCAGCAGCCTCAGGCAGTGCCCTGGTCGTTTCTGTTTTCGGCCTGATCGATGCCATGATGGTAGGCAAATATCATGGGCCGGCAGGCAACGCGGCATTGGCAATTTTCAATCCGGTCTGGTCCATTGTTTATAGTATTGGATTATTAGCAGGTATCGGCGGTTCTGTCTTATTCGCAAATTACCGGGGCGGCGGTAAAGAACAGACAGCCCAGGAATATTTCACTGTTTCAATCGGATACGGGCTTGTATTATCAGCTCTGGCAATGATCGGAATCGGACTTTTCAATGAGCCTATGTTCCGTTTCTTCGGGGCAGATGATGAATTGCTTGTTCTTTCAAAAAAATATCTGGCACCGATTTTCTTTGCGATTCCATGCTGCGTTTTCAGTAATATCCTTTCGGCATATCTTCGTAATGACGGAAATCCGACGCTAGCAACAAAAGCAGTTATAATCGGCGGTGTCTTCAATGCTTTCGGTGATTATTTCTTAGTGTTTACAATGAACATGGGAATTTTCGGAGCAGGACTGACGACGGCAATTGGGCTTTATATTTCTGACGGGATTATGCTGACGCACTTTCTGGGAAAGAAAAATACTCTTCATTTTGTGAAACCTGCATCTGTTCTTCGTAAGGTCCGCCTTATTACAATTACCGGATTCTCAACGGCAATCAATGATCTGGCTTTGGGCATCACCGGCATTTTATTCAATCGTCAGATTATGACTTATTTTGGTCCGGATGCCCTGGCGGTTTATGGAATTATTACGCAGATTTCTCCTTTTGCGCAAAGTCTTGCATATGGGGCAGGGCAGGCTGCTCAGCCGATCATTTCTCAGAATTTCGGTGCCGGGCAGATTGATCGTATACTGGAGTGCCTGAAATACGGCTTGCGTACGTGCGTGGTTTTCGGTTTGTTATGGCTGGCAGCCACAACTCTGAAACCGAATGTATTTGTCTATATTTTTATGAAACCTACACCGGAAGTATTGAAGATTGCTCCTGGTATTCTGCGTACTTACGGGATTTCGTATCTGCTGATGCCGTTTAATCTGTTTTCAACGTATTTTTTCCAGGCAGTGATGAAACCAAAGATTTCTATGATGATTTCTTTATCAAGAGGTGTTATGATCAGCGGCACATTGATTCTTCTTCTGCCTTTGATCGCAGGCGCAGACAGCATCTGGTTTGCTATGTTAATCACCGAAATCATTGTTTCTGTATATGCAGCAGGTAATATGGTCAGGTCTGTAGGGGTTCTTAAAGCAGACAATCATCATGTTTCCCGGTAATTGTCTTATACGCAGTCAGATAATGATAAAATGTATGAAAACAAGAGGATACGACTATGGGAAAAAACAAGGAAAGAGATATCGGGCTTGAGTGTCTGAGGTTTCTTGGTTTCAAGGGAGCACGTACAAAAGCACGCAGACATGATTTATTGAAGAAATACTTTGGTTCGGATTGGAAAGAAGCAGAACAGAAGTATCTGATTCCAAGTGAAGAAGATAATGCAATAGAATATGATCTTTTCTATGATACGCCTACAGCTGCCTTGTTTTTTGCGGAGGCATGGCTGACGGATTTATACCGGGACGCTGTGAATTTTATCGAAAACAATATAGATTGCCTTGGTAATGTTGTCGTAGATATCGGCTGCGGGAACGGAATTATTGATCTGCTCCTGGCTCGGCTGCATCCGGAAAAGAAGTTCTATTGCTACGACCTGAATAAAAAAGGAATAGAAGCCGCAAAGTACATCCAGGCAAAGTACGGCAATCCTGAAAATCTGGAGTTTTTTGTCTGTGACGACAAGACCAGGTATGAAGCATGCGATACCATTTTGTTGTCACGTTTGTATTTTACAAGTGAAGCAGTAAGAATCTGCAGGAATACAATCAAGTCCTTTCCTATGCATGGTGTTTATGCGCGTGCTGAAAAAGAAGCAGTGGAGTGTGAAAAAATACTCCAGCCTCTTCTGGGTTCTTTAAAAGATGGCGGCAGCGTTTTCTTTATTGAGGAACTCTACCAGATGATGGATAGTAATTTTATTGATATGCCAGAGGAATTAAAGCCGTATCCGGCAAATATTCTGGGTATGTTGATGGGATTGAATAATCTTGGTTATACAGCAGATTTCAGCAGGTGTTATATATCCGAAAGCAAAAGTTCTTTTTCGGATGAGACTCTGTATTACGGGATCGTGAAAAAAGAAGACGCACCAAAAGACCATCGGAAGCTTTTTGAAGACTATTGCGAAGGAATCGGTGTCGATCCTGAGATTCTGAGAAATAATACACTTAAAGATGAACTAAAAGGAATTCAATATGAAATCCTGGACGGCTGGAAAACCCAATTAATGATTGACCTGATTCGTGATAAGCTGCTCATTGCAATTGTATCGAAACCAGAAGACAGAACCGGAATTAATCTGGTCAGAGAATTGTGTCAATGCAAAGACGGTACATATGCTATTTATCAGAATGCCTATGCAGACAAGAAGCCGATCATATTTATGAATGACAGAAAGAACGCTGAGCTTTTCTATGAATATTTGAAGAATTTTGATCATTCCAATGGTTTCAGAACTTCACGTTATACGTATGATGGAAGTTGGGATGATTTTGATCTGTGATTTATCTGAATATTTGTATGAATGCCGCTGACATGGCGGCATTTATTGTATGTATTTGTGACAAGAACTTGTTCAAATGATTTAGGGTCGCCTGCAAAGCGACCAATTCAATGTTTGATTGTTTTATCTTATTCATGTAATCACTTCTAAGGATATTAAGTTTTCATGCATGCCTTATATTAGGGAAACATCATAAGAAAATTATTAACTTATAGTATGCTATGAAAGGCTGTTGCAGGTATTTATGCTGTATAATGAATATAGTAGTTTTCATTAGTAATAATGTTCAATCAGATTGGAAGTTTCTATGACTATCTTCGCTCATATTGATGAACAAAACAATCGTATTCAGACATTGAAAACACATTCTTTCGAAAGCGCAGGCATTGCTGCTTCGTGCCTGGAAGGAATAGAAATGTATCATGTTGGTTTTCTTGCAGGATTGTTGCATGACATGGGTAAGGCAAAGGAAGAATGGAATGAGTACATCAAGCTTGTATCAAAGGGTGAAAAAGTACCCAAAGGTAAGGTGAATCATACTTTCTGCGGTGTCAAATATGTTCTTGATCATTTTAAAAACGGCAATGAAAGCAGACAGCTGACTGCTGAATTGATTGCTTATGCCATAGGTGCACATCATGGCTTGTTCGATATTGAAAATCCAGAAAAGATACTTGAAGGAGAAAATGGTTTTGATCATAGAAAACTATATGATACAGGAGCCCTGCATTATGAGGAGTCCGTAAATACATTTGTCAATGAAGTAGCGACTGAGGATGAAATTGAAAAGTATTTTGATGCAGCAGTTCCTGAAGTTGACAATTTTCTGGATAAACTTTCTGACAGTTCTCTGAATAAAACATGGCAGAAAGAATTGATTAAAGGGTATCTGACACGTACTGTTTTATCTGCAGTTATTGAAGGAGATCGTCTCAGCACCGGCTGTTTTGCTGAGAATCGTGAACTGAAAGTACCTGATGAACACGTTATTTTCAATTGGGATGAGCAGGTTTCCTTCTATGAAAATAAAATCAGTAGTTTTAAGAATGACACGCCGATCAATCAGGCGCGGCATAATATTTCTGAAGCATGCATGAAAGCATCTGTAAAACCGGATAACATTTTCCGATTGACCGTGCCGACAGGCGGAGGTAAAACATTATCCTCTCTGCGTTATGCATTGCATCATGCGGCTGAATACAAGAAGAAGCGGATTATTTATGTTATTCCGTTGCTCAGCGTTCTTGATCAGAACAGTCAGGTAATTCATAAATTTATGACTGCTGGAGATCAGATACTGGAACATCATTCAGACGTTGTTACTGTTGATTATAGTCAGGACCAGCTTGATAAAAGGGAACTGTTGCTGGAAACATGGGATGCACCGGTTATTATCACAACCCTGGTTCAATTTCTTGATGTTTGCTTCTCATCAAAGACAGGAGCAATCAGAAGATATAAATCACTCAATGGCAGTGTCATTATTTTCGATGAAATTCAATCTTTGCCTGCGAAATTTCTGAAGTTATTCGGTATGGTCATATACTATTTAAAAGAATTCTGCAATTGTTCCATTGTACTTTGTTCTGCAACCCAGCCTTCTTTTGAAAGTATTATTGAACCTCTTGAAATTCAGCAGATGGTTATAGTATCAGATCATGATAAAGAAATTTTCAAGAGAAACAAAATAGACAAGGGAGATATGCAGTATGGTATCAGTCTTGATTCTTTCGCTGAATATCTGACAGATAATGTTGAACAGTATGATTCATCCCTGATCATCTGCAACACAAAGTCGGAAGTGAATTTTCTTTTTAATTATCTGAATCCGCGTCTGCCTGATTGCACTTTGTATACACTTTCGACAGGGATGTGTAAAAAGCATCGGAGGGATATATTGGATAAAATCGGCAAAGTGCCTGGTATTGATCCACCGGGGAAAATCGTGTGCATAGCAACACAGGTTGTCGAAGCAGGTATTGATTTCTCATTCGAAAAAGTCTTCAGAATTCTGGCAGGGCTGGACAATATCGTGCAGGCTGCAGGTCGTTGCAATCGAAGCAATGAGTGGCAGCATGTCTGCGATGTAACAGTGATCAAAATCCAGGGAGAGGAAAGAAAACTCAGAATGCTGCCGGATATTCAAAGAGCACAGGATAGTATGGTTTCTTCCTTCTATGATTTTTCCAGAAATCCTGATCAGTATGAGAATGACTATTACTCTGATTCCTTTATTGATCATTATTACAGGAATCTGTTTGCTAAATACAAACGTGAGAAGATTGACGACTACAAGGTTGAAGGAAAGAACTATTCAGTTAGAGCTTTATTGTCTACGAATAAGCCTTGCAGCAGTTATAAAAATCATTATCTGATGAGGCAGGCTTTTAAAACAGCAGGTGATTTATGTAAGGTATTTGAGGACGAAAAACATGATGTTTTCGTTCAGATGGATGCTTGTTCAGAAGAGCTGATCAGTGAATTGACGTCAGATAGATGCATGCATGATTTTGCGTATGTGAAAGAAGTACTATTGCAGCTGAAACCGTACACAGTCAGCTTATTTGACTATGAATATCAAAGACTTACAAATGATGGCATGATAACAGATATTCCGGCTCTTGGAGTTTCCATATTGGATAAGGCAGCATATGGAGAAAACGGCGTATCAGTTGGAAATTATATAAATGGAGAAGATGCACTTTGCATCTGAAGGAGGAAAAATGGACTATAGAAATTCAGTGACATTTTGTGTGTATGGAAACTATGCCTTGTTCTCAGATCCAATCACACGAGTCGGCGGTGAGAAATTTTCCTACCAGGTTCCTACGTATGAAGCATTGAAAGGCATACTTCAATCCGTCTACTGGAAACCTACTTTTATCTGGATTATTGATGAGGTAAGAATCATGAATCCGATTCAGACAGAATCGAAGGGAATGCGTCCAATCAAATATTCCAGCAACGGCAATGATCTTTCTTATTATACGTATCTGAAAGATGTCAAATACCAGGTGAAAGCACACTTTGTCTGGAATGAAAACCGTCCGGAACTGGAATGCGATAGAAATGAAAACAAGCATCATAATATCGCCAAGCGCTCCATTCTGAAAGGCGGAAGAAGAGCTATCTTTCTTGGCACAAGTGAGTGCGGCGGTTATGTCGAACCATGTGAATTTGGTGAAGGAGAAGGTTTCTACGACAATATTCCAGAACTTGATTTTGGCTTGATGTATCACGGCATCACATATCCAGATGAAGCCACGAAGAAGGAACAGGAATGGTTTGATGAACAGAAGGATGTACCGAGAATTAAGACTTCCGAGCAAAAAGGAGGTATTTCAGTAAGGCTTTGGCATTGTGTGATGAAGAAAGGCGTGATTCATTTTGCCCAGCCTGAGGAATGTATTCATAAGCCAATTCGTGAAGCGGTGATTAAACCATTTGGAAAGAAGAACACCGAAAATGTTGATGTGACTTACAAGAACGTAATGGAAGGGGAAACTGACCATGGGACTCTTTAATACATTAGTTCAAACGTATGATAAAAACGCTGCCGCTATCAATGATTTTGGAGGACATCCGCTGATTCCTGTCTCACATATGTCTTTTAAAATGCAACTTGAAATTACCATTGATTCAGACGGAAATTTTATCAGTGCAAAAGAAGTCGACAAAGATAATGCGAGTACAGTTATACCGGTAACAGAAGATTCCGGCGGACGGTCGAGCGGTGTAGCAGCCCATCCATTAGAAGACAGTCTGTCTTATATTGCAGGTGATTATCTGAATTATGTGAATAAGGAATTGCAGGAATCAGATTTCAAGAAAAAGACAGAATATGACAAGGCAATTAAGAAGCTTCAGAAAAATTTAACTACTCTTCAGCAGAAGCATGAAGCATATTTGAATTTATTAAGTTCCTGGAAGAATAGCACTTATACTACAAAAAAGGTTGATGCAATATATGCATATATCATTAAGAACAGCACTATTGCAGATCTGATTAAGTCCGGATTGGTAAAGACAGAAAACGGTGTATTTACCGAAGATAAAATAGCAGGTGCTGTCTATGAAAAGTGTATGACAAGATTCCGCGTGCTTGGTACTTCGTTGCCAGAAGAGTGCTGGCAGGATCTTGATCTGATGAAAGCCTATGCCGATTTCTATGAAGAAACATTTATCAGCAAAAAGAATGACGAACAGGTTAGTTTTGTGACAGGAGAAAAACAGTCAGTCACATACAAACACCCAAAGGGGTCTGTTGCATCAGCATTTGGTGCTAAATTGTTGTCATCAAATGATGCGACTGATTTTACCTTCAGAGGAAGATTTTTGAAGCCGGAACAAGCGTATTCAGTCGACTATGAATCTTCTCAGAAAGCACATCACGCATTGCAATGGCTTACCAGTTTCCAGGGAAAAACAATAGGTACAAATTCCAAGAGAACTTTTGTAATCTGGTCTACTTCTGGTGAAGCAGTAGATGATGTCTGGAGTGCCCTTGAGGATGAAGATGATTATTATCCGACAACTGATCCGGAGAAATACCTGGAAGTTGTAAATAATATTATTAAGGGAAAACGTACGGAATTCCATGCTGACAGCAAAATTGCTTTTGTTACTTTGGAAGCTGCAACTACCGGCCGTTTGTCAGTTACTTATTATGGAGAATTGACAGTTGAAGAATATTTCAGAAGATTGCAAAGCTGGTATGATTCCTGCGCGTGGTTGTTCTGGAAAAAACAAAGTGACGGCTCAAGCAGAAAAGTCATCACAAATCCGGATATCAGGACAATTGTTAATTGCACATTCGGGCATGAATCAACAATGGGTCTTGAAACAGATGATAAGTTATTTATTCTGCAGTTTCAGAGAATCCTGCATTGCATTCTTGATGAAGCAAGAATTTCGTATGATTTGATTAACACCATAACCAACAAGTGTTCTAATCCGCTGAGTTATGGAAAAAAGTATAATCGCGAAAATGTATTAGACGTTGCATGTGCATTGATTCATAAGTATTACACGGACAGAGGGAGGAAAATTGAGATGTCTTTGGATCGAAGCGAAATGGATAAGAATTATCTTTATGGAAGGCTGTTAGCTGTATATGAGGCTGTAGAAAATACAGCAATATATAAAGATGAAGACAAGTCAGGACGAGAGACAAATGCTATTCGTTTACAGTCTTCATATGCACAGCATCCTGCAGTTGTAAGAAGAAGTATTGAAGAAGCTCTGATTCCATACTTTGCAAAACTGACGCCGGGTAGCAAAGAATTCTATCGTCATGAGATTGGACAGATTTCTGATCTGATTGGAATTGATAAAGGAAATCATCCGTTAAACGAATTGTATCTTGTCGGCTATTGGGCTGAAAGAGAAGCATTACGCTATGGACATAATACACAGAAGGAGGATAAGTAATCATGGGTGTATTGAATAACAAGATTGATTTTGCAGTATTGATTGCAGTAAAGGATGCTAACCCAAATGGTGATCCATTAAATGGCAACAGACCAAGAGTTACATATGACGGGTATGGTGAAATTTCTGATGTTTGCATAAAGAGAAAGCTCAGAAACAGACTTCAGGATGCTGGAAAAGAAATTTTTGTGCAGTCTGAAGAAAGAGCCAATGACAACTGCAAGAGCTTGAGTGACCGCCTGAAGAATTTTATCGGTAATGAAAAACTCGATCATGTAACATTCGCTTCAAAGGTATGTGAAAAATGGATTGATGTTCGCTCTTTTGGCCAGGTATTTGCATTCAAGGCAGTTGAAACAAATGACGGTGTTTCTGTTGGTATAAGAGGACCAGTCAGCATTCAGCAGGCCAGAAGTATCAATCCGGTTGACATCACAAGCATGCAGATTACCAAGAGCGTTAACAGTGAAACAACTGATAGCGGCAAGAAGTCTTCTGATACAATGGGCAGTAAACATATGGTAAATTTCGGCTTATATGTTGTAAGAGGTGCAATAAATGTACAGTTGGCACAGAGAACAGGATTTACGGATGAAGATGCAGAAGCAATTAAGGAAGCTTTAAGAACATTGTTTGTGAATGATAGTTCTTCAGCAAGACCAGATGGCAGTATGGAAGTAATCAAGCTGTATTGGTGGAAGCATAATAACCAGATCGGACAGTATTCTTCTGCAAAGGTTCAGCGTACACTTCATGTTCAGCTGAAGGATGGTGTTGAAACTCCTTCTGATGTTTCCGATTATGATATTTCTCTGGATAATCTCGAAGGGCTGAAAGCTGAAGAAATTCAGGGAATGTAATTATGTATGACGAAGAGAACTATCTGCAGCTTTCAGGAATACAGCATTTTCAGTTCTGCAGGAGGCAGTGGGCTCTGATTCATATAGAACAACAATGGTCAGAAAATTATCTTACAACGGATGGAATTCTAAAGCATAAACGTGCCCATGATGAGGGCCTCATGGAAAAGCGCGGGGATCTGATCATTGCGCATGGAATGAGAATAAATTCTGCTGAACTTGGCTTATCAGGACAATGCGATATAGTTGAATTCAGAAAAAATGAGAACGGTATTACGCTTCATGGATATGAAGATAAGTGGCAGGTTTATCCTGTTGAGTATAAGCGTGGTGAAGAGAAAACAGGTGATGAGGATAGGCTGCAGCTTTGTGCGCAGGCTATGTGTCTGGAGGAAATGTTTGTCACTAGCATCCCGGTAGGGTATCTTTTCTATGAATCTACAAAAAGAAGAGAAAAAGTAGAATTGAACGGGGATCTTAGGGAAGTAGTAAAAAAAATATCACTGCAAATGCATGATTATTTTAGACGCGGTCGTACACCGGTTGTAAAAACAAGTGCTAAATGCCGGGCTTGTTCTCTCAAGGAACTTTGTCTTCCTAAGTTGGAAAAATCACCTTCAGTTGAAAAATACATCGCAGATCACATAGGGAAGAAAGAATAATTGTCTTATGATTAAGTTATTGAATACATTGTATGTTCTTTCAGAAGATGTATACCTGAAACTTGATGGTGAGAATGTTGTCGTATGCAGAGATGATACAACATTGGGGAGGTATCCTCTTCATACCTTATGCAATATTGTTTGTTTTTCCTACAAAGGGGCTTCTCCTTCCCTGATGGGGAAATGTGCTGAGAATTGTATCGGTTTAAGCTTCTTTACGCCTAACGGGAGGTTTCTGGCTAACGTTTATGGTGAATCCAATGGAAATATATTGCTCCGAAAAGAGCAGTATAGAATTTCGGATGATGAAAGCAGGGCTCTTGGTTATGCAAAAAATATGATTATAGGCAAAATTTACAATGAGAAATGGTGCCTGGAACGTACAAAGCGGGATCATCCGATGCGTGTTGATGTTGATAAAATGAGCGGAGTTTCTGAAAATTTAACTCAGTTTCTGAATAATATCAATGAAGTAAAAAATATGGATTCTCTGCGAGGAATTGAAGGAAAAGCAGCATTGCAATATTTCTCATGTTTTGATGATTTAATCCTGAACCAGAAAGATGATTTTACATTCACAGAAAGAAACAGAAGGCCCCCGAAGGACAATGTGAATGCTCTTCTTTCCTTTGTATATATTCTTCTTTCCAATGAATGTTCTTCTGCCTTAGAAGGTGCAGGCTTGGATCCGTATTCAGGTTTTATGCACACAGATCGCCCAGGAAGAAAGTCTTTAGCTCTTGATCTGGTAGAAGAATTGAGAGGCTCAATTGGAGATAGGTTTGTATTAACTCTGATCAATACAAAAATGATCAGAAATGAGCATTTTACAAAGCAGGAAGCTGGAGGAGTATTGTTATCTGAACAGGGCAGAAAAGTCGTGATCTCTGAGTGGCAGAAGCATAAGAAGGAAAAGATCACACATCCATTCTTAAATGAAAAAATAGAATGGGGACTGGTTCCACATGTTCAAGCAATGCTGTTGGCAAGGACAATTCGTGGTGATTTATCAGAGTATCCACCGTTTTTATGGAAGTGAAATATGCTTGTAATTGTTACTTATGATGTTTCAACTGAAACAATGGGCGGCAGCAAGCGTCTGCGCCGGATTGCAAAGTGCTGCGAAGATTATGGTCAGAGGGTACAGAAGTCAGTATTTGAATGTGATGTAGATTCTTCTCAATTCTTATTGCTGAAAAATCAATTGCTTGAAATCATGGATGGTGAAGAAGACAGCATCAGATTTTATAAGCTTGGTAAAGAGTATAAGCCTAAGATTGAGAAATATGGAAAAAACAATTCTTATGATCCCGAAGACACCTTGATCATATAGTCAGGTGCGACAGGTAAGCTTTCATAAAATTCTTGGTTTGTTCGCACCAAAAATGTTAAAGAAATTTATGGTTCTTCACAAATTTGGAAACAATGATATTTGTTCAAATAGTGAAAGTAATAAGTTATAAACAGAAAGCCTGAAAAATACAGGTTTCCTGCGGTCGCATCCCGTAAGGGGTGCGTGGATTGAAATGCTGCTGAGTACGGGATCGGATCAGACGTGAATGTCGCATCCCGTAAGGGGTGCGTGGATTGAAATACCCTTCGCGTTATAATTGGTTGTAACGCGTCTGGTCGCATCCCGTAAGGGGTGCGTGGATTGAAATTGTGATCGTAAGCCAAGAAGCCAGGCATTGCTGAGTCGCATCCCGTAAGGGGTGCGTGGATTGAAATAACGCTACTCAGGTTATCAGCAAGACCGGGTATCGTCGCATCCCGTAAGGGGTGCGTGGATTGAAATATTGAGGTCTGCTGGATCGCACTCCTGACCGCACGTCGCATCCCGTAAGGGGTGCGTGGATTGAAATTTCTGAGCATCCTGCGCTAACGATTTCCGAAACGGTCGCATCCCGTAAGGGGTGCGTGGATTGAAATGCTTCTGCCTTGATAATCTTCTGATCCATGACAGTCGCATCCCGTAAGGGGTGCGTGGATTGAAATATAGAATCATGCTGCTATGAAGCAGCGAAAGGCAAGTCGCATCCCGTAAGGGGTGCGTGGATTGAAATTTAAACGTGGAGTAATGACGGCTCATATCATATGTCGCATCCCGTAAGGGGTGCGTGGATTGAAATAATGTAATGAAAGTCTGCTTTGTATGTGATCTTCGTCGCATCCCGTAAGGGGTGCGTGGATTGAAATAAAACTCCAGTTGTGCGTGTAGTCATGCTGAAGGGTCGCATCCCGTAAGGGGTGCGTGGATTGAAATAAGCATGCCCTGGTCGAGTCTGACGACATGTCTCTGTCGCATCCCGTAAGGGGTGCGTGGATTGAAATGATAATGTCTCCAATGTCTGTGATCTTCTCAACGGTCGCATCCCGTAAGGGGTGCGTGGATTGAAATTCTCACGACTACGACCTCAGCGCCTACGCGTTCTTGTCGCATCCCGTAAGGGGTGCGTGGATTGAATAAGGGGTGCGTGGATTGAAATCAGACAGTCCTCTCCGTGATGGGGAGCCCGGTAGGTCGCATCCCGTAAGGGGTGCGTGGATTGAAATACCGCGGCTAAGATCAAAGAGAACGCCGAAGATGTCGCATCCCGTAAGGGGTGCGTGGATTGAAATAGCACAAGACGGAACCAATCAGGAACCCACCGAGGTCGCATCCCGTAAGGGGTGCGTGGATTGAAATGCCAATGATCTGACCACCTGCTGTGAGAATCTGCGGTCGCATCCCGTAAGGGGTGCGTGGATTGAAATAGAACTTGCCTGTCATTGTTACAGGTGCAATTCAGGTCGCATCCCGTAAGGGGTGCGTGGATTGAAATCTCCTCGTCCTGGATCCGGAGGATCTCGTCCGTGTCGCATCCCGTAAGGGGTGCGTGGATTGAAATTCTCACGACTACGACCTCAGCGCCTACGCGTTCTTGTCGCATCCCGTAAGGGGTGCGTGGATTGAATCCCACACTGGGATGTCGCATCCCGTAAGGGGTGCGTGGATTGAAATATACATTATCGCGGTTTTTTCATTGTGAGAATTGAGTCGCATCCCGTAAGGGGTGCGTGGATTGAAATTGTTAGCCGACTTTGCAAGTTCTGCAGGTGCATGTCGCATCCCGTAAGGGGTGCGTGGATTGAAATATGCTGTCCCATGTGGTGGAAACAGAAGTCTTGAGTCGCATCCCGTAAGGGGTGCGTGGATTGAAATAGGCTTATTACGATGTGTCAACCATTATCAATGGTCGCATCCCGTAAGGGGTGCGTGGATTGAAATAGAGCAGTTGAAGTCAACGGCCAGTCAGAAGACGTCGCATCCCGTAAGGGGTGCGTGGATTGAAATAGATCATCCAGCTGCACATAGTCATACATAGCGGTCGCATCCCGTAAGGGGTGCGTGGATTGAAATGTAAACTTCCTGCGTAAAATGTCCGCCGGAGTCGTCGCATCCCGTAAGGGGTGCGTGGATTGAAATAATCATCGCCATTTTCTCCAATGTAAGCGCCGCAGTCGCATCCCGTAAGGGGTGCGTGGATTGAAATAGCAATCTGTTCAAGATACGGATCAAGTGCTGTGGTCGCATCCCGTAAGGGGTGCGTGGATTGAAATCCGGATGCAAGAGTCCTCGGCGTCACAGCTACACCGTCGCATCCCGTAAGGGGTGCGTGGATTGAAATTGCAGGAACCACACAGGAAGCATTGGACAAGCTAGAGTCGCATCCCGTAAGGGGTGGTTGATTGAAATCTTCAAACGTTCCAGCCTTGATAGCTGCCCACTGTGGTCGCATCCCGTAAGGGGTGCGTGGATTGAAATACGCATGTATTCATCAAAGTCAATCCTGCTGATCGTCGCATCCCGTAAGGGGTGCGTGGATTGAAATTCCGACGAGTACAAGTGGATCGACGATCAGCGCTAGTCGCATCCCGTAAGGGGTGCGTGGATTGAAATTTTTAGCTCACTTTTGTGTCCCTATCGGTGACACTGTCGCATCCCGTAAGGGGTGCGTGGATTGAAATTTCATTGCTTCGAGCTGTGCAGCAAGTGCTTCTTGTCGCATCCCGTAAGGGGTGCGTGGATTGAAATGCTGAGATCTGCGTATTCATAGCCGACGCACTCGTCGCATCCCGTAAGGGGTGCGTGGATTGAAATTTCTAAAATGTCGAGGCCTGTCACCGTTCTCCAGGGTCGCATCCCGTAAGGGGTGCGTGGATTGAAATTTTTTCTGCATGTGCGACTTCCTTTCTGATAAAGTCGCATCCCGTAAGGGGTGCGTGGATTGAAATTCTCTATATCTATAATACATTGAAAACGTAACAGTCGCATCCCGTAAGGGGTGCGTGGATTGAAATTCAGACAATGGAATGGACATTGGCAAGCAGCAGTCGCATCCCGTAAGGGGTGCGTGGATTGAAATTGTCATCAGATCAATGTAAGAATCATACCAAGCCGTCGCATCCCGTAAGGGGTGCGTGGATTGAAATGCCATACTCATAAGTTTTCGTTTTGGTCAGCGGGAGTCGCATCCCGTAAGGGGTGCGTGGATTGAAATAACAATATGCCGTCCGCCTTCGATGTAATGGAAGTGTCGCATCCCGTAAGGGGTGCGTGGATTGAAATTGGAAGATCTTTTCCTAAAACTGAAAATATCCAGTCGCATCCCGTAAGGGGTGCGTGGATTGAAATATTGTGGAAACATGCAGCCTGCTTGCAACATCAGGTCGCATCCCGTAAAGGGTGTGTGGATTGAAATTCTGATCGCTACTTCAATGCGAAAAAGGCAGATTGTTGAACTTCACATGAAATTTGAAGTTTGAATTCTATGCGTGTTTACTATGCTTTTGGCTTTTCCCGTGTTTGATATTACAATGATCCTATGAACAAGAAAGACGCAAGAAAAACAGGCTTAGCTGCACGTGCTGCTATACCTGAAGAAATCCGTAAACAGAAAAGTAAGATTGTTGAAGCTCAAATCATTTCACGTATTCAACCAGATTCTCATGTAGGATGCTTTGTATCCATGAGAGATGAGATTGAGACTGATGAAATTATTTCTTATTGTCTTAAGAACAATATTGCTTTATATGTACCTAAGGTAAAACACAAGAAAATGTACTTCTGCCCGTTACACGATTTAAGTGAATTGGAAAAAGGCGGCTTTGGTGTCATGGAACCAAAAGAAGACAATTTTGTGGATGCATCTATTATTGATCTGATGGTTGTTCCGCTTTCTTCTTTTGATCATGAAAATCACAGAACCGGCTATGGAGCAGGTTACTATGACTCTGTATTAACAGACAAACACAAGAAGATCGGTGTTGCCTTTAAGGAACAGGAAGTAGATTTTATTGAAACGGATCCATGGGATGTCACCCTGGATGAGATTGTAACCGCCTGAGTATTATTGATATGCATGCATAGAAAAGAACTCTGCTTCTGGCTGCTTTTGTACAGTCATGTGCAGAGCTCTTTTAGTTTTATGTGTTTTTACTGTTACTCAGTCTTCAAAGTGAAGATCCTTATACAATTCTTCATGCGTAGGGATATTCTGTTCTTTGAATGCTTCCCAGCACTGCTTTACAACTTCCGGATCCTGGAAAGCTTCCAATGCTCCTTCTGCTAATACTTTACCGGCTCTTTCGGCATACTTTTCACCAATCGTGGATCCTGCACACACAGTAATTGCCCAATGATGTGCATGAGCTTTTCTGACGCAGCCGCCGCCGTGAATATGAACAGTAGGGCAGTAGTAGGAAACATCTGCCATGTCGGTTGCAGTCTTGACGTGATGAGTTGGGTCAGGGTCATATTCTTCCTTCTGGAATGGAAGGAGTTCTCTGACATCTTCAATATCTTTGCCAGTCAGATTCTTTGTTAACTCTCTTGCAAACTGGATTTCTTCGTTTGTGTATTCAACTTCCGGCACCTTTCTTGCCACGGCATTCATATGTGCACAAAGCGGTTTGTTGATGAAGAAATACGGAATGATAAAGAGATCCGTTCTCTTTACTTCTGTTTCCGTCATGGTTGCAGCACCTTCTGCACACTTCATGACACGCCTGTATAGATCAGCTGCACCATCCACGCTTGCAGAACGGCAGAAATACTTGACGGAGGCATGATCCGGAACAATGTTCGGTGCCTGGCCGCCGTCTAAGATCTGGTAATGGAAGAAACAATCCTTGGTGACATGTTCTCTTAAGAACTCACAGCCCATATTCATTAACTGCACTGCATCCAGAGCACTTCTCCCATCCCATGGGTTTGCATAGGCATGACTTGTCTTGCCATAGAAATCAAAGGTACCGGCATTCATGACCATTGCATACTGCGGTTCCGTTGTAAATTCATCAGGACCCGGATGCCACATCATGGCAAGATCCAGATCAGAGAAGACACCGTCTTCTGCTAACTTTGCTTTGCCTCTGCCGACTTCTTCACCAGGTGCTTCTACCATACGTAAGGTGCCTTTGACACCTTCCTTTTCCATAGCATAACGCAGAGCACAGGCAGCTCCCATACAGGAACCAGCAATCAGATTATGACCACAGCCATGTCCTGGTCCTTTGATCTCTGCTCTGTAAGGAACATTCTCATTGCCTAAGCCAGGTAAGGCATCCAGTTCACCGACAATAGCAACCTTCGGAGAACCTGTCCCATATTCTGCAACCACTGCATTCGGGTGTTCTGTTTCTTTCAAGCCTTCACCAGCTCTGACCAGCTTGGCATCAGGAAAGCCATGTGTTTTGGCAAACTGCCAGGAGACTCTTGCGGCGTGTTCGTTATTGAGACCGACTTCCGGATGTGACCAGACATCATGCATGTATGCACGCAGGTCAGTTTCATTTTGTTCATACCATTCCTGAATCCAGCGATTCAATCCATTTTGTGTCATATTATTTCTATGCCTCTTTTCTTTTTGTATTATGCGAAGATTAACGGTGCGACGATACCAGCCAGAACAACGGAAGCGATTGTAACGGTTGTAAAGCCGGCGATGATCATCTGCGGCATAACTGCTTCCAATAATTTTTCTTCTTCCTCTTTGTCCAGATTATAGCTGGATACAACTGCTCTTGAAATGATTTCCGTCATCGGATAGCCGAACATAGCACTCAATGATACAGCTGCTGCAAGATGCCAATCTACCTTGAGAACTTTTCCCATCAAAACGCCGCCCAATGTCAGACCGATTACACCAAGCAGCAGGAAGAAGAGAACCGGTACGATCATACTGCCTAATGCACTCAAGGTAAGATTACGGAAACTATACGGCAGGGAAAGAACCAGACCCATGATCAGGAAGTCCATATAACCTGCTTTGGTCAAAGTATTCTTTTCCAGGAATCCGAACTCTGTACCTAAGATACCAAAGACAAGAACCATAACTGCTGACGGTAACTTGCCGCCGGACAGTTTGGAAACAAAGACGCCAAGAACACACACCAGCATCAATCTTGCGGCCATCAGAGGACCAATGTTCCAGTCAGAGGGCCACTTCGGGAAGAAATGAAGATTCGGGAAGTTTCCGTTTTCAACAGGCGGATGCAGATAAGACTTGTCTTTATAAACACCAGCTACATACTTATGCAGAAAGTAAGCACAGATCGGTGTCGCAACCAAAGACTGGGTGGAACACAACATGGAAGCGAAAGTGCCGAAGTTCGGCTTGCCGCCAGCTTCTGCAGCCTGAACAACAAGGCCATTAGCGACTAAGCCTCCGGCAACCGGCGGCAGGGCAGAGAGTGCATATTCTTTTCCAAACACAACCTGACCAAGAGTTACGAAGAAGACTGCCATGACAACCATTGCGCCAAGACACACAACAACGGTTTTCCATTCTTTGAAGAAACGCTTCAATTCAATCATGGTACCAAGATTGGTTACCAGCAGCATGGTTCCCCATGTCCCCATCAGTACCGGAATGCCTGTATCCCCAAGGCTTTCCTTAGGAATGATGTTCAGAAGATAGCCGAGAATGTACATGACTGCCAGGAAGAATGCTTCAACTAAAACGCCCTTTGTCTTTTTGGAAACGACTTTGCCGGTTCCATAAAGAAACAGGAATACTGCTACGCTGATCATTGGATTTGTCCACATAAGAATTACCCCCTTAACAACAAAAACCCGTCCAAAGCATATGCCTTGAGACGAGTTGATCTGATCATACCCGCGGTATCACTCAATTTGCGCTCCCTTAAAAAAACGCCGCTCAGGCTCCAACAAGCCTTATGCCTTAACGCGGCAGTTTCGGAAGACGTCTACTCAACTATGCAGCTTTTCGGATCTTCTGCTCGGAAGTGATAGGAATGGAAGGAAGCTTGTTACCGGAATCGCACCAATCTCCGGCTCTCTTGGAACGATGCTTCTTTCGTCCGTCTTCGTCATCGCATTTGTTGTGTATTAATCTATCAGAAAAGTGAAGAAGTACAATTGATTTTTTCTGCAAATTGTAAAAAATCAGAATGAATGTAAAAATGCAATGAAATAATTTACATTGTCAGAAAATCACAAGAAGGGGAAAAGTAAGAATTTCTTCGCTAAAATAAAGAAGAGGTGAAATAAAAAACTATGGACTATCGCAAATTTGATGACAAATATCTGATCAGACTCGATCCGGATGATGAAATTCTGGCTTCCGTTACAGCTTTCGCAAAGAAAGAAAACATTGAAACAGGTACTTTTACAGGACTTGGCGCATGCAAGGTACTGGAACTTGGCGTTTATGATGTTGCTGAAAAAGTCTTCCATGGTGAAACCTATACAGGTGCCTGGGAAGTCAATACCATGTTCGGTACAGTAACACAGATGAATGGAGAGCCACATCTCCATGTTCATCTCTCTGCTTCCACACTTGGCGGAAAGACAGTCGGCGGTCATCTGAAGAAGGGTGTCATCTCCGGTACTGCTGAAATCATGTTTACACCATTAGCAGGCAAAGCAGGCAGAGCAGTCAATCCATTGACTGGGCTCAATGATATTGATTTTGAGTAGACTGTGAATAAGAAAGAAGAAGGCCTTCCTTTCACATTGGGTTTGTGAGAGAAGACCTTCTTTTCTTTCTTTCTGTTTCTTTGTTTGTCAGTTATTTATCTGACTGGTGCTGTGCTTCGCTCTGCTTGCGGAGTTCAATTCTTACCTGACGCTGCTGGATGTACTTCGGTAATTCTTCTGCACGTTTCTTATACGGAATGGAATCCACATACGTACGCTTGTGCAGGTGGATTGCATCAAATCTGCATCTGGTTGTACATACGCCGCAGCCCAGGCACTTGTTCTGATCCACATGAGAAGCACCGCATCTCAGGCATCTGCTGGTTTCTCTTCTGACCTGATCATCGGTAAGATCAATTCTGTCATCTTTGAAGTCCAGGGTTCCTTTTCTTCTGCCAGGAATCTGTCTTGGGGAATTGTCATAGCTTTCAGTCTGCCTGACTTTATCAAAGTCAACCTGGGTCTTATCGATGGAATGGAATTGTCTGTGATCTCTGCCTGCTGTTAAGCTTTGTCCTTCAGATACATATCTGTGTAAGGATTCAGCACCCTGCTTGCCTGCCGCAATCGCATCAATAACAAACTTCTGGCCGGTATAAATATCACCGCCGACGAAGATATCCGGTTCTGCTGTCTGGTAAGTAAAGGCATCTGCCTTGATGGTACCGTTGCGGTTGAATTCAACCTTTGTGCCCTTGAAAAGATCACCTAAGTCAGCTCTCTGACCGATGCAATAGAGAACTGTATCGCATTCTGTGTGTTCTGTATTGTTGTCATCAAACTGCGGATCAAATCTGCCTTCCTCATTTCTGACTTTAATACATTTGCGGAAATCCATGCCGGTAACTTTGCCGTTTTCATTGGCAACTCTGAGTGGTCCCCAGCCTGCATGAATGGTGATGCCTTCTTCTTCGCAGGTACTTCTGTCTTCTTCTCCCATCGGCATTTCGTCATAGCTTTCAAGACAATAGAGATCAACGTGGTCTGCCTTGCAGCGAAGGGCAGTTCTTGCGATATCTGCCGCAATGTTGCCGCCGCCGATGACAACAACATTTCCTTTGAGATTGACATCTTCACCATCCGTAACTTTGTTCATGAGTTCCATGCCGGGATGAACGCCCTCTGCTTCTTCACCAGGAATATTCAATTTGCCTGTATTCTGTAAACCAATGCCGATATAGAAGCCCTTGTATCCTTCTTTTCTCAGTTCATTGATTGTAACGTCTTTACCGACATCAACGCCCATTCTGAATGCAACGCCGAGTTCCTTTAATACTTCAATTTCTGCTTCCACAACATCTTTTTCAAGACGGAAGGAAGGAATACCATAGACTAACATGCCGCCTGGTTTCTGGTGTTTGTCAAAGACAGTTACTTCGTGTCCCATGGCAGCTAAGTAATAGGCGCAGGAAAGACCTGCAGGACCGGCACCGATAATAGCTGCTTTACCTGGATATTTGTGCAGTTTTTCAGGCACAAATCTTGTTTCTTTCTTCAATTCCTTATCAGCGATATACCGTTTGACATCATCAATGGCAACCGGTGAATCCAGATCACCTCTGGTACAGGCACTTTCGCATCTTCTGTTGCACACTCTGCCGCACACAGCCGGGAACGGATTTTCCCGCTTGATGAGTTCAAGTGCATCCATGTACCTGCCCTGGTTGGCAAGCTTGAGATAACCCTCAACACTGATATGAGCAGGACACTCTGTCTTACAAGGGGCAGTACCGCAATCTGCGACATATTTACGATTATATCTGTAATTCGGGTTCCATCTTTCCGGACCCCATTCAAGATCATCCGGTAAATCAGCTTTCGGATAAGTGATCTTTACCTTGGAACAGATATGCTGGCCCATCTGAATCGCATTGTTTGCGCAGGTTGTAGTACACTCGCCGCATGCTACGCACTTTTCAGGATCAATTTCAGCGACGTAGTTGCTCTGGGACATCTGCGGTGCATTGTAATACTGGGCCATGCCTAAGGCTAAGCAGCTTTCCGGCTGGCAATTGCAGATGGCTGCTGTGTTTCCGTCAGAAAGGGTAGTAATCTGATGCACGCATCCGATCTTTTCAAAACGCTCAATTGCCTGCATGGCTTCTTCATACGAGATTCTCTTTCCTCTGCCCTGACGCAGGAACATATCCGCAATCGGACCTAAGAAAATACAGAACGGTTCATCCAGATCACCGGAACCTTCGCCCATCATCTTGCGTACTCTTCTGCATTGGCAAGGGGAAATCGTAATGTGCTTTGCATTCTTCTTCAGATAATACGATACCTGTTCCTTTTTGATCTGTTTTGTACCGGCAGGAATTGCTTTTTCAACCGGGATCACTCTCATGACACCTGCACCCATCGGCGTGTTGGCCGCATGCGGTGCCTGGGATATCGTTGCGTGATCATGGAAAGCCTGGGCAATTTCAGGATGCGCCTTGATCAGCTTTTCATTCAAAGTCATGAACTCAAAAATACCAGGCGTATATAACGGCAGCATATAAGCTTTGCCCTTGGTTACCGGCAATACTGCTTCAATCAATAAGCCGTCATCGGTTAACTGATCCAGTACTTCCTGTGTCTTCTGCTTTGATAAGCCTGCCCGCTTTGCAATGCCGCCCGGGAAGTTTGGTTTCATACACCCGTCAAATGCCAGCATCACTTCAATTTCTTCATCCGTGATCCATTGTTCGAGCGCCTTGTACTCGGCACACTCCGGGGTGATCTCATAGTGTGCATCATTGATCTTCTTACAAAGTTCGATCAGATTCTGCCTGACTGCCATGTGTTTTATCCTCCATTACTCTTTGTTCAATGATGAATACGATTCCCATGGGCAGAATAAGAAAAGGGAGAAAAGGAACAAATGGAAGAAAAAGGAATCAATCATAAAACCTGCCGACAAAGGGAAAGCGTCATTTACTGATTTCATTATAAACCCGAAGAATTATGGCTCAATCCCAAAACCTGTTGATATGACGCCATGTGGGACGGAGATATAGCACGAATATAAAAATGGATCTCGTATAATTGTGTGTACCCAAAC
>OMXQ01000040.1 GCA_900315065.1 uncultured Erysipelotrichaceae bacterium
CTATCACCGGATGATAAAATGATTAGGCGTTAAAAAAGAAGTCAAACTATCTGTAAATAATCTGACTTCTTAGCTGTAAATAAATTGCCGTTCTATATCTTGCTTCCCAGCTGCTGGTTATATCCAATCCTTTCACCCATTGGATCTATACGATCAACCCTGTTGGCAATCTTGAGCGGGGGCCTTTGTCCTGGGTCATCTATTGTATTTTTACGTCTTATCTTGTGATCGGCGGTTTCTATCTGGTGCGGTATTGGAAAGCAGTGACGCCGCACACCAGAACTGCCTTGTGCTATGTCTTTCTGATTGTTGTTATGACCAGTCTGATCCAGCTGATCTGGCCTTTTATTGTCACTGAATTATTCGGGGAATCCATCGCTCTGACCGGGATTATGATGTTAATTGAATATGAAGATGATCTGCTTGATTCCACGACACAGATATACAACCGCAAAGCCTTCTTCATTGATGTCAACAACCTGCGCAGAACAAATCACAACTTCCGTCTGATCTCGATCCGGCTGACCAACATCGATGCCTACCAGCGCATGTTAAGTGCGCGGGATGATGATTCCATAGCTTCCGCTATTGCCCGTTATCTCAAAGGTGTAGCTTACGATTGCAATATCTACCGCACTTCCCTGATTTCCTTTGCCATCATTGAAATTGATAACGGAAAGAATGAAGATTCCCACCTGCCGGAAATTCTGAGGGACCGCTTTATGACCAGCTGGCATGTCGAAAACATGGATCTGCAGATCTCTGCTGCAATTCTTGCCGCAAAGGTACCGGAAGAAATCCGCACCCGCCAGGATATCAAGACGCTCATCGATACAGGCGTCGATCAGGAAGAACCGGTTGTCTTATTGAAAGGTGAAGATTTAAGCTTTATTTCCAGACGCACGGAAATTGAAAAAGCCATCCGCAAAGCCATCGAAAACAAATCTTTTACTGTTTATTACCAGCCCATCTACAACACCCATACCGGCAGGATCACATCTGCCGAAGCCCGGGTCAGATTAATCGATGACAAACTCGGTTTTATTTCACCAGGCGACTTTATTCCGATTGCAGAAAAAGACGGTCTCATCCATGATGTAGACAAGATCGTCCTGGAAAAAGTCTGTGCTTTCGAACAGAAACACAATATCCGGAAACTCGGCCTGGAACACATTCACGTCAATCTTTCTGTCTTCCAGCTTTTATCCAAAGATCTGAACGTCCAGTATGCGGAAATTCTGGAAAAGTACAATATCACGCCTGATTTACTGAATCTGGAAATAACAGAAAGTGCGGATGTAAATGCCAGAGACGACTTTATGCCAGTTATTTACAAGCTTCAGAACCAGGGCTTTGAATTCTCCTGTGATGACTTCGGTACCGGCTATTCCAATTTGTCCAATATTTTCCAGATGAACTACCGCATCATCAAGATGGACAAGTCTCTGCTGGATACTGCTGCGATCAATGACTCTTCCCGTATCTTCCTGCAGGATACTTTGCACACAGCGGCCAAGATTCATATGGAAACGCTGCAGGAAGGGGTTGAAACTGCTGAGCAGCTGAAGATGGTCACCGATGCCGGCTGTGATCTGATTCAGGGCTACTATTTCTCCAAACCCCTGGATTCAGATAACTTTCTCAAGTATGTCTGTGCTTTCAATCGCTGTTAATACATTGGAACATGAAAAAAGAGAAAAGAAAGGAAAAGAAGAGAACAGAAAAGATAAGAAAAGAAAAAAAGAGAAAAAAAGAAACAGGGAGCTCTGAAGTTCCCTGTTTTATGCATGCATGTATTAATGAAGATCAGTCAATATCTTCGCCGTTGGACTTGTATACCTTCTGCATGTAGTAGAAGGAATCCTTTCTGGAACGGGACATGTCGCCATGGCCTTCATCATCCATATCTACATAGACAAAACCATAACGCTTTCTCATTTCACCTGTACCGGCAGAAACAACATCAATCCAGCCCCAAGGTGTATAACCCATCAGATCAACGCCGTCCTTTTCAACAGCGTCCTTCATGACCTGAATGTGCTTGCGCATATAATCAATTCTGTATGTATCATGAACAGAACCGTCAGCTTCTCTCTTGTCGATGGCACCTAAGCCGTTTTCAACAATCATCATCGGGATCTGGTATCTGTCCCAGATCTGATTAAGGTTGATTCTCAATCCTAACGGATCGATTGTCCAGCCCCATTCAGAAGCCTGCAGATACGGATTCTTCACGCCGCGTACCATATTGCCGGCAGATTCACCAAGCTTTTCCGGATGGGCTGCATATGTGGAAGAAGAATAATAAGAGAAAGAATAGAAATCAACGGTACCTTCCTTCAGGAGCTCATCTTCACCAGGTTCCTTCTGAATGACAATGCCTTCTCTTTCCAGTTCCTTGACCTTCCATGCCGGATAATAGCCTCTTACCTGTACGTCGCCATAGAACCACTTCTGGTTATGGGCAACTTCGATTTCTTCAAAGACATCTTCAGGATTGCAGCTGTAAGGATAGGTTGCACCATGGGCAATCATCAGACCGATCTTGTTTTCCGGATCGATTTCATGACCTGCCTTGACGGCATATGCAGAAGCGACAAAGAGATTCCATCTGCACTGTTCAGCCTTCTGCTTGTTGGAAATGTGCTCATGCACGCCGTTCATCATGAAGTTGGTGTTGATGTTGATTTCATTGATTGTCAGCCAATAATGAACTAAGCCCTTGTAACGGGTGAAGATGGTCTTTGCATAGCGCTTGAAAGCTTCCAGCGTATGTCTGCTTGCCATGCCGTCATATTCATTAGCCAGGTGCAGAGGCATATCAAAGTGGTAGATTGTAACCAGCGGTTCAATACCCAGTCTCCTGCATTCTTTGAAGACATCTTCATAGAACTTCAGGCCTTCTTCATTTGGTTCTGCATCATCTCCGTTCGGGAAAATTCTTGTCCAGTTGATGGAAATACGATTGACGTTGCAGCCCATCTCAGCCATCAGGCCGATATCTTCCTTCCAATGATGATAGAAGTCTGTAGCCATGTGGGATGGATAGTAAGTATCCGGATCAATGATTGCCTTAGCACCTTCCGGAATTTCGTCTCGGCTGCCGAATTCCTTTCTGGTACCGTCCGGCATTTCAACGATGAACTTACGCGGAATATTATGAATACCGTCGCCGCCTGTCAATGCATCCGCAACAGCCGGTCCCTTTCCACCTTCCAGATAAGCACCTTCATACTGATTGGCTGCGGTAGCGCCGCCCCATAAAAAACCTTTTGGAAAACTCATGCATACCTCCTTATTGTATGTAACCTCTTACATCATACAAAATGGAAAACAAAAAGTCATTCCGGATTCGGGAACTTACAGAAAAAGAGAAAGCATCAAGCCGATCAGATCAGCGTATACTTTCTCTTTCAATTGAATTACAGGATTTTATCAGTTCTTCAGACTGTTCAGCGGAGAAGGAATCCGACCGCCTCTATGAACCATAACATCCGGCTTTTCTTTCTTCAAAGGCATGACCGGACCTTCGCCCATCAGACCGCCGAAGACAAGTCTGTCACCTGGATTCCTGCCGATAGCAGGAATCAATCTGCAGGCTGTTGTCTTGGTATTGATCATGCCGATCGCAGCTTCATCCGCAATGATGGCAGAAATGGTTTCTGCAGTAGTATCACCAGGTACGATAATCATGTCCAATCCTACTGAGCAGACGGCTGTCATCGCTTCCAGCTTTTCAATCGTCAGGGTTCCCTTTTCAGCAGCTTCAATCATACCTGCATCTTCGGAAACAGGAATGAAAGCACCAGACAAACCGCCGACGGAAGAAGAAGCCATGACACCGCCCTTCTTGACGGCATCATTCAACATGGCAAGGCACGCTGTGGTGCCCGGACCACCGCATGTTTCCAGACCGATTTCTTCCAGAATTCTTGCGACAGAATCACCGACTGCAGGCGTTGGTGCAAGCGACAGATCCACAATACCGAAGGGTACATTCAATCTGCGGCTTGCCTCACGGCCGACCAGCTGACCCATTCTGGTAATCTTGAAAGCAGTTCTCTTGATGATTTCAGCGATCTCATCCATAGCGGCATTCTTTCCTGCTTTACGAACAGCTTCTCTGACAACGCCTGGTCCGGAAACACCGGTATTGATGACAACATCCGGTTCCGATACACCATGGAACCCGCCGGCCATAAACGGATTGTCTTCAACGGCATTGCAGAAGACAACCAGCTTGGAAGCACCGAAGCAGTTCTGATCTCTGGTCAGTTCGGCAGTTTCTCTGACAATTCTGCCCATCAGTTCTACTGCATCCATATTGATGCCGGCTTTGGTTGAGCCGATATTGACACTGGAACAGACAAGATCTGTTTCCGCTAATGCTCTTGGAATGGATTCGATCAGGGCTCTGTCACCAGGGGTCATACCCTTCTGCACCAATGCACTGTAGCCGCCGATAAAGGAAGCATTCACTGCCTTGGCAGCCTTGTCCAAAGCCTTTGCATATTTGACCGGATCGCCGCCGGAAACAGACACCAGCATGGAAATCGGGGTCACGGTAATTCTCTGGTTAATGATCGGAATGCCGTATTCACGGGAAATATCCTTCGCTGTCTGGACCAGATCCTTTGCCTTTCCGGTAATCTTGTTGTAGATCTTTTCACAGGACTTATCGATATCGCTGTCAGCACAATCCAGAAGAGAAATCCCCATGGTAATCGTTCTGATATCCAGGTTTTCCTCTTCGATCATGCGGATCGTTTCCAGAATGTTTTCTGAGTTTGTATTTCTGTTCATACTTTACCTCAGATCGTATGCATGGCATTGAAGATATCTTCATGCATGACATGAATTTTCAGGTTTTCCTTTTCACCCAGAGCTTCAATTTCATTCATGATTGCAGTCTTGTCCAGTTCATCCGGAATTTCGACAATCATGATCATGGTAAACATATCCTGCAATACCTTCTGGGTGACATCGACGATGTTGATGTTGCGCTGTGCGCAATTGACGGCTACATAGGCAAGAATGCCAGGACGATCCTTGCCGATAACGGAAATAACTGCTCTCATTTCTGAATCTCCTCCCTTTGTTGTTATTGTGATTCTTTCTGCAGATCTTCGAGTGAAAGCCCGCAGTAATACAACTCCATTTCCAGAGAATCTCTGGTATCCTTCATGCCCTGAATGACACTGTCTTCGCAGTCATCCGACTGTCTGTCTTCCGCAAAATTGAAGGTACATGCATTCATGGCAGCGGTATCATTCTTCCAGTTATAGGTATAAGTTAAGGAATACTTCCGATATTGGAAGGTCTTTGCGTTGAAATCAACGATGTATTCTTCGTTTTCGTTGAAGGAATCAGAATAGACGCCGTTTCCTTCATCCTGATAGCCGATTCTTTCTACCAGCCGCTTGCGGAAAGTAGCTTCGACAGTAGCTTCTTCGCTGTCATCGAGCAGACCTTCAGAAGTAATTTCTTCCGGCTTCAGATCCGTATAGGCGATATATGCCTGATCTTCCTGCTTCTGCTCATCACTGATACTGACCTTGGTTTTATTGAGGTCCATATAAGAAAGGGAACTTGTAAAAGTAATGCTTACCTTCTGTCCGCTGACGGTAATTTCAACATCGAATTCTGTCTTTTCAGACACGAAGTTTCCGTCCTGATCAAAGATATCCCGGATCCGGTTCTTCGTCACTTTGTATCCATCCGAATCTTTCAGACCATAGGAATCATAACGGCTGGCAAAGATATCGCCGGCATCCTGATCATTGAGAATAATATCATACCGGACCTGATCCCCATTCATCTCTGTATCCAAAGAAGATATCTGTTCCTGCGGGAAAGCATAGAAGCTCATCGGCACCAGCATGCTTTTCTTCAGATCATCGAGACTCATGTCTTCGTAGTAATTGACATTGTTGTATGTGTTATAAAGACGGCCCTTGTAATATCTGCCGCTGAGTCTTGAATTAACCCCGTTGGCAGAAATGTTCTGGGTTGTTTCTGCAGCCGGATCAGAATCCGCATTCATGACTTTGAAAGTACCGTCCATCTGGAACAGATCCTTTGTGTCATCACTATACTGCATGACATAGGAAGACATGACGGAAGCGAAATATGAATCTGGTGCAGATGCATTCTCTGCACGATTCTGATAGTCCTGAGAAGAACTCTCACTCCTCTTTGAGGACACAGGTTTTTCTGCACAGGCACATAAGAATACGGCCAGCAGAATAGTTAACAGCTTTTTCATTTCGTTAGTGTATCACGTTTCTATGATTTATTGAATAAGATCAGAGGGATCATAGCTTCTTCTTTTGTGTGACCGGCATGGTCCCCCTTTACGCCAAGTCCCCGCTTGTATATGAACTGGGTATTGTCTTCCCCGACGGCCAGGTAATCCCCGATCATTTCAGCGTATCTGGCGGCTGGTATACCCGTACCGAAAATGCTGCTGCGAAGAACTTCTTCTTTTGTATAAAGACGGAAGTGAGGTGCAAGCTTTTCTGCGAACTGGCGTTCAAAGCTCTCTCTTTTCTCGTCTTTGATATAGAATGCAACCGTTCTTGGTTCCAGGGCAGGTTCTGCTCTGAAAGTTGAAATCAGATCTGCATCATGGGTAAAGTCCTTCTGCACGACATCAATCTGGGAATGATCTGCTAATACCAATAGTCCTGTATCCGCCGGCAGTCTGCGGGCGAATTCTTTTGTCTTCTGTTCGATGTCTCTGACCATTGTCCCGGTTTCGTTGCAGGAAGGCCCGTTATGATGCATGAAAGTATCCAGCTGGTCCCAATAGACATAGATGAAGTTATTGTTATGGCAGAGGATTTCTGCTAATTCCAGTTCATCCTCATAAGAAGCACACCCGTTATGAAAGCTCCAGCCAGGCCACACTTCATCCGCATGCAGGCCTTTCTGATTGATTTCATCCGTGATAAAGGATACCGGCAGCTGTTCATAGGAATAGTTTCCGTAATGAGCATCTTTATATTGGGACATGTTGCGGAAGAGAATGATATTGTCGTTCTTCTCGGCAAAGTACTGGTTCCATCCCAGCCACCCGTTTTCTTTCGGGCTTTTCCCAGTCCGGAAAGAAGTAGTAGCTGCACTGGTAGTCGGTGGAAAAGTTGAAGTGAGGGAAGCAGCGATATGGTCCATAAAGAAGGATTCCAGGCGGCAATGTTCTTCCAGGACAGAAGTACCCATGGCATCTACCAGAACGGCGCAGACGCAGCGGAAACGGCCTTCATTGAGCCATTGATCCAATACCGGCAGACTTTCATGATATTGCGGCAGACCGAAATACTTCCGCAGGGAATTTGCAGCTGAAGTGATGCCTCCGTATTTTTCAAAAGCGAGAGTTTCCATACATTTTTCCTGTTCTGTCATAATCATAGCACGAGTATGCATTGAGTAGTATTCACAGGCGTGAATATAAAAACAAGATTGTTCCAGGTTCAGCTTTCAATGCCGCATGTGTAGAACTAAATGTGCCTATCAGCCGCCGTTCTCAGGCAACACGCCCAGTAAGAAGAGGAAGAGAATTTCAAAGCCCTTGGAAATAAGATCCATATTTTTTACCGCCTTTCAATATCAAGCTGAATGCTGCAGGTACCTGTGCTATCCCATCCGTAATCCAGACACCCGGAAATGATCAGAATCAATATTTGAAAAAATACCTTTACCGTCAAGCTTAGTGCATCTGAGTGATCTTTCCGGAAGATATCCTTCGTTTCAGGAGGATATCTTTTTTATTGTCCTGAAGAGCAATATGCAGGATCACACCGGTCGTAAAGCAGGCTGTCATTGTTGTCAGAACACCCGGCAGCAACTCTGCCAGATCTGCGGCATTGCCATACATAATGACAAGATCGCACCCGCACATGATCCAGTTCGGCTTGATGCCGGTGTATTTCTGAATGATGGCAGCCAGAACATCAAAGCTGCCTGAGCTGCCTTTCCCCACCAGGATCAGACCGGCACCGCTTCCTAATACAATCCCGCCGGTAACGGCTGCAGTTACAGGATTGATAGAAAACGGCATTGTCTGGAAGAACTTTAAGGCTGGAGAAAACAAAAGAAATGAAATCAGTGTTTTCATGGCAAATTGTTTTCCCAGTATCATTCTTCCGGCCAGAAAGAAGAAACCGCTGATGATCCAGACCAGTAATGAAAGTGATATATGCGTTATTTCCTGCACCAATACCGCAAGACCGGTAACCCCGCCTGCCGGTAATCCAGCCGGCAGAATAAAACATCCGAATGCCATCGCACTTAGAATGGTGCCGGTTACTGTCAGAATGAAGTTCTTCTTCATGATTGATCGTCCTCCTTGTTTACAAAGAGAATTCTGCCATCCTGTCTCACATAAAACAGTAGCCTATGCTACAATTAAGACATGAATGTTATCATTGAAGACAGCTATCTGAAAGGTCTATTGCCATGCGGTACCATCCGTACCTATCACGAAAAGGAAACCATTTATCTGCAGGATTATAAAGCTGACAAGATTTATGTCGTCATCAGCGGCAGAGTGCGTGTCTATGCCGTTTCACCAAAAGGAGATGAAATCACATTTGAAGTCCTGCGGAAAGGCAGAATCTTCGGTGACACCTCTTTTGTCACCAACTGCCGGTATCTTGTCAATGTAGAAGCTGTTATGGACAGCCATATTCTGGTCACCGATACCAGCAGGTTGATTCCGGTATTGATGAAGAACCGATACCTGCTTGAAAAAGTACTAGCCTATCTCAGTGAATCCTGCAATAGTCTGACCAGGAAAGTGATCCGTTCTTCCTTTTTGGATGCATCGCACAGCGTCGCTGATCTTTTACTGGAACTTTCCAGGAATTCTTCCGTTGTGACTTATACCCATGAACAACTGGCAGCCACCCTTGGGAAAAACCGTGTTACGGTAAGCCGGTGTATGGCAGTCTTTTGTAAAAACGGATGGATTGAAGAAGGTTATGGCAGAATTGTGATCCTTGACCGCAAGGCACTGACTGCATATTGCCATTGATTTGCCATGAAAAAAGACCTGCACTCAAGCAGGCCTTATTGATTTGATAATTATCTGATCAGACAAGTTCGATGTATGCCATCGGAGCAGCATCACCACGGCGGACACCTGTCTTGACAACACGTGTATAACCGCCCTTGCGGTCAGCATACTTAGGAGCTACTTCATTGAAGAGCTTCTGCAGAACTGTTTCCTGTGTCTTTTCATCAGCTACAACTGGTCTGATGAAAGCAGCTGCCTGACGACGAGCTGCCAGGTCACCCTTCTTGCCGAGAGTGATCAGTTCATCAACAACAGAACGCATATCCTTAGCCTTAGCTTCAGTTGTCTCTACCTTGCCATAGAGAATGACAGATGTAGCGAGGTTTCTGAGCATTGCCTTACGGTGATCAGCTTTTCTTCCAAACTTACGATTCCACATACTGGTTCCTTCCTATTAGTCGAAGGATTTGAAGCCCAGACCGAGTTCGGTGAGCTTATCCTTGACTTCCTTTAATGACTTCTTGCCGAGGTTTCTGACTCTCATCATTTCATCCTCAGTCTTCATTGTGAGTTCTTCAACAGTCTGAATACCTGCTCTCTTCAAGCAGTTATAAGAACGAACAGAGAGATCAAGATCTTCGATCATCATCTGCTGTCCCTTGTTAGGCTGTTCAGTAGAGCCTTCCTTGATCACACTATCCATAGCCAGTACATCATCATTGATCCCTGCGATGATATCTAGGTGGTCAATCAGGATCTTGGCTGCCATGGATAATGCCTTCTGCGGATTGATGGAACCATCTGTCCATACTTCCATGGTCAGGCTGTCATACTTAACATCTTCGCCGACACGTGTCGGTTCTACATTGTAGGAGACTTTCTCAATTGGTGTATAGATAGAGTCGGTGAAGACTGTACCGATACCCTGAGAACTGCCCTGGTTCAGCTGTTTGTTAATGTCGGAGCTGACATAGCCGCGTCCATTCTTGGCTTTCAGTTCCATTTCAAGAGTAACATCCTTCTCAAGGTGCGCAATTTCGAGATCCTTGTTGAGAATTTCTACCTGTGCCGGGCAGATAATGTCGCCGGCAGTAACTGTGCACGGTCCCTTGGCAGAGATCTGAAGGTTGTAAACTTCATCATCTTCAATCTTCATGATCAGCTTCTTGAGCTGAAGGATGATCATGGAGACATCTTCTCTTACACCCGGAATAGTTGTGAACTCATGGTAGACACCATCAACCTTGATGCTGAATACCGCAGCTCCCGGGAGGGAGGACAGCAGTACTCTGCGAAGCGCGTTTCCGATTGTTGTACCAAATCCTCTTTCAAGCGGGGACAGAACAAATTTTCCATAGTTTTCAGATTCTACGTATTCCTGAACTTCAAAATCTGCGCGTTCAAACTTCTGCATGCAACAATCCTCCTATTAAAGTTTTATTAACCACGCGGTCTCTTCGGCGGACGGCATCCGTTATGAGGGATCGGTGTAACATCATTGATGGCTGTAATGGTCAGGCCTGCTGTCTGTAAAGAACGAACAGCGGATTCACGACCTGCACCCGGGCCCTTGACGTTGACTTCAACAGACTTCATACCCTGCTGAACAGCAGCCTTGCCTGCTGCTTCAGCACAAAGCTGAGCAACATAAGGTGTGGACTTACGGGAGCCCTTGTAACCTAAAGCACCTGCGGAGCTCCAGGATACAGCGTTACCTGCTTCGTCAGTGATTGTAACGATTGTATTATTAAATGTTGCATGGATATGGGCAATGCCCTTGGCAACATTACGCTTAGCCTTCTTCTTACGAACAACGGCTTTTGTATTCTTCTTAGCTGGCATTTCGTCCTCCTAATTACTTCTTCTTATTCGCAACTGTACGACGCGGACCTTTTCTTGTACGAGCATTCGTCTTTGTACGCTGACCACGAACTGGAAGTCCCTTTCTGTGGCGCAGACCACGATAGGATCCGATTTCCATCAGACGCTTGATGTTCAATGCTGTTTCACGACGGAGGTCACCCTCAGTCTTGATTCCATCGATCTGAACACGGATAGCTGTTTCCTGTTCATCGCTCAGATCATTAGTTCTTGTTTCAGGATCGACACCGGCAGCAGCACAGATCTTTCTGGCTGTTGAAGGACCGATTCCATAGATATATGTCAGAGATACTCCGATTACCTTGTTACGCGGAATATCGACACCGGCAAAACGTGGCATATTTTATTCTCCTCTTCCTTAATTAATTACCCTGTCTCTGCTTATGCTTAGGGTTTTCACAGATAACCATTACAACGCCCTTGCGCTTAATGACTCTGCATTTATCACAAATTGGTTTAACAGATGGTCTAACCTTCATACTATTCTGGCCTCCTGGACAATGATTAATTGTAACAGAAATATTTTTGAATGTCTGTAGTAAATTTTATCCAACGTATTATTTTTTTGTGATATTGAACGGAAAACTGCTTCTTCTAAAATGAGAATGTGAACATTCTGATTTTATAAGCAACGTTGGTACAATTTTCCCGACCTTTGTCCAATTTCACGGAAACAGTAAAGATGCAGGGAGGGAGCGTTTCCCCTCCCTGATTGTTTTACTGAATTTTGCTTAAAGCGTCTTTGATATGACCGAAGACAACTTCCGGCTTTTCAGCAGCGTTGATTTCTGTAACCACACCGCTTTCTGCATAGAAGTCGATAACCGGCTTGGTGCTCTTTTCATATTCGTCCATTCTGACCTTGAGCTGTTCGATGGTGTCATCTTTTCTTTGAACGAGATCAGATCCACATACATCGCACTTGCCTTCGACCTTGGACGGCTTGTTATGAATGTGATAAATTGCACCGCACTTCGGGCAGATTCTTCTGCCTGTAATTCTTTCTTCCAGAACATCCAGACCGACTTCAAGAGCGATGACGCTCTGAACCGGCTTTCCGATCTTTTCGGAAATCTCTGCAAATGCTTTCGCCTGTACTAATGTACGCGGGAAACCATCCAGAAGATATCCCTTCTGACAATCAGGTTCCTGAAGTCTCTTTTCAACCATGGCATTGATGACATCATCCGGTACGAGCTTTCCAGCATCCATATAGGACTTTGCTTCCTTGCCAAGTTCTGTGTTATTCCTGACGTTTTCACGCAGCATGTCACCAGTGGAAATATGCGGAATATCGTATTCCTTCAGGATCAGGTCGGACATTGTGCCCTTGCCTGCTCCAGCAGGACCCATGATCAGAATATTCATATCTTTACCCTTTATCCTTTTTTGAAAACTTAATTTAAGAAGCCATGATACTGCTTCTGGGTCAGCTGACCCTTCAGCTGGTTCATTGTTTCCATTGCAACACCGACAACGATGATGATACCGGTTCCACCGATTGCACTGGATGCCGGAAGCTTTGTAAACATCGGCAGCAGATACGGGATGACAGCGACAATTGTCAGAGCAGCCGCACCTAATACAGTGATACGGTTCAATACCTTGTGCAGATATGTCTTGGTTTCAGTACCAGGTCTGATGCCTGGAATATAAGCACCGGACTTGCCGAGGTTATCAGCCATAGTGTCCGGGTCTACCTGCAGATCGGTATAGAAGAAGGTAAACAGGATTGTCAGCAATGCGTACAAACCTAATCCGGTCCAGCTGGATAATGACAGCCAGCTGTTCAGTTTCTGATACAGGTCAGCATTGAAGAAACTGATGATAATCTGCGGTGCAGTCATAATAGACTGAGCGAAGATTACCGGGATAACGTTTGCACTGTTGATCTTGAGCGGCAGATAAGTAATATCAGCACCGCCTCTGATCGAAGAAGAATTTGTATACTGAATCGGGATTTTACGCATTGCGGTTTCGGTAATAATGACGAATACCACAATGGCCAGATACAGCAGACAATACAAAGCAAACTGCAGAATTCCATTGAATGCCTCACCGGAAGTTGTTCCGCCGACAAGAACATTATAAACCTGGGAGAAGGATGCCGGCATATTGGCCACAATACCTGCGAAGATAATGATGGACATGCCGTTGCCGATTCCCTTCATGGAAATACGGTCACCGATCCAGATCAGGAACATTGTTCCTGCAGTCATGACAGTTGCGGTATACAGATAACCGGAAAGCTTTGCGTTTTCCAGAATTGCATACTGCTTGTCAAATCCGTATACCAGGGAGAAAGCCTGTACAAAGGACAGGACAACACCCAGATAACGGGTAATCTTTTCCATCTTCATTCTGCCTGTCTGACCTGACTTGGTCATTTCAGTCAGAGCAGGAATGACATCCATGGAAAGCAATTGAATAATGATGCTGGCGGTAATGTACGGAGTAACACCCATTGCGAAGATGGAGAGTCTCTCGAGGGCACCGCCCCCGAGAAGATTCATCATATTCAGAATAGAGTTATCACCAATCTGGGAAGCTAATGCATGTGCATCAACACCAGGAACCGGGATAGCAGACCCGACGCGGTAGATCAGCAGCATTGCCAGTGTAAAGAATATTCTCTTGCGAGTTTCCTTATTTTTGAACAAGCTGACGAACGTGCGCATCATGGTCAGAGTACCTCAGCTTTTCCGCCTGCTTCTTCGATTGCCTTAGCAGCAGAAGCGGAGAACTTCTCTGCCTTGACAGTCAGCTTCTTTTCTAGCTTGCCGTTGCCAAGAACCTTGACACCATCGAGGTGCTTCTTGACAAGACCAGCAGCCTTCAGAGCAGTGTAATCTACAGTTACACCGTCTTCGAACTTGTTCAGATCTTCGACGTTGACAACTGCATATTCCTTACGAGTATAGTTCGTAAAACCTCTCTTAGGCATTCTCTTGAAGTACGGAGTCTGGCCGCCTTCAAAACCGATTGCGACACCGCCGCCGCTTCTGGAGTTCTGACCCTTCTGGCCCTTGCCGGAAGTCTTGCCGGTACCGGAACCGAGACCACGGCCGATTCTCTTACGGCTGTTAGCGCGGGCACCTTCTGTTGCTTTCAATTCATTCAGTTTCATCTGTGTACCCTCCTTATCTGATCTCAGCGACCTTCTTGTCGCGCAGCTTAGCTACTTCTTCAACTGTACGCATGGACTTGAGAGCGTTCAGAGTTGCATATACAACATTGACGCTTGTACGGGAACCGATAACCTTGGAGAGGACATCAGCTACACCAGCAAGTTCAAGAATGTTACGGACAGCACCGCCGGCGATAACACCAGTACCAGGAGCAGCCGGAGCAAGGAATACAGTGGAAGCACCGTGTGTAACCTTTGTAGCATGCGGAACAGTTCTTGTGCCGTCAACCAGGTTGACAGTGAAGACGTTCTTGTTTGCAGCTTCTTCAGCCTTCTTGATTGCATCCGGAACTTCGGCAGCCTTACCCATTCCGAATCCGATACGGCCCTTGTGATCGCCGATGACAACCAGAGCAGCAAAACGCATCTTACGTCCGCCCTTGACAGTCTTGGATACACGGTTAATGGAGACTACTACAGAATCGAACTCTTTCGGTTCGCGCTTTCTGAAATTGTTTCTTTTTTCGTTTGCCATTTCAGTATCTCCCTTTCTCAGAACTTCAGTCCAGCTTCTCTGGCTGCATCAGCCAAAGCCTGAACTCTTCCGTGATATACATAACCGCCGCGGTCAAAACGGACGGATTCAATGTTGGCAGCCAGGCACTTCTTGGCAACTGCTTCGCCAACCTTCTTGGCAGCTTCAATATTGCCGCCGTTTTCGAGCTTGAGCTCGAGGGAGCTTGCAGAAACAAGAGTTCTGCCAGTTGTATCATCGATAACCTGTGCATAGATGTGAGCGTTGGAACGGAACACATTCAGTCTTGGGCAGTCAGGAGTACCGTTGACGACATTACGTACACGCTTGTGACGGCGGATACGTTCTTCATTTTTCTTCTGTAACTTCAACATATTCTTACTCTCTCCTTCCCATTACTTCTTGGCAGCAGCAGTCTTGCCTTCCTTACGACGGACGAATTCGTCAACATAACGAATACCCTTTCCACCGTATGGTTCAGGAACCTTGACAGCTCTTACGTTAGCTGCAAACTGACCGACAATCTGCTTATCGATGCCGGAAACATTGATGGTTGTTGCATCCGGGCATTCAACCTTGATGCCTTCTGGTGCAGTAACCTTGACTTCATGAGAGAAGCCGACATTCAGAGTGATTGTCTGGCCGGCAACAGCTGCTCTGTAACCAATACCGACAATCTTCATCTGCTTTGTGAAACCCTTTGTAACACCCTCAATCATGGATGCGATGAGAGCTCTTGTTGTGCCATGGAGCTGCTTTGTGTGCTTCTCCTCATTAGGACGCTTAACTGTAAGTACCCCGTTGTCAACTGTGATTGTCATCAGTGGGGAGAAGGACTTAACGAGAGTTCCCTTAGGTCCCTTTACAGTCACCTCATTGCCAGCTGAAACTGAAACTTCAACGCCAGCCGGAATGGTAATCGCTTTATTACCGATACGTGACATTTCTTCTTTTTTCCTTTCTTAATTACCAGACATAAGCGACAACTTCGCCGCCGATGTGCTGCTTGCGTGCTTCTTTGTCTGTCATCATTCCATTAGAAGTAGAAATGATGGCAATACCCAGTCCGTTCAGGACCTTTGGAATTTCATTGCCCTTGGCATAAACTCTTAAGCCCGGCTTGGAAATTCTCTTGATGCCGGAGATAACCTTGTTACCACGTGCATCATACTTCAGAGTAACGACGATCTTCTTCTCGATACCCTCGCCTTCAACGGCGTACTTTTCGATGTAGCCTTCAGACTTCAGGATCTTGGCAATTTCAACCTTGACCTTGGAAGCCGGAGTAACATCAACTGTTGTCATCTGAGCCTGAACCCCGTTACGGATTCTTGTCAGCATGTCAGCAATAGGATCTGTCATATTCATCTCGCGTTACCTCCTTATTACCAGCTTGCCTTCTTGACACCAGGGATCTCGCCCTTGTAAGCGAGTTCTCTGAAGCAGATTCTGCAGAGCTTATACTTTCTTAATACAGAATGCGGACGTCCGCATCTCTCGCAGCGAGTATATTCGCGTGTGGAGAACTTAGCTGGACGAGCAGCTTTAACCTTTAAACTTGTCTTTGCCATATCGTTCTCCTCTCTTACTTTTCAAATGGCATGCCGAGTTCCTTCAGCAATGCATATGCTTCCTTGTTGGACTGAGCTGTTGTTACGATAACAACATCCATGCCTCTGACCTTGCCAACCTTATCAAAGTTGATTTCAGGGAAGATCAGCTGTTCCTTGACACCCAGTGTGTAGTTGCCGCGGCCGTCGAAGGCTGTGGAAGAAACACCATGGAAGTCACGAACTCTAGGAAGAGAAATATTGAAGAGCTTATCGAGGAATTCATACATTCTCTCACCACGGAGAGTAACCTTGCAGCCGATCGGCATGCCTTCACGCAGCTTGAAGTTTGCGATGGACTTCTTAGCCTTTGTGATTACCGGCTTCTGACCGGAGATCTGTGTCAGTTCTTCAACAGCTTCATCCAGCAGCTTGGAGTTAGCGATGGCATCGCCGACACCCATGTTGATAACTACCTTGACAAGCTTCGGAGCCTGCATTGTGGATGTATAGCTGAATTCCTTCATCAGAGAAGGCTTGACTGTATCAACATATTTCTGTTCGAGACGGTTCATTACTTCTTAGCCTCCTTGACTTCTTCACCAGACTTCTTGAAGATTCTTACCTTCTTGCCGTCTGTTACCTTGTAGCCTACACGGCTTGCGCTCTTGGACTTCTTGTCGTAGAGCATAACGTTGGAAGCATCGATCGGAGCTTCCTTTTCAATGACGCCGCCCTCAGGATTCTGCTGGGAAGGCTTCAGAGACTTCTTGACCATGTTGACACCTTCAACAATGATCTTGTTTGTCTTTGCATTAACAGCCTTGACTTCGCTGATGGTTCCCTTGTAGTGGCCGCTGATAACCTTAACTGTATCGCCTGTCTTGATTTTCATCTCTGCGGTCCTCCTTATAATACTTCCGGAGCCAGGGAAACAATCTTCATGTAACCCTTGTCACGGAGTTCTCTTGCGACCGGGCCGAAGATACGAGTTCCGACCGGTGTCAGGTCATCCTTGATGATGACTGCTGCGTTATCATCGAACTTGATGTAAGAACCATTGTCACGCTTGATACCATAAGTAGTACGAGCAATAACGGCCTTAACAACCTGTCCGTCCTTAACTGTGCCGTTTGGCTGAGCGCTCTTGACTGCACAAACAACGACATCGCCGATGTTTGCGAACTTGCGCTTGGAGCCGCCGAGACATCTGATGACAAGTAATTCCTTAGCACCAGAGTTGTCAGCGACGTTCAATCTGCTTTCATTCTGAATCATTGCCTATACCTCCTGAATTAAAGAATTACTGCCTTTTCAACGATCTTTACCAGGCGGAAATGCTTGTCCTTGGATAAAGGTCTTGTTTCCATAACTTCAACAACGTCGCCTACCTTGGCTTCATTGTTTTCATCATGAGCCTTGAAACGTGTAGAGAACTTAACGTGTCTGCCATATAAAGGATGAGCCTTGGATGTTTTGATCTCTACGACGATTGTCTTGTCCATCTTGTCGGAAACTACTGTTCCGCGAAGGACCTTACGTGCGTTTCTTTCTTCCATTTTATTAGCCCTCCTTCTTACTTAGCTGCATTTTCACGTTCTGTCAGAACTGTGTAAATACGAGCGATTGTCTTCTTGATATCCTTGATGCGAGCCGGGTTTTCCAGGTTGCCTGTAGCCTGAGCAAAGCGCAGGTTGTACAGTTCTTCCTTCAGGGAAACAACTTCCTTCTGAAGGTCTTCATTACTAAGATCTCTGATTTCCTTAACGTTCATGATTACTTAGCCTCCTCGCCTTTCTTGACAAAGCGGGTCTTGACGCAGAGCTTGTTGCCGCCGAGTCTTAATGCTTCTCTTGCGACAGCTTCGGAAACGCCGCCTACTTCGAAGAGAATTCTTCCCTTCTGAACTACTGCAACCCAATGATCAGGAGCACCCTTGCCAGAGCCCATTCTGACTTCCAGCGGCTTCTTTGTCTTAGCCAGCTGCGGGAATACCTTGATCCAGACCTGACCGGTACGGTTCATATAACGAGTGATAGCAACACGGGCAGCTTCAAGCTGTGCGCTGCTGACATAAGCACCCTCGTCAGCTACGAGACCATACTGACCAAACGCAAGTTCACGTCCAGCCTTAGCTGTGCCTTCGTAGGAAAGACGATGAGGTCTTCTGTACTTGGTTCTGTTAGGCATTAACATAATTAGTTCTGACCTCCTTCAGCCGGAGCAGCCTTCTGTTCAGCTGCACCTGCATTAGCTGCCGGACGGCGGTCGTTACGATTGAAACGACGACCATTGCCGCGACGGCCGTTTCTGCGGTCTCCTCTTCTGGAGTTAGCCGGAGCTTCTGGCTCCTTGACCATCTGTCCTGGGAGAACTTCACCACGGCAAATCCAGACCTTGACGCCTAACTTACCGTATGTTGTATGAGCTTCATCACATGCATAGTCGATATCGGAACGCAGTGTATGAAGCGGTACGACACCTCTGGAATAACCTTCCTGACGAGCAATTTCTGCACCGCCCAGTCTGCCCTTGGCCAAAGTCTTGACACCCTTGGCACCAGCACGCATGGACTGCTGAATTGCCTTCTTCTGGGCGATACGGAAGGACTGACGTGCTTCCAACTGTTCGCAGATCTTGCGGGCAACCAGATGAGCATCCAGATCAGGATTGCCGACAGCAACAACGTCGATCTTGACGTTCTTGCCTGTCATCTTGGCAAGCTTTTCCTTTAATGTATCTGCCTTGTTCTTAGCCGGCTTTGCTTCTTCACCTTCAGCAGCAGCTGCCGGAACGGAAGCCTTGCCGACAATTGCACCCGGTCTTGCGCAGCGGATGATTACCTTGACATCCTGCTTGCCGGTTCTTTCAATTTCAATTCTGGAGATATATGCATCATGCAATTCCTTATTCAGTAAATCACGGATTCTGACATCTTCGTTCAGAAGATCTCCGAAATCAGCCTTGTCTGCGTACCATCTGGACTCCCAGTCACGGATGACGCCGACACGCATACCGATCGGGCTAACTTTCTGTCCCATATTCTGATCTTCCTCCCTTATCTCTCATCGGAAACCACAACTGTGATGTGGCTTGTTCTCTTGAAAATGCTGGATGCATTTCCCTTTGCTCTAGGCATGAAACGCTTCAGAGTGACACCCTCATTTGCGTAGCATTCCTTGATGTACAGGGAATCTGCATTGAGCTGGTTGTTATGTGTAGCATTAGCAGCTGCAGACTTGACAACCTTATATACTGCTGTGGCTGCCTGGTTCGGTGTGAACTTCAGGATAGCCAATGCTTCGTTTACGCTCTTGCCGCGGACCAGATCAAGAACAAGTCTGACCTTACGAGGAGTATAACGAACTGTTTTTGCTGTTGCTCTTACATCCATCTTTACTTTCCTCCTTAAGCGTTAGCCTTCTTGTCTTCGCCGTGACCGCCGAACTTTCTTGTCGGTGCGAATTCACCGAGCTTATGACCGACCATATCTTCTGTTACATAGACAGGGATGAATTCCTTGCCGTTGTAAACAGCGAATGTATGCTCAACGAAACTAGGGAAGATCGTTGAACGACGGGACCATGTCTTGATTACTTCATGCTTGTTAGCCGCATTCTGAGCTTCAACCTTTTTCATCAGGCTGGCATCGACGAACGGGCCCTTCTTAATGCTTCTTGACATTGCTTATTCTCTCCTTTCAACTTACTTTCCGTTTCTTCTTCTTACGATGTACTGGTTGGACTTTGCCTTCGGCTTACGAGTCTTGACACCCATAGCCTTCATGCCCCAAGGAGTCATCGGAGACTTACGACCTACAGGCTGCTTGCCTTCACCACCACCATGCGGATGGTCGACAGGGTTCATAGCAGAACCTCTGACATGAGGACGAATACCCATATGTCTGGAACGACCAGCCTTGCCTAAGTTGACCAGAGAATAATCACCATTGCCTACAACACCGATAGTTGCACGGCAGTTGTCATGAACTCTTCTGACTTCACCAGAAGAAAGACGCAATGTTACGAAGCCGCCTTCAGAACCGAGGATCTGAGCGGAGCAGCCGGCAGCACGAGCCATCTGGCCGCCCTTGCCTGCTGTAAGTTCAACGTTATGAACGAATGTACCATCAGGGATGTTCTTCAGTTCCAGAGCGTTGCCAGTCTTGATATCGACAGCTTCGCCGGAAACTACCTTGTCGCCGACATTGAGATCAGCCGGGCAGATGATATAACGCTTTTCACCATCTGCATAATGAAGCAGAGCGATGTTTGCGTTTCTGTTCGGGTCATATTCAATTGCAGCTACTGTAGCTGGAACGTTATCCTTGTTTCTCTTGAAGTCGATGATTCTGTACTTCTGCTTAGCACCGCCGCCCTGATGACGGGATGTGATGCGGCCTGTATTGCCGCGGCCGCCCTTCTTGTTTAACGGAGCGAGCAGGCTCTTTTCAGGAACAGACTTAGTGATGCGGTCGTTGCTGAGAGTGCTCATGTTTCTGCGTCCGTTAGAGGTCGGCTTATACTTGATGATTGCCATTTTCAAATTTATCCTTTCGCAGTTTGTCCGGAGATAGCGTGTTCCTCCGATAATGAATCAATTACTTGTTGTCGTTGTTGAAGATATCGATCTTCTGTCCTTCCGGAAGAGTAACGATAGCCTTCTTGACAGCCTTTGTCATACCTTCATAACGGCCGACTCTCTTCGGTCTTGGATGCTGGTTGACAATGTTTACCTTTTCAGCAGAGATATTGTAGATTTCCTTAATAGCCTGCTTGACAGAGATCTTGTTAGCATCTCTGGATACTTCGAATGTTACCTTATTCTGTTCAGAAGAGAGCTTCATTGTCTTTTCTGTAACGATAGGTCTGATGATGATGTCGCGTGCGTTCATGCTGCGAAAACCTCCCCTGCTGTAGCAGCAGCTGCCTCTGTGAATACGATCTTGTCAGCATTGACGATATCGTAAACGTTCAGATTGGAAACTGTTGTGAAACCGGCATTCGGAATGTTTCTGAAGGAAACGAATGCATTTGCGAAATCTTCGGAAGCATCAGCAACGATCAGAGTCTTGCGATCGAAGTTGAAAGCCTTCATCATAGCAACTGCCTTCTTTGTCTTCATTTCATCGAAAGATACGTTTTCAACAACAACCAGATCGTCAGCCTGAGCCTTTTCACTCAGAGCAGAACGAAGAGCCAGCTGTCTGACCTTGCGGTTCAGCTTGAAGCCGTACTTTCTAGGATGCGGACCGAATGCGATAGCGCCATGTCTCCACTGTGTAGCACGAGTGGAACCCTGACGAGCACGGCCTGTGCCCTTCTGACGGAACGGCTTCTTGCCTGTGCCGGAAACGAAGCCTCTTGTCAGAGTGTTATGTGTACCCTGTCTCAAACCTGCAAGGTAGGACAGGACAGTATCATAGATTGCCTGCTGGTTCGGTTCAATACCGAAGACAGCGTCACAAAGCTCGATCTGCTTAACGACCTTAGCTTCCTGATTGTATACATCAACCTGAGACATTGTTTATCCTCACTTTCCCTTGCGGGCTGCACTAGCTGCAGCCTTCTTAGCCTTTTCAGCCTTTTCCTTTTCTGCTTCTTCAGCAGCCAGTTCAGCGTTAACTGTGTCAGCAACCTTTTCAAGTTCTTCTGCAACAGAGCCGCCCTTGTAGGAAATGAGCTCGGAAACCTTAGCTTCCTTTACAGGCTTAACTGTAGTCCTGATTGTTACCAGACCCTTGCGCGGACCAGGAACGTTGCCCTTGATCAGCATGTAGCCTTCTTCAGCATCAACCTTGATGACTGTCAGGTTCTGGTTTGTAGTTGTGTACTTGCCTTCTTCACCAGGCATAATTGTTCCCTTGTTGACAACACCGTTGTTACGGCCGTTTGTAGCCAGAGAACCAATGTGTCTTGCGTTCTTGGAACCACCATGTGTCAGAGGTCCCTGCTTAGCATTGTTACGAACGATTGTGCCGTTGTAGCCGTGGCCCTTGGAAACGCCCTGGACATCAACGATGTCACCAGCCTTGAACAGATCAGCCTTGATTTCTGCACCGACTTCGAAATTCATCATTTCGTCGCCCTTGACTTCTCTGATGTAATGCTTAGGAGCTGTATCAGCCTTCTTAGCATGGCCGATAGCCGGCTTGTTGGAACGCTGTTCCTTTACATCTTCGTAGCCGAGCTGAACAGCTTCATAGCCGTCCTTCTCAACTGTCTTCTTCTGCAGTACAACATTCGGCTTAACTTCAACGACAGTAACAGGAATCAGAGTTCCTTCGATCGTGAAGACCTGGGTCATACCAAGCTTACGTCCTAAAATACCCTTCATTTATCTCACCCTGTTCCTTTCTTTAAAGCTTGATTTCGATATCAACTCCGGACGGCAGATCCAGTCTGGACAATGCGTCGATTGTTTCTGCGGACGGGCCGATGATCTCAATCAGTCTCTTGTGTGTGCGGATCTCGAACTGTTCACGAGAGTCCTTGTACTTGTGAACGGCGCGAAGTACTGTGATTACCTCACGCTCAGTAGGCAGCGGAACAGGTCCGACGATCTTCTTTGCGCCGTGGCTTGTTGCAGTCTTGACGATCTTTTCGCTGGCTGCGTCCAAGCTTCTGTTCTCGTAAGCCTTCAGACGAATTCTTACAGAGTTCTTTGCCATGAATTTTTCCTCCTTGTATTCACTCCCTTAAAGGGATCGCTCAGTGGAAATTCCCCGGTTATCACGCTTTTTTGCATCGTGACAACGCATTTCAGCGTGCCGGCAACCTCCCACTTCTTCGCGAGTGCTTAGATATAGTACTACCACAAAAAACCTAATGCAAGCCTTTTTTCATTATTTTAAAAAAGTTACTATGTCAACGCCTGCCAGCGTGCCACAATATCACACATTAAACACAAAAACGCCTTGTAGAACATCACGTTATTTTCAGCTAAGCGAATAGATTCAAACCAAATTATATGCAAATAGAGGGGCAGTGAAATGACTAAGTACTAGTCAGATTC
>OMXQ01000059.1 GCA_900315065.1 uncultured Erysipelotrichaceae bacterium
TAGACATGGCCCACTGCTCTACCTACAGAATAGTACGCAACGCACATTTATTCATCAAACGTTTGTGAGGGCTTAAGCCCTAATGGAGGAAAATATGAAGAAACTCGTTACAGACAAGGCACCATCCGCAATCGGTCCTTATTCACAGGGCTATGAAACGGAAACACTCGTGATCACTTCCGGTCAGATGGGAGCAGATCCGGCAAGCGGAGAAATTCCGGAAGGCATTGAAGCACAGGCAGAACAAGCTTGTAAGAATGTCGGCGAAGTATTGAAAGCAGGCGGCGTCGGTTTTGACAAAGTCATCAAGACAACCTGTTTCTTAGCTGACATGGGAGATTTTGCAAAGTTCAATGCTGTTTATGCAAAGTACTTTGTATCATCCCCGGCAAGAAGCTGTGTTGCCGTAAAGACATTGCCGAAGAATGTGCTTTGCGAAATTGAAGCAATTGCAGAGAAGTAAGAATTTCAGAAGAGAACCTCAGCAGGTCCTTTTCTTTACAGCAGAATTCTCATATTTCTGAAAAATTTCCGGGCATATGAGTAAGTATTCTGCGATATCTGTATTAATATATGTCAGTATTGTTCATATTACGATTATTCAGAAGCAGGGTAACAAGGAAAGAAGTATGGAAATCAAAGCTTATTCACCACAGGAAGTACGTACTTACATGGATTCAGTACGCAGCAAATATCAGTTTGTGCGTCTCGTTGATCCGGATGAGTGCAGAACTCTGTTTATAGATGAAAATAATGAAATCCAATACGGCGACAGGTGCTTTAAGATCTGGAACGGCGGGGCCAGATGCCAGAATTGCGTCAGCTTCAAAGCCAGCCACACCTGGAAGAAACTGAGCGCAAGGCGGGTTTTTGGAGACAAGAAGCTGGTTCTGACCACAACGCCGATTCATATCAGAACTGATAAAGCGCTGATTTCCTGCAGCATTGAAATCTGCAGTCTTGAAGAAAAGACAGACGAAGAAGACGAAGCCATGTTTGTCAACAGCACCAGTCCGCAATATGTGACCGACCATGATCCTCTGACAGGATTATTGAACATGGAAGGCTTCTATCGGGCAGCCCGGGAAGAAATCATGGACAATCCTGGTGAGAAGTATGTCATTCTGGATGCGGATATTTCTCATTTCGGCATGATCAATGCCATGTATGGAAGATCCTATGGAGATTCCGTATTGATTTCCATTGCAGAAATGATGAACAAAAACAAAAAGCCGCATACTGTCTTTGCAAGAGACAATTCTGATGGTTTCCTGATCCTCAAAAGAAAAGAAACAATCAATGAAGAGAGTCTGAAAAATACGCTTGATACCCTGGAAAAGAAGTTCAGTACCAGTTCTTTCCGCTTTGCCATTCATATGGGTATTTATGAAGTGACAGAAACCAATCTGCCGATGGCATTAATGGTGGAAAGGGCTGTCATGGCCATGAAGGTCAACCGGGAAAGCATGGAAAGAAAAATTTCCTGGTTTGACGAAAGAATGCTGGAAAAGAAACTCCATGACCAACAGGTTGTTTCCATGTTCGATCAGAAGCTGAAAGAGAATCAGTTCCTGCTTTATCTGCAGCCGCAGGTAGATATCCAAGGTCATTTCCTTGGTGCAGAAGCTCTGGTAAGAGCGAAAGGGGACAACGATGCAATTATTGCCCCGGCTGAATTCCTGTCTGTTCTGGAAAAATCGGAACAGATCTGCAAGCTGGATCTCTATATCTGGGAAAGAGCGGTACAGACTCTGGCAAAGTGGTCCAGGATTGAAAACCTGAAAGACAAATATATTTCCATCAATGTTTCCCCTAGAGAATTGTATTCCATGGATGTACCGAAGACATTGCGGGATCTTTGTGCAAAGTATCTGGTAGTACCGAAGCTTCTGCATGTGGAAATTCTTGAAACTTCCGTTCTCGATGATATCCGCTATCGGGCACGTAACATTGAGCGTCTGCATCAATATGGCTTTATTGCCGAGATTGATGACTTCGGCAAGGGCTCTTCATCATTGGCTATGTTGTCGCAGTCAGATGCAGATGTTCTCAAGATCGACCGTGATTTCGTCCGTTCCATCGATATTACCAACAAGGCCTTTTATGTTCTGCAGGCAGTTATCTCCCTCACGGATGCATTGCACATGAGAGCGATTGTAGAAGGCGTGGAAACGGAAAAGCAGCTTTCCATTCTGAAACAATTAGGCTGTACGATGTTCCAGGGCTTCTATTTTGACAAACCGATGCCGGAACACGAACTGACCGCTCGTTTTGCCTGAAGAATAGACAAAGAATATAAGAGAAAAAAAGAAGAAGGAATCAATCAATTCAATTGAATTCCTTCTTTTCATTATGAGAAGCACTATTCAGGATGAAAAGGACACCTTTCTCTGATGCATTGAGGATTATGATCATGGAAAGTACACACGATTTTATTCTCAGGAAGATCAATTCCGTATATTTCTCTGACAAAATCAATTCCTGTTAACAAAGCATTGAAGCAGTTGCGCTTGCAGCAGCGGGGACCGCCGATTTCTGCTTCACGCGCAAGAATGCGGGAAGTCAGGCGCATGTTGTCTTTGTAGAATTCCGTATCGGTCAAGGGTCCCGTTTCATGAATGATGGCAAGGGCTGCTCCCAAAGAGGAAGCAGAACCGCATACGCCCCACATGCCGCATGTTGCGCCGGGCATCAGCTTTGCCCGGTCTGCCAGTTTATCCAAGGCCGAAGGAAGATCAAATTCCATACCGGCATTGTGAAGAGCTGTCATAAAAGCAGCACCATCAATCAGATGATGGACAGGCCCGTGCATAGGGATTTCCGACTCATTCATTAAGTGACAGGCAATAACATAGGGGTCAGTTGTTTTTTCTTTGAGACACTGGTCTTTGATTGTATTCATTTTTCTTCCTCAATTTCTTTCTTCAGTTTCAGCACTTTTTCTCTGATCTCTGCCATGGTTCTTAAGAAGACTGCATCTTCTTTCCCAGTCGGATCTTCCAGTCCCCAGTCTTCTCTCCTTTCGGAAGGGAGATAAGGACACTGAACGCCGCAGCCCATGGTAATGACAATATCTGCCGGAGGTAAAGCAGAGAGGGTCTTGGTGTGCTGTCCTTCTGCTTCCATATCAATGTTGTAAACCTGTTTCATGAGTCTTACCGCATCGGGATTGATGTGATCTTTGATCGCTGTACCGGCAGAATAACTTTCGAAGGTATCTGAAGCCAGGTGTTTTCCAAATGCTTCGGCAATCTGCGAGCGGCAGGAGTTATGTGTACAGATAAAAGCGACTTTTTTCATTTCTACTATTATGTCGTAAAAGGGGAAAAAGTGCGATATCGAATAGCTTTACTTTCATATGTATTTATGTTACAAGTTTGTGAGCGCTTTTCAGAAGAAGGAGGAAACCAAATGGGAAAAACCGGAGTAAAAGAAAATAAAATGGGCGTCATGCCTGTTAAAAAGCTGATCGTCAATATGTCTGTTCCAATGATGATCTCCATGCTTGTGCAGGCTTTGTATAATATTGTCGATTCTGTCTTCGTAGCCCAGCTTGGTGAAGAAGCTCTGACGGCAGTAACGCTTGCCTTTCCATTGCAGAATCTGATGATTGCGGTAGGTTCCGGCATGGGCGTAGGTATTAACGCAATGTTGTCAAAGGCACTTGGTGAAAAGAACTATAAGGAATCCGATGCCGCTGCCGGCAATGGTCTTTTCATCACATTCATCAATGCCGTAATCTTCATCCTTGTCGGCTTGTTTGTGACCGGACCATTTATCAAAAGCCAGTCAGCAGATGCAGCGATTATCGGCTATGGCGATACGTATCTTTCCATTGTGTGTTCTTTATCCTTTGGTTTGTTCTTCCAGATGACATTTGAAAGATTGCTGCAGTCGACCGGCATGACCATGTTGTCCATGGTTTCCCAGACTTCCGGTGCAGTATTCAATATCATTTTCGATCCGATCATGATTTTCGGTCTTTGCGGTTTCCCGAAGATGGGAGTTGCAGGGGCAGCTTACGCAACTATATTAGGCCAGTGCTTTGCGGCAGTTCTCGGACTGATCATGAATCTGAAGTTCAATAAGGAAATTCATTTTTCCTTTGCAAAAGTCATTCATCCTTCCCTGCTGGTCATCCGCAGAATTCTTTATGTAGGTATTCCGACTGTATTGATGATGTCCATCGGTTCTGTGATGACATATTCCATGAACCTGATCTTAGCTGCTTTCTCTGCTACGGCAGTTGCCGTCTTCGGCGTTTATTTCAAGCTGCAGTCTTTCTTCTTTATGCCGGTCTTCGGTTTGAACAATGGTCTGATTCCGGTGCTTGCCTATAACTATGGTGCCAGAAACAAGAGCAGAATTGATGAAGCTCTGAAGTTTTCCTTTATTCTTGCTTTCTGCATTATGTTAACAGGTACTATTACCTTTGAATTATTCCCGCAGCAGCTGCTGAGTATCTTCAATGCTTCTGATGATATGATGGCAATGGGAACGGTTGCCTTGAGAACGATTGCTGTTCATTTCCCGATTGCGTCAATGGGCATCATGATGGGTTCCATTTTTCAGGCTTTTTCAGAAAGCATGTATTCCTTGTTTGTTTCTTTAGGCAGACAGTTAGTCGTTCTGATTCCGGCTGCGTATCTGCTTTCATTGACTGGCAATGTCAATAATATCTGGTGGTGTTTCCTGATTGCTGAAATTGCTTCGTTTGTATTGTCTCTTCATTTCTTCCGCAAGCTTTACAACCGGAAAGTAGTACCGCTGGAAGAAAAGTAAATCAGAATCTGATCAACATAAAAAACCTGGTGAGTATAATCTCAGCAGGATTTTTTGTGTTTCGTCAAAGAATCAGGATTGAAAGTTCACTTGTTCAGCAGAACTTTTTCCTTCTTCATTCTCATCAGCAAGGAAGGAATCAGAATAGCATCAGAAGCAAACCATGCCGCAATCTCTGCATAGAACAAAGCAGAAGAACCAAGCTTTGCAATCATGAAGAAGGCCATGAAGATTCTTGCACAGAATTCGGCAACGCCGGAAATCATCGGCGTTACAGTATCACCGAATCCCTGCAGGCAGGAACGCAATACATGCAGAATATAAAGAACCGGTAACCAGGAAGCTAACAGCTTCAGAAAGGAAGTGCCATATTGGACAGCACCTTCTGCTTCAGCAGAATCAGCCGTCACAAACATGGCAATCAGATTTCTGCCGAAAAGATAAATGAGTAAAGTGATAAATAAAGATGTCACAACAGCAATCCCGACAGAAGAGAAAATACCTTTCCTGATCCGTTCGTATTTGCGGGCGCCGTAGTTCTGACCGACATAGGTAACCATAGCAAAACCGTAGGCAAGGGCAGCTAGTTCTAAAGCACCATATAACTTATTGGCTGCTGTATAGCCGGCAATGAAGCTCAGATCAAAGCGGTTGACCTGGGACTGCACTAACATACCGCCGATCGCAATCAATACGTTAGCAAGCATCATCGGAACGGCTAAGGTAAACATCTTTCTGGCAAGGCCTTTTTCTTTCGCAAAGCTTTCTTTTGCGATGTGCAGGAACGGCAGTTTGCGAATGGCAAGATAGTTGATGATACCGCCGATTCCCTGGGCAGCGACAGTCGCAAAGGCGGCTGAGCCGATGCCAAGATTCAGTACCGACACGAAGAGAAGATCCATTCCGATATTGAGAACAGCTGAAACAATCATGGAGAACAAGGGGGTCCTCGAATCCCCGAAAGCACGCAGGATAGAAGCAGTCATGTTCAGTAACACTGAAAGCAGCAGACCGCTGAACTTCCAGACCAGATATTCTCTTGCCATCCAGGCAATGTTGTCCGGTGTATTGAGCATCTTCAGCATCGGTGATATCAGCAGCAGAGCCGCAATTGTAACGGCAATGCCTGATAAGAAGGAATACAAAGCAGAATGGGCAACGCTCTTCTGCATGCGGTCATAGTCTTCTGCTCCGTATTGCTGGGCAATCAATATGGCAAAGCCCTGGCACAAAGCCTGGATCACGGAAATAAGCATGTAGTCAAACCAGTCGCAGCTTCCCAAAGCTGCCAGGGCATCTACGCCTAAGCTCCGGCTGATGATCAGGGAATCCGTAATTGTATAGACCTGCTGGAAGACATTTCCCAGCATTAACGGGATTGCAAAGATAAAGATCAGTTTTGCGGGAGAACCGCTAGTCATTTCTTTTGTTCTGCTCATATGTGCCATTGTATCAAAAAGGGCAGAAAAAAAGAACTATGCATGTGACTGCATAGTCCCTTATGAACCAATTATTTCTCTTTGCATTCCCAGAGTTTGTCATAAGGAAGACCGGTAACTTTTTCACAGATCTTTTTGTCTTCGTCTGTGACAATTTCCTGACTTTCGCCTTTCTTTACGGAAATGACTTTCTTGACGACATCGAATTCATGATGCTTCATCGGGAACATATACCCGAAGACAAACAGCAGTGCAACCAGGATAACCGGCATCAGAATGAAGATCAGCTTGATGCCTTCAATCGTGGAAGCAGACTGAACTTCGAGTTTGCCCTGATAGCCGGCTGCTGCTAACAGGACACCAATTAACCAGGCGGAAATACCAGCAGAAACTTTTCTTGCGAAGGTTGCCATGCCGGATACAGTACCCGGACGGCTGATGCCGGTAATGAGTTCGTCAACATCGGCCATATCGGCAAGAATTGCAAAGATGGAAGTCAGGGTTGCGGCGTTGCCGATACCAATGCCCATAGCTAAGATCAGAATCGGAACGATACTGCCGCCGGCATGAGAGAACGGGAAGAGAAGCAGGGTGGAAACAATACGGATCGGCGCACCAATCAGGATGGTTGTACGCTTGGAAGTACGGGCCATGACCGGACCCCAGATCAACATGCCGATTAACTGTGAAATGATCAGAGCTCCCATTAAGAAGGTGAGGTAATGATTTTCAGAATTGCCGCCGACGACGTTAGTAACATAATACACAGCCATGCCGGAAACAAAGTCCATGCCGCACTGACCAGTCAGATAAATGCCGATGAAGATGCGGAAAGCCTTGGAACGATAAACGCTGACTGCCTGTCTGAAGCTGTCAAGCGGATCAGACTTGATCGGTTCTTTCTGTTTTTCCCAGGTACCGAAAAAAGTAACCAGAGAAGTAATCAGGAAGATGATGCCGAAGATCACGCAGCAGCGGATGTACTGGGTCGGATCGCTCTGGTTTTTGATCATCATGGTCGGGAATAAGCCGCAGACCATGGAACCCAGAGTAGACCAGATCATTCTGACATTGGAGAATCTGGAACGGACGGTATAATCGTCTACCATATCCGGCAGAAGACCATTGTATGGAACCATCAGGATGGTAAAACCGGTAGAGAAGAGGCAGTACATGAGCAGATAGAAGAAATAAAGGGTCATGGTGTTTTCAGAATGCAGCGGCAGCCACATCATGATGAAGGTGACAGCCGAGGCAAAGGCACCAATCAGAATGTAGAAACGCTTGGCACCAAATTTTGAAACGGTACGGTCTGTGATATTGCCCATGATCGGGTCTGTGATCGCATCCCAGATCTTGCCCACAAGCGGGATAGTTCCAGCCAAAGCTGCCGGCATCCCGATAGCATCTGTCATAAAGACAGTAAAGAAGGTGTTGATGATGACAAAGGCACCGCCGTTGAAGAACTCGCCCATGCCGTAAGTCATCTGGGAACCTAATCCGAGATTATGTTTTTTTTCAGTCATAATTCCTCCAGAAGAACCTGATAAACTAACTGTTATCTATTTTAGACCATTTAAAGGCTTCTGTTTCATAATATACAGACCAGATGGACAGACAGGAAAAATTGTATAGTCATGTCATACCTGATGTTAAATCTATGTAAATTATTATGCATGCATGAAAAAAGAAGATGATGGTCATCTTCTTATCAGTCTCAATCTCAATTGCGATTTTCTTTCCAGTCGTACGCAGTATACATTGGAAGAATATTGATGACCGGTTCTTCATAAGGGTGGTTCTTCCGGATCACATCAATGACTTCTGATACTTTGTTTTCATGGCACAGAAATTCGATCTTCATTTCGGACGCATTGCTGATCGTCCCAGGTGTGCCGATATAAGGACTGGCATTTTCAAGACTGGTCCAGGCAGAGGAAACAGGATACCAGCTGAAGCAGTTCCTGTAATTGCCGATCTGATTTGCAATGCAGGAGCGCAGAGCATTGATCATAGCCGGTACATTTTCCATCGGCAGGTAAGTTTCAATCTTGTAGTTTTTCATATGTCTTCCCTATGTAAAACAAAAGCCGGCATAACCGGCATGCATGTTTATTTCTTCAGATCTTCGCGGATCACGCCGCCTTCAAAGAACTGGCCGTTGTAAAGAACGCGGAACATAATGACCTTGCCGAACTTTGTCTTGCGGAAGAGCTTCTTTGTATACTGGACCAGGTCGCCGTGGGTGCCGTCATCTTCAACTTCATACTGGGCCTCGATATGATTGATCCATTTCCTGAATGTATATTTCGGACATGTCTGGGCTTCCAAAACGGACATGAGTTCTTCACGCCGGATCGGCATGGATATATTCAGTACTGCCATTGTATATCTCCTTGTAAACGCTTTGTATTATAGCGGCAGGAAAAAGAAATGAAAAGAGAAACAATCCTGGTGAACATGAAATTGTTTCTCCTGATCATTTTTATTTCTTCTGTCTGACTGCTGTTTCGACAAAGCACACGCCGTCCGGCACATGACGGGACATGGTATATTCAAACATAACGCCTTTGGAATTGAAGACCTGACCGGTTACGCAGAGAATAAAGTCTTTTGTGCCAAGATCCAGATATTCCTTGTCTTTGATATCTGCTTTTTCGGCAGTAATGCGTCTTCTGGAAGTCGTGATGATCATGCCCAGGGTATTTTCAATATAGTTATAGACGGACTTTGCGGCAATTTCTTTTGTCAGACCGGGTACTTCATTGACCAGGTAGTAGTTGGTATCAAAGATCAGGGCTCTGCCGTCTACAGTTCTGATTCTTTCAATGAACCACAGCTCTGTGCCGATATCAAAGCCGGTGGTCAGACTGACTGCTTTATCGGCAGTGATTTTACGGAAAGTGATGACTTTGGTACGGACTTTCTGGCTGCTTCTTGCGGCAGCTTCCGCAAAGCTTTCGATACCGCCGATCGTAAAGATGCTGCCTTCTTCATCCTTGTAGATGACCTGAACGCCTTTGCCGTGCTGCGGCAATACAAAGCCTTCCTGTTCCAGCATGTACAGGGCTCTGCGGATGGTATTCCGGGTACAGCCGAAGTGGTTGACGTATTCATTCTCAGACGGGAGATAATCACCGTTTGTATATTTTCCAAGGATGATGTCATCCCTGATTTTTTTATAGATTTCTTCGTATTTGCTGCGGGGCATAAAATTTTTTTCTCCATTTACAATTATAAGGAAGAGAATCCTGAATGTGAAATCAAAAAATGTAAGCGCTGGCAAAAATATGTTGACATGTTTAAACAAGTAAACTATATTACAGGTATAAGATAACTTGTATAAACAAGTTTGGAGGGAAATTATTAATGGGTAAGTTTGAAAAGGATGCGAAACTCCTGCTTGACTATGTCGGCGGGAAGAGTAACATCGGCGCAGTTTCACACTGCGTAACACGCATGCGCTTCGTATTGAATGATCCGAAGGCAGCAGACGTAAAGAAGATTGAAAGTCTTCCAAGCGTCAAGGGAACCTTCACCAATGCCGGTCAGTTCCAGGTCATTATCGGCAATGAAGTCGATCTTTTCTACAATGACTTCGCTGCTGTTTCCGGAATTTCCGGTGTTTCCAAAGCAGATGTCAAGCAGGCAGCCAAGGGCAACCAGAATCCGCTGCAGCGATTGATGTCCAACTTGGCTGAAATCTTTGCACCATTGATTCCGGCCATCGTCGTCGGCGGTCTGATTCTCGGTTTCCGCAATATTATCGATTCTGTATACATGTTCGGTGACGGCACCCAGACATTGACACAGATTTCTGCTTTCTGGGCAGGTGTTGACAAGTTCTTGTGGATCATTGGCGAAGCAGTCTTCCACACCGGTATTCCGGTCGGCATCTGCTGGAGCGTCCAGAAGAAGATGGGCGGTACGGAAATGCTGGGCATTGTGCTTGGTCTGACCCTGGTATCCGGTCAGCTGGTAAACGCTTATGCAGTCGCCGGCATGGCACCGGACGCATGGGCACCGGATCACGTCTGGAACTTCGGCGGGGCATTATCATTCAGAATGATCGGCTATCAGGCCCAGGTCATTCCGGCAATGATGGCAGCCTTCACCCTGGCATATCTTGAAAAGTTCTTCAAGAAAGTCATTCCGTCTGTTGTTTCCATGATCTTCGTTCCATTCCTGTCTCTGTTGTTAGCAGTGATGGCAGCTCACTTCGTTCTCGGCCCGATCGGCTGGAAGCTTGGTTCCTGGATTTCTGCAGGCGTCTATGCAGGTATTACCGGAAACTTCAGATTAGTCTTTGCGGCAATCTTCGGTTTCTTCTATGCACCATTGGTTATCACTGGTCTGCATCACATGTCCAATGCAATTGACCTGCAGCTGATTGCTGATACACCAACCCACGGCACAATGTTATGGCCTATGATTGCTCTTTCCAACATCGCCCAGGGTTCTGCCGTATTTGCAATGTCCATTCTGCAGAAGAAGAATGCAAAGGCACAGGAAGTCAACATTCCTTCCGGCATCTCCTGCTGGCTGGGTGTTACGGAACCGGCAATGTTCGGTGTCAACCTAAAATATGAATTCCCGTTCTATTGTGCAATGACAGGTTCTGCTCTTGCCGCTTTGATCTCAGTCGGGTTCGGCTGTGAAGCAGCAGCGATCGGTGTCGGCGGCATTCCAGGCATTCTTTCCATGAAGCCGCAGTACTGGGGCATCTGGGCAGTTGCAATGTTAGTCGCAATCGTCGTACCATTCGTATTGACCTATATCATCGGTAAGAAGAAGCTGTCTGAAGAAGATAGAAACGGTGTCGTTGAAGCAGAAACAGCTGAAACAGAAGAAACCCATGAATACACGGATGCTGAAAAGAATGAAGAATTCACAGCAGTTGTTACTGGTAAAGCACTTGATCTGAGCGAAGTTCCTGATCAGGTATTCTCTCAGAAGATGATGGGCGAAGGCATTGCCTTTGACCCGGCTGATGGTAAGATTTATGCACCATATTCCGGTCAGGTTACCGTTGCCTTCCCGACAGGACATGCTTACGGCATTCGTACAGCTTCTGGCAAAGAGGTGCTGATCCATATCGGCATGGATACCGTAGAACTCAACGGCAAGGGCTTTAACGGCAAAGTAAAACAGGGTGACTATGTAAAGCAGGGCCAGCTTCTGACAGAAGTAGATCTGGATTACATTAAATCACAGGGAAAGTCCGTGATTACACCAGTTATTTTTACAGACGGCACAAAGGTAGAAGTATTGAAGAAAGACACAGAAGTTACAGCTAAGGAAGCAGATCTGATCAAGCTTGGCTGAGGAGGTACAGATGGATTTTCGTCAGAAGGTCGTATATCAGATATATCCGAAATCTTTTCAGGATTCTGATGGTGACGGCATAGGAGACATGAAAGGCGTTATTTCGAGACTCGATTATCTTCAGAAGCTGGGAATTGATGTCATCTGGTTTAATCCGATGACTCTCTCGCCGCAGAAAGACAACGGCTACGATGTTACCGACTACCGGGCCTTTGATCCGCGCTACGGCACTATGGAGGACTTTGAACTTCTTGTAAAAGAGGCAAAGAAGAGAAATATCGACATCATGTTCGATATGGTCTTCAACCATACCAGCACCACGCATGCATGGTTTCAGAAAGCCCTGCAGGGTGATGCGAAATACATGAATTACTACATCTTCAAAGAAGGCAAAGCACCTTGTATTGCGCCGAACAACTGGGAAAGCAAGTTCGGCGGACCGGCTTGGGAATATGTACCGTCGCTTGACAAGTGGTATCTGCATCTCTTTGATGTTTCCCAGGCAGATCTCAACTGGGCAAATCCTGAAGTCAGAAAAGAATGCGCAGATATCGTCAATTTCTGGATCTCCAAGGGTGTTCACGGCTTCCGTTTCGATGTCATCAATGAAATTAACAAATGGTCCTTTGAAGATGATCCGGATAACTTCGACGGCAGACAATTCTATACAGACGGGCCGAAGGAACAGGAATATCTCAGATACCTCAATGAAAACTCCTTCGGCAAGGATCCTGACCACATTACAGTCGGTGAAATGAGCTCCACAACCATTGAAAAATGTGCAGGCTATGCCGGCAGAAATTCACACGAACTCGATATGGTCTTCTCTTTCCATCACCTCAAGGTCGATTACAAAGACGGAAAGAAATGGGAACTGCAGCCGGCAGATTTCATGAAGCTTAAGGAACTGCTGCTGTCATGGCAGACGGGCATGCAGGAAAAAGATGCCTGGAACGCAGTGTTCTGGAATTGTCATGACCAGCCGCGTTCCATTTCAAGATTCGGCGATGACACGAAATACAGAAAAGAAAGTGCCAAAATGTTGGCAGCTGCCATTCATTTCTTAAGAGGCACCCCGTATGTCTTTGAAGGCGAAGAAATCGGCATGACCAATGCCGGCTTCACCTCCATTGACCAATACAGAGACGTCGAAAGCACCAACATCTATCAGATTCTCAAGGAAGAAGGAAAGGATGAGAAGGAAATCCTCCACATCCTCAACCAACGTTCCAGAGATAATGCCCGTACCCCGATGCAATGGGATGATTCTGAAAATGCCGGTTTTACTACTGGTACGCCGTGGATTGAAGTCAACCGCAATTACAAAGACATCAATGTCAGAAAAGATCTTTCTGATCCGGATTCCATCTTTGCTTTCTACCAGAAGCTGATTCATTTCCGCCATACAATGCCGATCATTGCTTATGGAACGATCAGGCCGTTATTGGAAAAGGATGAAAAAGTCTTTGCGTATGAAAGAGAATATGAAGATCACAAACTGGCTGTCTTCTGTAATTTCTTTGTGGAAGAAACAGACATTCAATTCAATACGGAAGGATATGAACTTCTGATCGGCAATTATGCAGATGCAGAAGTGAAAGATACGATGCACCTGCGTCCTTACGAAACTCTTGTTCTTTACAAGTAATACAAGCAGGCAAAGAGAAAAGAAGAGAATGAAAAACAGGTTCTCTTCTTTTTCTGATGAACTTGACAAAGAAGACGTGTTTATTAGTATTAAATAGGAAATTCAAATAGACAGGGGAGCTTCATATAGAGGCTGAGAGTGAGCGTGAGCGTTCTGACCCTAATACCTGATGTGGATAATGCCAACGTAGGAAACATGAATGTATGCACAAAGCAGAGGCACTGTCCGTGAGGCAGTGTCTTTTTGGATGGATACGGCATATTGAGGGCACCGCCTTATGCCGGAAATGCTGAAAGGAGGAAACAACAAATGAAAACAGCATTGACGATTGCTGGAAGTGATTCCAGCGGAGGCGCCGGAATTCAGGCAGATATCAAGACAATGATGGCAAACGGCGTGTTTGCCATGAGTGCAATTACAGCTCTGACTGCCCAGAATACAACCGGCGTAAAGAGTATTATGAATGCAACACCGGAATTTCTGGCAGATGAGATCGATATGGTCTTTACCGACATCCGGCCTGATGCCGTCAAGATCGGTATGGTATCTGAACGTGCATTGATTGAAACAATCGTAAAGAAACTGAAGGAATACAAGCCTGCCTTTGTCGTAGTGGATCCGGTAATGGTCGCTACCAGCGGCGCCAAGCTCATCAGTGATGATGCCGTGGATGCTCTGGAAAAGCAGCTGCTTCCATTAGCTACCGTCCTGACCCCGAATATTCCGGAAACAGAAGTTCTTTCCGGAATGAAGATTGAAAACGAAAAAGACATGGAAAAAGCCGCAAAACTGATCCATGACAAATATCATTGCGCAGTTCTTGCCAAGGGCGGCCACAGAATCAATGACGCCAACGATCTGCTTTACTCTGACAAAGGAATGAAGTGGTTCAAAGGAAAGAGAATTGATAATCCGAATACCCATGGCACAGGCTGTACTTTGTCTTCTGCGATCGCATCCAATTTAGCCAAGGGTTATTCCCTTGAAGAATCTGTCCAAAGAGCCAAGGACTATATCTCCGGTGCGCTTGGGGCAATGCTTGACTTAGGAAAGGGAAGCGGTCCGATGAACCATGCCTTCGATCAGTCCGGAAAATACATGGAAGAAGCAAAGTAACATGAAACTTTCCCAACGCACATACGAGGCAGTTAAGGATATCTGGCAGGAATGCATTGACCATCCTTTTGTCAAAGGCATTGCGGACAGCACCATTGACAGAAAAAAGTTTATCTACTATACGCTGCAGGACGATCTCTACATCGTTGAATATGCAAAGAACTTTGCCTGGGGCGTCATCAAGGCAAAGAAGGAAAGCGACATCATTGAGTTTGCAAATCTCACGCCGTTCATGTTAGCCGGTGAAAATGATATGCACAGAGACTATCTCCATGCCATCGGTGTCAGGGACGAAACCATCGCAAAGACGAAGATGAACATGGTCAACCACTCCTATACTTCCTTCATGCTCAACACTGCTTCCAGAGAAGGCGCAGCTGAAATCATTGCGGCAATTCTGCCGTGTTCCTGGTCCTATGCCTTAATCGGCGAATGGGTGGGAAAACACGCAGATGAAGAAACAAAGAAGGATCCTGCCTTAGGTCCTTGGATTGAGATGTATTCCAGTGATGAATTCATGAAGAAGAATGATGAAATCATCGCTATGTATGATCGTCTTTCTGAAGGTTATACAGAAGAACAGATGCAGCATCTGATCGACATCGTCGAAGTTTCCAGTCATTATGAAAAGCTCTTCTGGGATGCCGCATGGAACTATATTCCTGAAACAAAGTAAATCCAGATATAATCAACAGTACTCATAAAAAGAAAGCATGGATTGTGTGACAGCCTCACAGCATTCCATGCTTTTCTTTCTCAGAATTATTTCCAGAGATAGTTCATAAAGACCGGCACCTGTTTTTCCCAATCTGCTTCGCAATGTCTGCCGCCTTCCTGAAGTACTGCGGGCTTCTCTTGTATTGTAGTGAGGATCGAGATTATGCGGTGCCTTGCCTGCTTCCAATTGTCCCCAGCCCATATAGATTCTGGTATCAGGATTGATATTGCTTTCCGCCAGGGTTTTACGGAAATCAGAGAGATTATGGAAAACACCGGAAGAAAGACAAGCAGCTTTTGAGAAGACATCGTTATAGCGCATGATGCCATAGACGGACATGATGCCGCCCATGGAAGAACCGCCGATGCCGGTGGCTTCTCTATGTCCCCAGGTCCTGAAGTTCTGATCTACCCACGGCTTGATATCATGGACGATCCATTGATATGTCTGATCCCCGATGCCGTGAATATCATGATGGAACATGTGTTTTTCATACGGGCAGTATTCTGAGAGTCTCTGGTCGCCTTCATGCGAGCATTCCATCCCGACGATGATGATCTTCTTATCCCAATGGTCCAGAAAATCTTTCAGTCCCCAGCTTTTGCCGTAGGTAGCATCTGAATCATAGAAAAGATTATGGCCGTCAAACATATACATGACCGGATATCTTTCTTCCGTAAAATTGTATTCATCCGGCAGATAAATATGCAAAGTGCGGTTGGCCTGATTCGGCCAGTACCAGAAGTCCTGTTTGATAATCATTTGAAAAATCTCCTTAAAGATATAGTAATACAGAAAAGATCAATCATAAAACGCTCTGCAGGAAATCAATCGCAAAGTGAAGGACAGTCGGAAGCAGAATATCCTTACGCCAATATGTTAACCAGCACATGGCAAGATGAAAGCAGAAGGTAAAGATCAGCTGCGGCCAGCATACCAGCAGATAAGCAGGTGACACTAAGCCGTATACAAACATCTGGAAAGGAATATGCATCAAAGAAAACATGGCAGCACCCAATACAAATAACCATTGTTTCTTCCAATGAAAACCGAAGAGATAAGACTGCAGAAAACCGCGGAAGATGACTTCTTCCTGCAGTGCAATGTAGAAAAGATAATATGCAATTCCATACAGAACCTTTGAAGCAGGCAGAGGACTGAAACAAAAGCCGATGACGCTGCAAACTGCAGCAATTATACAGGCAATGATCAGGTTTGCTTTTGTCTTTTCACCATAGAAGCCAGGTGCCTTGAAGTTATGATCAGTATAAAAAACAATCGATACTGCCAGCACAGACAAAGCCCATGAGAAAAGAGAAAGATATCGGAAACCATGGGTGTAGAGAATGCCCATGCAGAAATAGCAGATGACAAGGACGGCATAATACATACATGCCAGCACTGCACACATGTGTTCTCTTTTTTCGTACATAAATACCTGTCTCCTTTTAACAAACAGATCTGCATTATTTCAGATCTGCAAGCCTATATAGATAGAAACTATAAGCAGCTAAGAGAACCATCTGAATGACAAGAACCGGAAAATGAATGCTGGAAGGTGCAATTGCATTGAAGGCGTTGAAGAAACCATGTGCCGCAATACAAGGCAAAAGACTTCCGCCTTTATAGAAAAGAAAGACCATGCAGAAACCAAAGAAAACCGCAAAGACAATCTGCAGAAGAGTCAGGGTCATATCCTGGCTGCCGTTGAACAGATTGACGATGTGACCGATGCCGAAAGTGAATGCACTGACAATGACAGCGCTCTTCAATCCGTCCGGTTCCATAGCTTTGAATAAGAAACCGCGGAAGATCAGCTCTTCCATAAATCCAACGAACAACATGAAGACAAAATTCATGAGGGCAGAAGCAGGATGATTGATACTGATCCCTTCTGCCAGCTGCAGAAAGATAACGAGCAGAAGGGGAATAAAAAACAGAAATTCTTTTCCACTTCTCTTTGCTTTGCAAAGTCCGTATTTTTCCTGCAGACCATATTTCTTCAGCCATACGTACAGGAAAAGACTCATGGCCGCAATCAATGGCAAAGTTACAATCTTTGCGATGCCGATGCTTTCAGATATGCTGTCGGCTGAACTCATGCCGACTACATAGATGACAATCCACAATATTGCAAATCCGATCTCATTTTTCTGATACAGACGATTCATTCTGATTCCTCTTTTCTGCATTCATTGTAACTTTGAAAAAGAAATCCAGTATCAAGCTTGTGTAAAGTCAGCCACAAGGCATGATGTGATGTCTGAAGAATGCAGCTGCTTCTTCTTTGCCTAAGACTTTTTCAAGCGTGGCAGAAGAAGGGTTGCCGTCTTTCAGCATTCTTTCCTGGAAAACACGCAATCCAATGAGATTTGCTTGATCTGTTCCGGCATCTTTGCATGCATGTGCATAGGCAGAAACACTTTCCTGAGCCATAAGAAGCAGAGCTTTTTGATCATCGCCGCCCTTGATCAGGGAATCTTTTGTCCTTTCACTGATGTACCAGGCAGGCTTTTCTGAGTATTCTGGGAAAGACGCAAACTTCTGATGATTTTCCTGGAGGGAAGGACATTGTAAATGATTCTTTGTGCAGTCATAAAATTCGACAAAGACGCATTGTTTCTTTTTCATGACCATGCCGTCCAGTAAGAAGAAAGGCACATTTTTTCCTTTGTTCGGGGTAAAGACAAGCGTAAACAGCTGCATCATTCCTTTCATCCCGTTTGTGTACATGGTAAAAAGATGCCCGTAAGTCTCAATCTCATATCCTTTGACATGAAACTTCATCATCGGCAGAAGCTTCGGGTATTTCTTGTGCGTGAATTGATCTTCCGGCAATTGATGATAGTCAAAGTTCTTCAGAAAGCTTTGGGCAAGCGTATCCGTAAAAGCATCCAGATCCTGTTTCATAGTATTGTTTCCTTTCGTCTTTTTTTATCTTTTGATTTGTACTTCTTCTGATTCATTATAATCTTTTCTGAAGGTACCTGGTTTGTGGGAATTGAAGGTTTGTGGTAAGGTTACGGGTATATGCAGAAACAGAAGTTTGAAAAAATAGTTTCCATTATTCTTGGTGCTTCCATTCTTTCCTTCGGCCTGTTCAATGTACATCATCAATCAGGCATTACCGAAGGCGGAGGTCTCGGGCTTGAACTTCTGCTGGATCATTGGTTCCATATTTCACCAGCGTATACTTCTGCCGTGTGTGATACAGCCATGTATCTGACCGGTGCGATCGTTTTCGGCAAAGGCTTTATCGGTACGTCTTTTATCTCGACTGCCTGTTTTTCACTGACGTATAAATTATGGGAATGGATGGGACCGGTACTGCCGGATCTTAGTTCCATGCCCTGGCTTGCCAGTATCGTCGGTGCTTTGTTTGTCGGCATCGGGTGCGGCTTAGTTGTAAGACAAGGTGGTGCCTGCGGCGGCGATGATGCGCTGGCCATGGTCTTAGCAAAAAAGACAAAGCAGCCGATCGGCAGGTGTTATCTTTTCTCGGATGTTGTGATATTGGTTTTGTCATTCTCCTATATTCCTTTTGCCAAAGTCTGCTGGTCGCTGGTATCGGTGACTTTGTCATCCTGGATCTTAGGAAGAGTAGCAGACAGCGCAAAGCACAACACATCAGATCAGATGGAGAATGCGGCAGAATAAGAAATGGGAGGCAGGAATCAATGGAAAAGATCGGACCAATTGAGAAAATATACGAAGCCTGGTCGGCAATCGCAGACGGAAGAATAGAAATGCATGAAGACGAAAACTATGCATGGGTTGATTCCAGCGACAGATCAAAATACTATGAAGTCAGCTGGGAAGATAATGTCTATGGTTCCAGTGATTCGGCGACGTATTGGCAAGGCTATGCCGGCTATCCTGTATTGGCAGTTTGGATGAAACGGGGAAAGCTTTCCTGTCTCAAGGAAGAACTATTAGAGGAATTGAAAGGCATTGCCTGGAAAGAACTGAATGATAAATACAAGCGGGATTATACAAAGGCTGCCGAAGAAGCTTTGAAGAACGCAGCTCATAAAGCAGAAATTACAGATGCAGCCGAAAAGACATACGAAGAAATCAAAGCACTGGATATCTCTGTCAGAAGAGGAAGAATCAGACACAAGAAGGAGAATGCACAATGAAATTTGTATCATGGAATATTGACTCACTCAATGCGGCTTTAACCGGAACCAGTCCGCGTTCTGAATTAACCCGTGCTGTATTGAAGACAATTGCAGCAGAAAACGCCGATCTCATTGCCATTCAGGAAACCAAGCTTCCATCAACTGGCATGAATGACAAGCAGAAGAAGGCTCTGGAAGAATTCTTCCCTGACTATGATTATTTCTGGGTTTCTTCTCATGAACCGGCTAGAAAAGGCTATGCGGGCGTTATGGCTTTGTATAAGAAGGGCATGGATGTCAAAGCAGAGTATCCTGAAATCGGTGCCCCGGATACCATGGACGCCGAAGGCAGAATGATTACCATTGAATTGCCGGAGTATTATTTCAATCTTGTCTATACACCGAATGCAGGTGATGGATTAAAGCGTCTTGCCCTGCGTCAGGTATGGGATCAGAAATACGCTGAATATCTTTCTTCCCTGGATCAGAAAAAGCCGGTTATTTCCTGCGGCGACTATAATGTCGCCCATGAAGAAATCGACCTGGCAAATCCTGATAGCAATCATGAATCTGCCGGGTTTACCGATGAAGAAAGAGAAGGCTTTACAAACCTTCTGAATAAAGGCTTTGTGGATACCTTCCGTTATGTACACGGCAACGTAGAAGGGGCTTATTCCTGGTGGGCGCAGAGAATCCGTACCAGCAAGATCAACAATGCCGGCTGGAGAATTGACTACTTCCTGGTCAGTGAGAGAATCAAAGATAAAGTCACCAGATCTGAAATGCTGGATTCCGGCACCAGACAGGATCATGCGCCGATTGTATTGGAACTGAAGTAAAGCTTAGAAAAAGGCAGAATCACACAAGTGATCTGCCTTTTTAGTTATGTACGAATTACATTTCAGTGCAAAGAAGGAAATCTTTCAGCTGCACAATTTGAATTCCATCCTGTGTGATAAAAAGCGAAGGTTGTTCGGTAATGACAATTTCAGGAAAATTGTCATTAATACTTCTCAGTGGATTTAGTTCACGTTAATCATAATAATTTTCCCATTTGGAAATAAATAATTAATTTACGCTATGTTCGAGCTAAGTGTTGGTCCCGGTATCTGAATTAGTCTCCGCAAATATGCCATAGTGGTATTCCTCGTAGGCCGTGCGGAGATCTAT
>OMXQ01000077.1 GCA_900315065.1 uncultured Erysipelotrichaceae bacterium
GGCCATTTCGTCGCCATTAAAAGTGAAATATCGGGATGTTATGTTAAAAAATGATGATTAACATCGTACTTCTCAGGTCCCCTCTGCAAATGAACGTTTCAATGAAAAAAGCGGAAGTTCCTGCATGACTTCTGCTTTTCTTCTCTCATCAGATTTTCAGAAATTTCCGGATCTGTGCTTCCGGTACGTCCGGCAGTTTTTTCTGCAGGAAGGAAACCATTCTTTCAAAAGATTCCCGGGGATCCCGCTTATATGCACTTCTGGTAAGTCTTCTGCCAATATGAAGTTCCGGGGTTGTATATTCAGAAACACCCCACCCGTAGGGATTGCCGTTTTTATCCAGAGCATACGGAAAATCACGGATCACAAGATACGTCTGCATCTGCAGCCTTACGATATTGGTATCAAATCCTTTGAAACCATCTTTGGTATAACCGCACAAGGCTTTGAGTTCTTTTGTCTGGATTGCCTTGTGTTTTACTACTTCATTATATATGGACTGGTCAGCATACTTTGCGAGCCCTTCGTCACACCTGGCATCAAAGTCATAGCCGTCCCGGCGGTAATTGACAAAATCAGGCCACCATTGCAGCGACACAAAACCTGCCCCTTTGCGGAAGAATTTCCCGTAGGCGCAGATTTTCTCAACGGCCAGCTGTCCTTTCCACTCCCACGGGCCTTCCTGATCGGTAAACCAGACTTGGGGGTCCACGTTTTCTTCGACGGAATATCCTTTGATGCAGGAGGAAAACAAAGGCACAAAGCCGTATTCCTGAATCACATCAATCAGATCCTGCCTGGTATGAATGGTTTTCATGTATGTTCACCTCTGTTTTCATTATATAATAGCGGGCATATTATTTTGCGGCATTGACAAAGTGTTTATAATGATAAAGCAATAACAAATGTAAGAAAGAAGGAATTCGTATGACAAAAGTTGATGTTATTTCCGGTTTCCTGGGTGCAGGCAAGACAACCCTGATCCAGAAACTGATCAAAGATGTATTTGCAGGCCATAAGGTCGTGCTCGTTGAAAATGAATTCGGCGAGATCGGTATTGACGGCGGCTTCTTAAAGGAAGCAGGCATCGTCATTAACGAAGTCAACGGCGGCTGTATCTGCTGCACCCTGCAGGGTGACTTCCGCAGAGCCCTTGAAAAAGTTGTCACTGATTACAATCCGGAAAGAATTATTATCGAACCATCCGGCGTCGGCAAGCTTTCCGATATTCTCCGTATCGTCAAACAGGTAGAAGGACTGGAACTGGATTCCTATTCCGCTGTCGTCGATGCCAAGAGATGCAAGATCTATCACAAGAACTTCAAGGAATTCTTTGATGATCAGATCGCAACAGCTTCCTGCGTCATCCTCTCCAGAACCCAGATGATCACAGAAGATGTTCTGGCTGCTGATCTTGAAATCATCCGCCAGCTGAATCCGGATGCCCGTGTCATCACAACACCATGGGATGATCTGGACGGCAAGGCAATTTTCGAAGCGATGGCTGGTTCTTCTTCCGGTTTCCCGGAAGGTCTTGAAGATGACGATGACGACGATGATGATGATCATGACGACCATGATCATGATCACGATCACGAAGAGCACGAACATCATCACGATCATTCTGAAGAAGAAGCCAAGGCAAATGAAGGCCTGAGTGAAGGCAACCATATTCATCTGGGCGGCGAAGATGAACACGAACATGAACATCATCACCACCATCACCATGGTCTTGACGCCGATGATGTCTTCGATTCCATCGGTATTGAAACCATCAATAAATATACAAAGGAAAGCATTGAAAATGCTCTGAAGCAGCTGCCGGATACCATCGTCCGTGCCAAGGGCATTGTTCCGTCTGCTGAGGGCGGCTGGCTCTTCTTTGACTATGTACCAGGCGATACGGATATCCGTGAAGGCTCTCCTGCTTACACAGGTCTGATCACTGTCATCGGTGAAAAGGTTGACGTTGAATTGCTGAAGAAGTTGTTTGAGGTTCGTTAATGGCCAGTCCGGTTTATTTATTCACCGGCTTTCTTGATTCCGGTAAGACAACCCTGATCAAAGATACTTTATCTGATCCTCAGTTTATGGAAGGCGTCAGCCGTACATTGATTGTCTGCTTTGAAGAAGGCGAAGTGGAATACGATGAAAAATGGCTGGATGAACACCATGCATATATTGAATATGTAGAAGACCAGAATACCTTCACACCGGAAAAGATGCGGGAACTCGATACCATCTATCATCCGGACCAGGTTTTCATTGAATGGAACGGCACCCTTGCTGTACCGGATCTGATTCTTTCCAAAATGCCTGATTTCTGGCCGCTGGTACAGATTCTGACTCCGGTAGATGCTTCTACTTTCCAGACCTTTATGGGACCGCTGCGGCAGATGATGTATGAACAGCTGCGCTGGTCCGATACGATTATTGTCAACCGCTGCACGGAAGATACTTCTTCCACCATGCTGAGAGGCAATATCAAGGCCATTAACAAGAAAGCACAGATTTTCTATGAAGGCAGCTTCGGCGAACCGATTACTCTGAAAGACGGCGGTCTGCCTTTTGACATCAATGCCCCAATCATTGACATCAAGGATGAAGACTATGGTCTCTGGTATATGGATGCTGTAGAGAAGCCGGATAAGTACAATGGCAAGGAAATTATTCTCCGCGGCTATTATGCGGATAATATTCCCGGCTACAAGCAGACATTCATTCTCGGCAGGCAGGCTATGGTCTGCTGTGCAAATGATACATCCTTGTGCGGCATTACCGTTACCGGCGTCAAGATCTGGGAAATGAAAAAAGGCGACTGGATTGAAGTCCAGGGCAAGCTCAAGACCCTGCCTCTCGATAACGGCGGCGAAACGGTTGTTCTCTACGCCGACCGAGTCGCAAGATACCACAAACCAGCTGACGAATACGTCACATTCAGTTGAAATACTCTATCATACAAGGCACTTTTCTTTTCAGGAAAGGTGCCTTTTTTCACACAAATTCCCATAATCATGACAATCAGGATTCTCATATAAAAAATTCATATATTCTCTGCCCGGTTCAATGTAAAAGTTCTGTAAATTGTGATAAGATATTCAACCGTAAGGATTTTTGGTAAGAAATATATGAAGCAGATTTTCAAAAACACGAGAAGACTGGTCCTGTTCCTGCTGGTATCAGGATTGATGGTTATCTTTTATACACCGCATCTTCGTTTCAACATGAAGCTGAACAACACAACCGACGGCACCGTCATTGTTTCCAACTTCAATACAATCCGCGGTGAAGAAATCTTCACGAACTATAACTACAACTCCCACAAATCCTGGATTGACGTTCATCCGGGCTGGAAAGAAGTCAACATTCCCTGGATTCCGATGGTAACCAACTCCATCCGGGTTGAATTCGACAATATTACAGATATCTCGGCAGATCAGATCTCTGTTACTTTCGGACCGTTTGAATTGAAGAAATATGATGCCCAGACAATTTCTGCCGACATCACCTCTTCTTCCGGTATTGTCTGGACATGGGAAGAAAATCACATCAACATCCATGTTGATAATGTCCGCGGCTGGTTCCAGTTAGGCGACGTTGAATACTTCCCGCGCTGGGGCTGGCTTGCTTTGTATGGATGTCTGCTGGCCTTTGCCTGGTTCATTGCCTATATGATTGACAAGCACATTGACTTTATCGAACACATTCCGCAGAACGAAATGGCTCTGATCGGCATCCCGTGCTGGATGTTCTTCATCTGTGAATGCATCCTGGGCAATTTCTACTACATTGATGTCGGCCATCGTATTCTGAATGTAGGTCTGCTCTTAGTGGTATACAAGCTTTTCTATTTATTATTCAGAAGAGCACCGGGATCTGTTCTTCTGACCAATATCGGTCTGACCGTTTTCTCCATTGTATCTGTCTTCGTCGTTCAGTTCCGTTCCCGTCCGATTGCCCCGTGGGACTTCTCCGCATTGGGAACAGCCCTCGATGTAGCCGGCAAATATGACTGGACATTCCCGTATTACATGGTCATCGGCATTGTCATGTGCTTTGTCTTCTGGCTGATTATGCGGGCAGTTCCAAAGTCCAAAATCAGATTGAACAAGTATTATCTGGCTTATCCGATTATCATCCTGGTTGTTTCTCTCTTCTTCAATTCCGTCGGTTCTTATTACTTATGGGATATGAATCTGCTTTCCACCTACCAGACAGACGGCACCATGTTAACGTTCACCGGCCTCTTCAGGCAATATCTTGAAGACCAGCCGAAAGCACCGGACAACTACAGCAAACAGGAACTCGAAGACCTTAAGGAAAAATATGCAGCAGAAGCAGCTGCTTCCACCGGCACCGGCATTGTCCCGGATACCATCATTCAGGTCATGAATGAGTCTTTCTCCAATCTGGATGTCGGCGGCACGGAATATGCCAAAGACATGACGCCTTTCTACAACAATCTTGATAACACGATCCGCGGCAACCTCTACGTTTCCGTCAGAGGCGGCGGTACATGCAATACGGAATATGAAACCCTGACTGGCAACACTACTGCTTTCTTCTCTACCGGTGTCTATCCGTACAATATGTATATGCATAGAAACGTTCCTTCTCTGGTTTCTTATTTCAACAATGAAGGCTGGACAACAACCGGCATTCATCTGGGAAAAGCAACCAACTGGAACAGACAATCCGCCTATAAGAAACTCCAGTTCCAGAATACCGAATTTGCGGATACATTTGACGGTCTGGAAACCCTGCACGGCTATCCTTCCGACAAGGAAGACTTCAAGCATGTCATTGCCGCATATGAAGCAAACAAAGATAAGAGAAACTATATCTTCAATGTCACTTATCAGAACCACGGCGGCTATGATGATACTGCTGACCTGACCAAGACAGTGGATCTGTCCGGGGCCGGCCAGGGGGATTACACCCATGCGGAAAACTATTTGTCTCTGATCAAAGTCACTGACCAGGACTTTGAAGAACTCATCAACTACTTCAAGGGCCAGGACAAGCATGTCATGATTATCATGTACGGCGACCATCAGCCTTCCCTTGGAGCAGACTGCGATAACCTCTTCTTCCCGCATGCCGGTGATTCCAAGGAAGCATTCATGACCGAGCACATTACGCCTTTCCTGATCTGGGCCAACTATGATCTGCCTGATGCTTATTACGAAAAGATGTCCACCAACTATATGTCATCCCTGATCCTGAAGACAGCCAACCTGCAGATGACGCCTTATCAGCAATTCCTCTTCGATCTCAAAGACGAATATCCGGTCATTGGTCCTTACGGATGCTTTGATAAAAACGGAAATTTCTATGAATCTGTCTATGACATCAAGGATCCGCTGATTGATCAGTATCGTGCATTGCAATACAACAACGTCTTTGACAAGAACCGGGATGAAGACCTCTTCTACAACAAAGATGTTTCCGAAGAAACCAGCCAGGCGGGCGAATTGCAGCCGGCGCAATAACCAGATTCATAACAGCTCGTATATCATTGCGGGCTGTTTTTTTATTTCATTTTGATTATTAAATTCTTGACAATACGTAGCATGCTACGTATTATCACCATGCAGCACGAATCAGAAAGGAGCAGCCATGATACCGAAAAATCCTAATAACTTTACATTCCAGGATGCTTCCCTGGGCTTCAAGTTCCGTCTGATCCATGAACAATTCAAGCGGAAACGCAACCAGCAGCTGGAAAAGATGGGGATTACCTCTTCACAGCTTCCAGTGATGTTGTATCTGATCATGCATGAAGGCGAAAAAATCAACGTCAAGTGTCTGTGCGACGCTGTTCATGTCACCCATCCGACGATGGTTGGCCTTCTTTCCCGCATGGAAGAAAAAGGACTGGTCGAACAGCAGATTGATGCGGGCAACCGGCGCAGCCGCCTGGTGGTATTAACGGAAGCAGGCAGGAAGCTGATGCAGGTCCACAAAATACGCTGGGTGAGGAATGAAAAAGAACTCATTGCCGGCATGAAACAGGAAGATGTAGATGAACTCAACCGCCTGCTTGAAATCATATATTGCAATTTAAAGGAGGATGAAGATGACGGATAAGAAAAAGAAAAAAGATGTACTGCCTGTCCTGGCAGCTGAAATAAAGGAATTCAAACTGACGTCTCTGCTGACCCCGGTCATGATGATCGGCGAAGTCGCATGCGACATGATTATTCCGGTCCTGATGGGAAGAATTGTCGATACCGGAATTTACGGCGGCGACCTGAATTACATTATCCACACCGGCATTATCATGATTGTCGTCGCCCTGTTTGGTTTGTTCTTTGGTCTTGCCGGCGGTTTCTTCGGTGCCAAAGCTTCTTCCGGCTTTGCCCGTAACCTGCGCAGTGCCATGTTTGAAAATATCCAGACCTTTTCCTTCAGAAGCATTGATAAATTTTCCCCATCCAGTCTGGTAACAAGATTAACGACAGATGTCACCAATCTGCAGAATGCCTATCAGATGATTCTCCGTATGGCTGTCCGGGCACCTGCTTCCATGATCGTTGCGATGATCATGAGCTTTATTCTCAGTCCGCGTATTGCGACCATTTATCTGATTGCAGTCATTCTGCTTTCGATTGCTCTGTTGTTTATCATGCGCAGAGCAACCCGCTACTTCCAGATGGTATTCCAGAAGTATGATGCCTTAAACGAGAGCGTTGAAGAAAATGTTACTGCCATCCGGGTCGTCAAAGCCTATGTCCGGGAAGACTATGAAACCGACCGCTTTACCAAAGCTGCTGTCAATATCTATCTGCTTTTCGTCAAAGCTGAATTGAGCGTAGCAGCCAACAGCCCGATTATGCAGGGAACCATCTATACGTGCATTCTGCTGATCAGCTGGCTTGGTGCTCATATGATTGTTTCTTCACAGCTGACAACAGGTGCCCTGATGAGCTTATTGACCTATTGCATGAATATCATGATGAGTCTGAACATGTTGTCCATGGTCTTTGTCATGATCACGATGTCCAGTGCCAGTGCTGATCGTATCGCCGAAGTTATCGAAGAAAAGAGCGATCTGACCAGTCCGGAAAACGGTATTCTGGAAGTCAAGGACGGCAGTATTGATTTCGATCATGTCGATTTCTCTTATAACGGAAAAAACGATGATCCGGTTCTCAAAGATATCGTTCTGCATATTGAGTCTGGTGAATCCATCGGTATCATCGGTGCTACCGGTTCGGCAAAATCAACTCTGGTCAACCTGATCAGCCGTCTGTATGATACTACCCGCGGCTTTGTCAAAGTAGGCGGCACAGATGTCAGAAAATATGATCTCACCAGCCTGCGTGATGCCGCCTCAGTCGTACTTCAGAAGAATGTATTGTTCACCGGTACCATTTATGACAACCTGCGCTGGGGCAATCCTGATGCAACGGAAGAAGAATGCCGGCATGCATGTGAAATTGCCTGTGCAGATGAATTCATCCAGCAGATGCCGGATGGATATAATACGCAGATTTCCCAGGGCGGCACCAATGTCTCCGGCGGTCAGAAACAGCGTCTATGTATTGCAAGAGCTCTTCTGAAAAAACCGAAGATTCTGATTCTGGATGATTCAACCAGTGCTGTTGATACCGCTACAGATGCAAAAATCCGTACGGCATTGCAAACAGAACTGCCGGAAATGACACGTCTGATCATTGCCCAGAGAATTTCTTCTGTGAAGGATTGCGACCGTGTCATTGTACTTGATGACGGCAGGATCAGTGGTTTTGCTGCCCCGGCAGAATTGATGGAAACCAATCAGATTTATCGTGAAATTTATGATTCACAGACCGGAGCCGGCAATGATGAAGCTGACTTTGATGAAAAGAAATAGGAGGACAACATGGCTGAAGAAAAAGTAAGACAAGTCGGACCGCGCAACCGCCGGGGCATGCCTCACGCAAAGATTGAACACCCGGGCAGAATTCTGGCTCGTACACTGCGCTATGTCTGGCAGAACTACAGCTTCCTGCTGATTCTTGCAATGGTCTGCATCGTTGTATCCGTTCTTGCAAATGTCCAGGGAACTTTGTTTACAAAGACTTTGATTGATACCTATATCACCCCGCTCAGGCAGGCTGCCGAAAACGGCACCACAGTTGATTATTCACAGCTTGGAAACGCCATCACCAAAGTAGCAGTCTTTTATCTGCTCGGCATCGCTGCCGCCTATGGCCAGCAGGTCATCATGACCTATGTCACCCAGGGAACGATGAAGCGTCTGCGTACAGATGTCTTTACCCATATGGAATCGCTTCCTTTGAAATATTTCGATACCCATTCCCGCGGCGATATTATGTCTGTCTTTACCAATGATATTGATACACTGCGGCAGATGATCGGCATGTCCATGCCGGCGATGCTGCAAGCAGGCATTACAATTGTTTCTGTCTTTATTTCAATGTTGATTCTCAGCTGGCAATTGACTTTATTGACAATCGTGATGATCGTTGTAATGTTGTTCATCAGCGGCAAATCCACCAGGATCTCCGGCAGCGGATTCATCGCCCAGCAGCGCAGTCTTGGCAAAATCAACGGCTTCATTGAAGAAACTATGTCCGGTCAGAAAGTCGTCAAAGTATTCAACCACGAAAAGGAAGTTCTGGATACCTTCGGAAAGCTCAATCAGGAACTCTATGAAGATTCCTTCAAGGCAAACGGCTTTTCCAATGCCGTCGGTCCGATCAGTGTCAACATCGGCAATATTTCCTATGTCCTGTGTGCTATTTTCGGCGGCTTGATTGCCTTGAACAAGACAGCCGGCTTTACTGTCGGCGCATTAGCTTCCTTCCTTACTTTCAACCGCAGCTTCTCCATGCCGATCAACCAGATTACCATGCAGATCAACGCTATTATGATGGCCCTGGCTGGTGCCGATCGTATTTTCCACCTGCTGGATGAAAAATCGGAAACAGACAACGGATACGTCATGCTTGTTGATTCCGAAAAGAACGCAGAAGGTGAAATTCAGGAAGCAGATCACCATACCGGCTTCTGGGCCTGGAAACACTATCACAAAGCAGATAACACAACCACGTATGTACCGCTGGAAGGCGATGTTACCTTCAATCATGTCGACTTCGGCTATACAGATGAAAAAATGGTTCTTCATGACATTGTCATTCACGCTGAACCTGGTCAGAAAGTAGCTCTGGTCGGTTCAACTGGTGCCGGTAAAACTACCATCACAAATCTGATCAATCGTTTCTATGATATTCAGGATGGCAAAATCCGCTTTGACAATATCAACATCAATAAAATCAGAAAACAGGATCTGCGCCGCTCTCTCGGCATGGTTCTGCAGGAAACCAATCTCTTTACCGGCACAGTCAGAGACAATATCCGCTTCGGCAAGCTGGATGCATCCGATGAAGAAATCTACGCTGCCGCAAAACTGGCAAACGCTGACAATTTCATCCGGCATCTGCCGCAGGGATATGATACGGTTCTTACCGGCAATGGTGCTTCCTTGTCCCAGGGCCAGCGTCAGCTGCTTGCGATTGCCAGAGCTGCCATCGCTGATCCGCCTGTATTGATTCTTGATGAAGCAACTTCCTCGATTGATACCCGTACTGAAAAACTTGTCCAGGACGGCATGGACCAGCTGATGAAAGGCAGAACAACCTTTGTCATCGCTCATCGTCTTTCTACCATCCGCAATGCCGATCTGATTCTGGTTCTTGAAAATGGTCGTATTGTTGAGCGCGGCAATCATGAAGAACTGCTGGCTCTCAAAGGCAGATATTACCAGCTCTATACCGGCAAGCGTCCGGAATTGGCTGCCTGATAACATAATTGAAGAAAACACAAAATCTCTGATCAAAGGGACCAGCCTGCTCAGGCCGATCCCTTTTTCTGAAGAAAAAAATAAAAAGAAAGAGAAAAAAGAACGGAAAGTGAGGCGTCATCAAACTTTTTGGGGGAGCTGACTTTGGGGGAGCACTTTGGGGGACCTTCCCCGGAAAAATAAAATAGCCAAAATGAAAACGGAGATGTGTGG
>OMXQ01000129.1 GCA_900315065.1 uncultured Erysipelotrichaceae bacterium
CAAGGCAAATGTGATTGCCAATAAGAAGCTGGATCAGGTACAGCGTGCCATCGGCATGGAAATCATTGACAAGTAATCATACTGAGATCCCTGCGGGGATCTTTTTTTTGTAAATCGCTATTTTCAAAGATTTAGTTGATGAGGCTGTAAACACCAAAATATCATGAGCTATATGCCTCATAGAGGTTAATTGGCATTTTAAGCTTTGGGATCTCCGCACAGGTAAATGGAATCTGTTCAAACATTGTTTCCATGTATGCTTCTGATTTCCATTTGCGCATGTCCAGCCTGTACTTTAAATATTTCTTCATGACGATCCAATTCAAATAACCCTGGAGATGTCTTGTGCTGATACCATGTTTCTGCCTGATCATGTTTTTTAGCTCAGAGTGAAGCTCGTTTACTTCAGATACTGTATTGCCCTTTGGTGTTAAATAACCGTTAGATGGAATAATGTCACTGTTGAAGTGATTATCGCCCACGAAAGTTTGAATGCTATGGCTGTCATCACTGATAATTGTTGAATGCGCTGCGAAGTGAGAGCTGTATTGATTCAGAATTTCTGCACTCTCTCTGCCTAATCCTCCAATTTTAAAGAGAATATTGTCATGCTCATCAATAGCTGTTACCAGGCAGATCTTGTGATGGCTGGTGCCAGGTAAAGCACGCTTGGTTGAATGACGGCGATGCTTTCCACGCTGTTTGCTGAATCTTGGCATTTTATCCTTCCTGGTCCCTTTCAGGTTGATTTTGGTATAAGTAGGATCCAATTCAACATTTCCACTTAAGACCACATTATTCTGAATCTTTGCTGCAGCCTGATATAACTTGTGACGCATGTTGAAGCAGGTAGTAACTGATAAGCCTGTAGCTACACTCTGCTGAGTCAGAGTCATTCCGTTAAGCTCGCCAGAGATAAAAGTAGTCCAGATATCAAAGCTTGTTCTGGAATGAGTAAACATCGTACCTGTTGTTGCCATAAAAACAGATTTGCATTTTTTACATCTGTATTTCTGACGATTATGTGGGTTAAAGCCATTCTTAACAAAGTGAGTTGAACCACAATGAGGACATTTCTCAACATGCAAAGAGAGATTCTCGTAATTTGTTGTCGTACAGTTTACTTTCTCTCTGAATAGCTTTTCTAAACCAACACGAATGAATTCAATTTCGACAGGAGATAAAGAATTCAGGAAATTCTGATTAACGAGCATATCATCACCTCAACTGAAGTCATGATAAGTTATAGATATTAACTTGATGTACTTGTTCGGGTACATCAACTATTTATTTGAAAATAGCGTCCAAACAAAAAAAGCAGATTGCTCTGCCAATGTCATTAAGTTAGGGCTTGATGATTGAAACGCTTTGTATTTTGTAAGAATACAAGGCGTTTTTTTTGATGGCCAAAAGGTCCGTATTTTTTTGGATGATTTTCTAAAAAACACTTGACAGCCAAAAATCAGCCTTTTTTACACAATCCGAAGGAAATTGTAGGAGGAAAAATTCACTATGATTTCCATTGATTCTGTTAAGTGCGTAGATGACATTTTAGCCAAGGCCATTGATATGGTCGAGCAAAATATAAGCTGCTATTGTACGCAGCCAGGTGTTGACTTCACTCGGATACGTGCACTGCCCGCTGGTATTCTGATTCGCTTCCTTATCCAGAAACAGGCCAAGGCATTAAACCAGGAACTCTCTGATTTCTTTGTTTCCAAAGTCCCGCCGTCTGCTTCGGCTTTCTGCCAGCAGCGTTCAAAGCTCGATCCCGAAGCTCTTGAAAGAGTAATGCACTTAATGACTGAAAACATTCCTGGAACCAGATTCTTCAAAGGCTATCGTGTATTCGCTTGTGATGGATCAGATGTACGTATCCCTTATAACCCTGATGATCCAGAGACATTTCTGAAGAATGATGAGAACAGCCAGGGCTACAATCAGCTTCATCTCAATGCTCTGTATGACGTTCTGAATCGCGTATATACAGACGCTATGATAGATACGAAACAGAAGTCTCATGAGAAAGGCGCTCTGCTTGATATGCTTAAAGCCCATGATCTGCCAGCCAAAACGATTATTACTGCTGACCGCGGCTACGAAAGCTATGAGCTGCTTGCCTATATGCTTGAAAACAGCATTCACTTCGCCATTCGTATAAAGGATATATTCAGCAGCGGGATCTTATCTGCCATTGATCTGCCAGATGAAGAATTCGATCGAGATATCACTCGTATATTGACAAGAAGCCAGACGAAAGAGATCAAGCAAAACAAGCAGAAATACGTATTCCTGCCATCAAACGTAAATTTCAGTTATCTGGATTTTGATCATCCGTTCTACAATATGACTTTCCGTGTCGCCCGTTTCAAAATCACGGACGGTACTTATGAGTGCCTGGTTACGAATCTGCCCAAAGATGAATTTTCCATCACTGAGCTTAAGGAACTTTACCATATGCGCTGGGAGATTGAAGGTGCATTCCGCCACTTGAAATACGATACAAACATGGTTTACTTCAATTCAATCAAGCAGAAAAACGCAAGACAGGAAATCTATGCCGCTCTCATCATGTACAACTACACCCAGCTTCTGATCAATGCTGTGCCGGTAGAAAAGGATGGCAGAAAATGGACGTATCAGATTGCTTTTAAGCCTGCCGTTACGAATGCGCGATTATTCCTGAAGAAGCTTATTACGACAAAAGCATTCATAGACAGAATAAAAAACTTCCTGAGTCCCGTACGACCAGGAAGAAAGTTCAAGCGCAATATAAAGTCACAACCAGCAAGACTGTCACTCTATAGAGCTGCCTAAGCAACTTCATTATACGAGGTCAGCCTTTGGATTCAATGATAAAGTGACAGATTGCTCAAAAGATGTTTTCGTCATGCCTTCTTTTTGAGAACCTCTGGATTGTCCTCTAAGAGCTGATCAAAAAAGAAGCTGAGTCCTGAAGAATAACATTATTATTCTTCATCCAGCTTCTTAACTTAACGGGTCAAAATCTCAATATCACTTTCATGAGCTTATCTTAATGACATTGCTGTGCATACAGGCGTTTTTGTTTCTGTGCTATCATCGACGCAATATGAGTTAGAAAGAGGGATGCATATGTCAGCAGAAAGTGTCAGAAC
>OMXQ01000100.1 GCA_900315065.1 uncultured Erysipelotrichaceae bacterium
CGATAGATCTCCGCACGGCCTACGAGGAATACCACTATGGCATATTTGCGGAGACTAATTCAGATACCGGGACCAACACTTAGCTCGAACATAGCGTAATAAATTTACAACATGAAAGGATCCTGCTTGTGCAGGATTTTTTCACGTTCTTCTGTTTATTTTTATTATTGGCCGATTGATCTATTTATAGTATTCTTTTCTAGACCAATCAGTCCAGTATTGAAAGAAGGTAATATTTTGGCAAGACAGAAAGAATTTGACGAAACAGAAGCATTGCAGGCTGCCAAAGAACTCTTCTGGGCAAAGGGATATGAAAAAACTTCCCTTTCCGATCTGCTTGAAGCTATGCACATTCATAAGAAAAGCTTCTATGACACCTTCGGAAACAAGCGGGATCTCTTTATTGCTGCCCTGCAGAAATACCACGATGAAGTAGAAGCAGACATGAAAGAAAAAGTTCTGCACGCAGATAACGGAATTGAGAAAATCCGGGCCGTCTTCACTTCCAGTCTGGAACTCGATGCCGGGAAGAACCGGGGCTGCCTGCTCATCAATACGGCAGCAGAAAACTTTGAGGATGATCCTGAAATCCAGGCACTCATTCTCAAGTGGGACAAAGAACTGCTTTCCTGCTTCACTGCCTTTCTGACCGAAGCAAAGACAGAAGGACTGCTATCAGGAACATGCGACATCAAAGCCCAGGCTTCCCTGCTTGAAAATGCCTTTCTCGGCTTCCGCATGCAGATGAAAATGCATAGAACCGGGAAAGAACTCAGAAACATGATTGAACAATGCATACAGACATATTGTCCAGGAGGATAAACAAAATGAAGGTATTCTATTTCACATCAACAGGCAACGGCCTCTCTCTTGCAAGGAAAACAGGCGGCGAATGCATTTCCATTCCGCAGGCACTTCGTTCAGATACAAAGGAATACAAAGATGATGCCATTGGTTTCATCTTCCCTGTTTATGACGGTACAGTTCCGCGCATCATGGAAAAGTTCCTTTCCAGCAAAAAATTTGAAGCAGAGTATTTCTTTGCGGTTGCTTTATATGGTTTCTTCTCTGGTGCAGCGGTAATGAACTTTGAAAAACTTGCCGCAAAGTACAATGTAAAGCTGGACTATACGGATGAAATCAAGATGGTGGATAACTATCTGCCGCTTTTCTCTATTGAAAAGGAACTGGAAAAAGTACCTTCCAAGAAGATTGAAGAAAACACGGAACGTATTCTCCAGAACATCAACACCCGCACACACAGCCTGAAAAAGCTCACTTTTGTCAAAGCTGCCGGTACTTTCCTTGAAAAACCAATGCTGCACAAGACCAACAGCGGCAAAGCTGCTCATGACTTTACCGTCAATGAAAATTGCGTAAAATGCGGTACCTGCGTCAGAGTCTGCCCGGCCGGCAATGTGACATTGAGCGATCATGTTTCCTTCGGCGATGCGTGTTACAGCTGCTTTGCCTGTGTCCATGCCTGTCCGAAAAATGCCATCCATGTCAAAGGAGAAAGGTCTTCCAAGAGATGGCGCAACCAGGAAGTTACTTTGAAGGATCTGATGGATTCCAATAACCAGCATTGATATGCATGCATGAAAAAGAGGAAATTCCTGGTTCTCAGATTTCCTCTTTTTTCTTATCTTTTGTCTTTTTATCTTTTGTCTTTGTTAATCAGTTATCGGCGAGATTATAGCCGTCTTTCATGTGTTTGCTTGCTTCAAGGACTAACTGATTCAGTGTCTTAACAGTTTCTTCTCTGACCAGAGCTGCGATCTTTTCGTTTGCTTCTGCAGTCATAGAATAATCCCCGGTTTCACTCATCTTCTTATCATATTCTCTGATCACCTGTCTGCTTCTGGTGACAACGGCAGCTTCATAGCGGTTGAAGATCTGAATAGTCTGCGGGAAGTTGGCATCGCACAGAATTGCCATGAGTCTGTCATTCCAATAGAGATTTTCCGTAGAAACATTCTCGGTAACCTTGCTCAGATAAGCCGGAATGGAATCGGTATTGGTATAGACAGGAACCGGAGCAGCGAAAGAAGTCGGGCCGAAGATGATCCATTCCACGGCCTGGATTTCCTTCGGTGCCTTGGATCTGATCTGACAGATGGATGTATCACCGGTACGATTGATGCCGATAGATCTGTACATGCCTCTTTTGCCGGTGTTTCTGGAAATATACGGATCATAGTCAGTTCCCTGGTAATGAGAAGAAATGATGTACTTGACGTCTTCTACTGTGATCTTGCGATCCGGTACGATAGACCATGGGAGATAATCGCTCTCTGGTGTGTACTGGGCATCCGGGCCGTCCCATTTGATGGAATGCGGGGCAAGGCATCTGCCCATGTACCAGGCACGCGGCGTATTGTAAACATGGTCCTGGTCAGAATGAGAACCGAAAACAAGACGTGGATTGAATTCGCCGTTCTGGTTGCAGTCAAGATCATTGTCTTTGATAAATTCTCTCAGGTCTTTGGAACAGATGTGTTCCTTCTGTGCACCGAAAGCATCCTCAAGGTCATAGTTGTCCATGCCGAACTGGTTCGGGTTGACAACGCACCTGTCATCCGGAACCCGCTTAGCCATCCAGTGATGACCGCCGATGGTCTCCAGCCACCAGACTTCCTTTTCATCATTGAAAGCAATGCCGTTGGATTCATAAGTACCATACTTTTCAAGCAGAGAACCTAAGCGCAATACGCCTTCTCTTGCGGAATGAATATACGGAAGCACGAGCACGACGATATCTTCTTCGCCAATGCCGCCTGGGACTTCTTTCTTACTGCCTCTTGCCTTCTGGTATTCAACCATCGGATCAGCAGACAAAACGCGCGGATTGGATGTGATGGTTTCCGTAGCAGTCATGCCGACATTGGCAGAGTTGATACCTGTTGCAGCCCAGACACCTGATTTCCTGACATCAATGTTCGGACAGCAGGTATAGCGCATGGCATTTCCCTCCAGTTCAATTTCCAGATGGGAAATCACGCTCTTGTATTTCTTTGGTTCTTTTCTTGCCGGAACCATGACGAGTTTCTTGACATCAAAGTGTCCGTCATCAGTTCTGGCGATCATGGTAGAAGCATCATTGCTGGCTTTGCAGCCGACAAGAATCGTTGTACATGGCATAATCAGATTACCTCTTTTCTTACAGAAAATGATTTTATCACGCTTTTCTGCTTTGCAGGGATTGTTACAGAAGATGTTTGCACCTGGTTTATAATCAATCAGAGAAGAAGGAATTTATTATGAATGAAACATTAGTCAGAAAATACGCATATCTCCTTGCCAAAGTCGGCATCAACGTACAGCCTGGCCAGAAAGTTATGGTCGAAGCCATGCCGGACGGGTATCAATTTATTCCATATTTTGCGGAAGAATGCTACAAGCTCGGTGCTTCTGAAGTCATCGTCCATTATCTGGACCTTGCTTTGCTGAATACAAGAGCCAGGTATGAACCACTGGAAAATGTCAGAAAAATAGAAGACTGGAAACGACAAAGCTATGAAACTTACCTGAAACAAGGATGCGCTGTTGTCAGACTGGAAGGCGTCAATACAAAACTCATGGAAAATACGCCGGAAGCACAGGCAAATGCCATCTTTGCCTTCATTGACAACCTCCGCAATATAGCAAGAGCCTATTCCATGCAGCAGCAATGGCTGATTGCCATGGTACCGACCCAAGCCTGGGCAGAAGTTATCTTCCCGAACGAGCCGAAGGACAAAGTCCTGGACATGCTGTGGGATACCCTCTTCAGACTCTGCTACATCACAGAAGACAATGACATTGAAGCAGTCTGGAAAGAAAAGAAAAAGCAGACGCGCTTACGCGGGCAGAAAATGGATGCTCTGCATCTGCGGAAACTTCACTACACTGCCTCCAACGGTACGGATCTCATTGTTGGCCTTACGGAAAATTCCCGCTATTCCTATACGCCGAAAGAAAAACGCATTGAATTTACTGCCAACATCCCGACCGAAGAAATCTGTACAACGCCTGACAAATATGCAACAAACGGTGTCGTTTATGCATCCAGACCTCTTGTCTTAGGCGGCAAGAAGATTGAAAACTTCGGCTTCCGCTTTGAAAAAGGCAAAGTAGTTGAAGTACTTGCAGATAAAGGAAAAGAAATGCTGGAAAGTCTTGTCCATACTGACGAAGGTGCCTGCTATCTGGGCGAAAGCGCCCTGGTGGAATATGACTCCCCGATCTCGCAGAGCGGTCTGGTTTACTATACAACCTTGATTGATGAAAATGCCTCCTGCCACCTGGCATTAGGAAGAGGCCTCAGTGCTGCGGATCCGGAACACTTCAATCATTCCCAGATTCACATTGATTTCATGATCGGAACCAGAGATATGAACATTGCCGGTACTGATGTAAACGGGAAAGAAATCCAGATTTTCAAAGACGGCAACTTTGCCTTCTGAGCTGAAATAAAGAAAACAGATAAAGGAGAAAACACAATGGACGCAATGGAAAATCTTCTGACCAGAAGAAGTGTCAGAAAATACAAGCCGGATATGGTACCGGAAGAAAAAATAAACAAAATCATCAAAGCAGGTCTCTATGCCGCTAACGGCATGGGCAGACAGTCTGCTATTATCGTTGCAGTCACAAACAAGGAAATCAGAGACAAGCTCTCTGCAGCCAACTGCAAAGTCGGCGGCTGGAAAGAAGGCTTTGATCCTTTCTATGGGGCGCCGGTTGTACTGATTGTCTTAGCTGACAAAAACTCTTCAAACAACAAATATGACGGTGCCTGCGTCATGGAAAACCTGATGTTGGCAGCCCATGCAGAAGGACTCGGCTCCTGCTGGATCAACCGCGCAAGACAGGAATTTGAAACACCTGAATGGCAGGCATGGCTCAAAGACATCGGTGTTGAAGGAGAATGGGAAGGCGTCGGCCACTGCATTCTCGGCTACACGGACGGCGATGAACCAGAACCAGCCCCAAGAAAAGAAAACCGTGTTTACCGGGTTAAATAATTCAGCCAGAGAAAGACAGCAAAGCAGATCGATCAGCTGACCGGTCTGCTTTTCTTCTGCTTTTATTTACTTTTTCTTCCGGAAAACGCCGGAGCCGATCAGAACACCAAGAATAGCCAGAGCACCGCCAATCATCTGTGATGCCTGGATGTTTTCGTGCAGAATCAATGCAGAAAGAATAACTCCGAACAAAGGCATCAGATTCATTAAGGCACTTGCGGTATTGGCACTGACACCCTTCAGACCGTAGTTATACAGCAATAAGGCAAGCACCACGCAGAAGACAGAAAGAAAGCCCACTGCCGCAATGGCTTCAAAAGTAATATTGACTGCTTTTCTTTCTTCCAGAAAAATCAACGGGATAAAGAAAATCGTTCCGATTAATGTCTGCCAATACGTAACGGTAAAGGTATCATTGTCTCTCGGGATGCGTTCCACAATGTAATTGTAGAAGCCCCAGAGGAAGCCGTCTGCAACCAGCAGAAAATTGCCGAAGAAGCCGCCGGACTGGAATCCTGCCCCGGTCAGAATGACAACCCCGATGACAGAAATCACAATACCGAGCAGACCATCTTTTCCAAGTCTGGCATGATAGAACAAAATACCAACAAGAGCTGTAATTGCAGGATAAGAAGCCTGAATCAGAGATGCATTGGATGCAGATGTATATGTTAATGAGATATTCTCCAGAGCGTAGTAAATTGTGATTCCGAAGACAGCCGAAGCAATGACCGGCTTCCAGCAGATCTCCGGCAGCCTGGTATGATCCCTGCGTACAAATCTGATCAATGTCATGAACAAAGAAGCACCAATAAACCGCACCAGACATAAGACTAACGGTGAAAAAGACTGGTAAGCAATCTTGGTTCCGATAAAGGAAGCAGACCAGAGAAAAATAGCAGTAATGACAGAGAGATAGTATTTCATCCCTGCCATGATAGCATTCCTATGCTTCGAGCGCAAAATGCAATCCGGCAGCAACAGTTTCAATTTTTTGTTTCCAATTCGGAATAAATATTTCATAAATTAACGCTCTTTTCTAGCTAAGTGTTGGCGTTGTACCTTGGAACGTACAGCCCTTCTCTGACCTTCAGCTATACTCACATATGTAAATGAGGTAAGCG
>OMXQ01000098.1 GCA_900315065.1 uncultured Erysipelotrichaceae bacterium
CTTTCATTTTCGTCTGCTTTATTGTCTCCGTTCAGGTAGTAAATATTGTCGGAAGTATTCAGACCTCTGTCAGCGACGATGATGATCCGCCCGAATCCATAGCTATTTCTGGCCTGGTTTACGATAGGTAACATATTAATCTTCTCAGATTCATTGCCGGGGAACAGGTCATAGTGCAGAGGAATTCCTGTCTTGTCCATCAGAAGTCCGAGTTCAACGATCGGATCCGGTCTGTGATTCTTTTCCGGACCTCTCTTTCTATATCTTTTTTCAATTACATTTCCGTTGTCATCAAGTTTATCAAGGTCGGGTCTTCCAATGTCAAAGTAATAGTTTGTACAGTCAAAATACCCGAGAGAAAGATCTCTGTGAGTCATTGTCACGGAGTGGTCATAAATCCATTTCTGCAGGTCTTTTTCGTGCTGTGAATAGATATCCATGGCATTGTAAATGTCATCGAGAGAGAAATCACCGAAGTCTTCAAAGAACTTGTCCTTATTCAGAAAATAATTTCTCTTTGAGCCTGGATACATAATTCTGGTGAACACGAGCAGCTGGAAAATCTTATCAATATCGAATTGAATATTCATACCTTTGACAGTGTTCTTCCAGAACTTATCCAGGGCAAGATCTTTATAAAGCCTCTTGAGGAAAACATAACCGACATTCCAAAGATCTTCATTATCATTCTCCAGTTCTTCAGCAGGATCAATTTCGACAGCTAATTTCTGACTCTTTTCTTTCTTGTCGTGAGTCATCTGGGCAGCCAGAGCTTTGTAATAAGCCAGAGGATCATCGTGTTCCTGCTTCAGATCATCAAGGTAGCCGAGTTTTTTGATGATTTTCTGACGGCTGACATTCTTGTCGCGGTAGGATTCAACGATCTGCAGGTAGGTGCCTTTAGCGGTACGGGTTTGTTTAACGAACATATAGGTATACTCTCCACGCATAAATTATACCATATATCTCTACATTACACTACATAGAAAATAAAGAATATTGACATAAAAAATGCCGGCAATAAGCCGGAATCGAACATTTTCATGCTTTGAAGCTTCGGAAGTCGGGAGATATATAACATGTCATTAGTAAACGTATCATCAGCTCTGAAGAGAGATGAGATCAAGGAAATCCTGCTTGCTCAGACAAGCCCTAAGTACACATTCGTCAAGATGAAGACACCGATTGAAATGCAGTTCGATGTTGAAGATGACGGAACTCACGGAGATCTGGCTTCCTATACAAAGAGCTTGATCAAGAAGCAGCCTTGGGGTGCTGTTCTGATGCTCAGAGTTCTGAACGAAGGCCAGGCTTTCACAGGTCAGAAGAAGTAAAAAAGATATAAGGGGATTGCGGTTTTACTGTAATCTCTTTTTTATCTGAATGATGAAAGGCAATAAGGAGGAAACAATAATGCCATTTAAAGAAGGTTTCTTGTGGGGCGGCGCAACTGCTGCCAATCAGTTTGAAGGCGGCTGGGACGTTGACGGCAAAGGTGCCAGTGTTCCTGATCACATCAGAGGCGGAACTGTAAGCGAACCGCGTCTTTGGGACAAGGAAATTGATCCTGAGATTTATTATCCTTCTCATGAAGCAGTTGATTTCTATCATCACTATAAGGAAGACATTGCTTTATATGGAGAAATGGGCTTCAAGTGCTTCCGCTTGTCCATCAACTGGGCAAGAATCTATCCGACTGGTGAAGATGCAGAACCAAACCAGAAGGGTCTTGAATTCTATCACAATGTCTTCGCTGAATGCAGAAAATATGGTATTGAACCATTAGTAACAATTTCCCACTATGAACTGCCATGGGCTTTGTCCGTCAAGTACAACGGCTGGACAGGCAGACCTGTCATCGATGCTTTCGTCAGATATGCAACAACTGTATTTACAGAATACAAGGATGAAGTCAAATACTGGCTGACATTCAATGAAATCAATATCGGTGCCGGTGCTATGGGCAGAATCATGTCTCTTGGCATGGAAGGTGAAGACCACAAGCCGATGTTCAAGATGAGTGAAACACCAGAAGAAGCATCCGACAGATTCACAGCACTTCACAACCAGTTCGTTGCTTCCGCAAAGGCTGTCAAGATCGGTCATCAGATCAATCCTGATTTCAAGATCGGCCTGATGATTGCCGGCTCTCTCGTTTATCCATATACACCGAATCCATTGGACATCAAGAAAGCCCAGGATGAGATGAATATGAAGAACTGGTTCTGCGGCGACGTACAGGTAAGAGGTCATTATCCTTACTATGCAAAGCGCTACTTCAAGGATAACAACATTACAATCCGTACAGAACCGGAAGACTTTGAAATTCTGAAGGAAGGAACAGTTGATTTCTATTCCTTCTCCTATTACATGAGTTCCTGCGCATCTGTTGATCCGGAAGCTTTAAAGACAGCCGGCAACATGTTCTCCGGTATCAAGAATCCTTATCTGAAGGCTTCTGACTGGGGCTGGCAGATCGATCCGGAAGGCTTGCGTATTTATCTGAATGAAGTATACGGCCGTTATGAAATTCCGGTAATGGTCGTTGAAAATGGACTTGGTGCAGTTGATGTCAGAGACAAGGACGGTAAATTCCACGATACATACCGAATCAATTACCTCCGTGATCATATCAAGGCTATGGAACAGGCAGTAGAAGACGGCGTTGATCTGATGGGATACACAATGTGGGGCTGCACAGACCTGGTTTCTGCATCTACTGGTGAAATGAAGAAGAGATATGGTTTCGTCTATGTCGACAGGGACAACGACGGCAACGGCGATATGCACCGTGAAAGAAAAGATTCCTTCTACTGGTATAAGAAGGTAATCGCTTCTAACGGCGAAGATCTCGACTGAGACAAATTCATTGATTTGTAACTTGAGCATCATAAAGAACTCCTTATAATACCTTGAGGTATAAGGAGTTTTTTTTCATGCAGAAAAAGAAAAAATGGAAGCGGGTTTTACTGACCATCTTCCTTGTCATATGTATGCTTGCAGGTGCGCTTGGCATCTATGCCGGCCGATATTATCACATGGATGAAACCGCACAGGAAGCACTGCTTGCGGATAAAGAAGTATCCATAGATGAAGATCAGAAGGGAACCATTGCTTTTATTCCGAATCAGAAAATCAAAGCAGGCCTGATCTTCTATCCAGGTGCCAAAGTAGAATATACTGCCTATGCACCTTTGATGAAGAAATTTGCAGAAGACGGCATTCTGTGCGTATTGGTAAAGATGCCGCTGAATATTGCCATACTGGATATCAATGCAGCAGATGGAATTGAAAACAAATTTCCTCAGGTGGAAAACTGGTATATCGGCGGCCATAGCTTAGGCGGTGCGGTCGCTTCCATGTATTGTGCAAAGCACGTTGATGACTTCAAAGGTGAAATTCTGCTGGCTGCCTATTCCATCAAAGATGTCTCGGATACAGATCTGAATATTGCCCTGATTCATGGTTCCGATGATCAGGTCCTGAATATGAAAAGCTACGAAAAATACAGAAACAATGTACCGGATACTGCCGAAGAAGTTGTCATTGAAGGCGGGAACCACTGCCAGTTCGGTAATTATGGTTTCCAGAAAGGGGACGGCGAAGCAGAAATTTCTGCTGAAGAACAGCAGAAACAAGCTGCAGAAGCTGTTGAAAAACTTATCAATGAATAAGACCTGTACAAAAACAGGCCTTTTTTCGGACTTAACAAAAACTTAACAAGCGATACGGTATAATAATGAAAGACAGGAGTACTTATTATGAGCGCACAGCAGGAACAGAAGCAGAATGATCCTCTTCAGGAAGAAATGGATGCTTACGATGATGAAGTAAAATCCGAAACGATCCGTCTTGAAGCAGAAAAGGATCAGGAAAGGGAAAATGCAGAAAAAGAAGAAAAGAAAAAGAATCTGAGAAAGACCCTGATTCTTGCGGCTGCAGGTGCCTGCATAGGTACTGCGATTCATGCGGCTTTTGTTGATCTGGGTTCTTCTACCCGTTCTTATAATAATCTGCTCACAGAAAAAGAAGAACAGCCGGAATACACAGAAGAACAGGCAGCCAATGCATATAAACTCATGAACAATGCGACCTTCACGATTGATTCTCAGAAATACGACTGGGACTCCACCTGGAAAGACTTTGAAGATGAGGGCTGGTATATCAAGGAAGAAGACCAGGCAAAGCTTTCCGGAAACATTGCGCCTGATGATACGGTCAGATTTACAGCCAAGAAACAGGGCTATAACCTCGATGATATCGGTTTTGAAAACAAAACAGAATCGACGATCAGTCTCGAAGATGCGATGCTGGACCACATCTATGTCTATGATAAAGATGTCAAAAAGACTGCCCCTTTAGGCATCAAAATCGGTATGAGCATGGATGATGCCAAAAAGATACTGGATGAAAACAAGCTTGTCTATTCCACAAGACATAGCAGCTATTCTGACAACTACACCGTAGATATGGGCGGGGAAGTTGATGATAAGTATTTTTCCATGGATTACAGTATTTCCGCAGACCCGGACAGCCAGAAAGTAGACAGTATTTACTGTTACTTCAATGGCGGAAACGGATCCAAGGTTGTTTCATTCAATTGATATTCATCAGGGAAGATGGTCAGTCCGTCTTCCTTTTCATAAGAAAACAAAGAATCATATGACAGAGAGCAGAAAAAGAAATGGCAGCACAGCAGCAAAGTGAAGAACAAAAAACTTTTTCTTCTGAAGATGAAACTGAAGAAACAGAAGTAAAAAGGGATGAGCAGACAAAGAGCACAGAAAACCAAGGAAGAAAAAAGCATAATCTTTTCATCAGAAATATCATTCCTGCCATAACCGGAGCTGCTGCCGGACTATCCATGCACGCAATGATCAGAAACATGCCTGCAGGTGAAAATACTGGAAACCAGGTTGAGACAATTGAAAGAAAAGAAGAAAAAGAAATCACAGAGCAGAACAGACTGAAACTGAAAAGCAGAAAATCAATCTTCCTTCTGCAGCAGAAGAACCTGCTTACACAGAGAAAGAGGCCTGGAATGCCTTTCAGCTGATGAAGAATGCGACGTTTACAATCAACGAAGTTCAATATACATGGAATGCAAGGCTTGCGGACCTTGAAGATGCCGGCTGGAACATGAGCGAAGAAGATAAAGTAAAACTTTCCGGCCAGCTGTCGCCTCATAGCAATGCGGAATTGTCCATGAAACAAAACGGCTATGATCTGCAGAGTGTGGAAGTATACAACCCGTCTGAGGATACGATTCCTCTGGAAGAAGGTCTGATCAGAATCATTCATTGCACGGATCCGGATGTGGAAAAGACCGGTGCGCTGGGCATTAATAAAAACATGTCATATGAAGAAGCAGATGCCTTGTTAAAGAAGAATCATCTTCCTTACGGCGTAGAAGATTACGGCAGAACAATCATGTTGAAATCTGAAATGAAATGCACGCATGAAGGTGAATTTTACAGTATGATCCTGCAGGTGGAATTTGAAAAGGATACTGGCAAATATCTTGATTCCTCGTATTCAATATATGAAGATAATACATATAGATTGATTCATTTCTATCGATAATGAATAAGTGAAAGGAACTGAACTATGAGACCATTCAACAACTTCCGTCAGCTCGGCGGCTATGAAACAAAGGACGGCAGAATTGTAAAAAACGATGTTTTCTACAGATGCGGGGCGCTGGCAGATATGAACGAAGCCGAACTGCAGGAAGTCAGAGAAAAGAAAATCCGTACTTTGTTTGATTTCCGTTCGGAAGCAGAAGTGGAAAAGAAACCGGATCCGGATATCGGAGCCAGATATTTTCATGTCTCTGCCCTGACGGATGAAGCCGGCAATGAAATTGATCTTTCTCCGGAAGGTATGAAGAACATCAGTGAAGCACAGATGTATTCACCGGAATACTTCGAAAGATTCCTGGATAATTTTTACGGTACCATGCCTTTTTCACCAGCATATAAAATCATGTTCAGGGAAATTCAGGCTGGTCAGACACCGATTCTCTTCCATTGTTCTGCCGGCAAAGACAGAACCGGTATCGGAGCTATGTTGATTCTGCTGGCTTTGGGGTGCAGTGAAGAAACTGCATTGGCAGATTACATGAAGACAAATGAATACCGCAAGGAGAAAATCGATGCTTTTCTTGCCGCAAATCAGCGTGTCATTGAACTTTATCCTGATGCAAAGGATATTCTGACAGGCTTTGAAGGCGTCAATCGGAAAGCTGCTGAGCTTTCCCTGAAAAAGATCAAAGCCAGATACGGGGACTATGGAACCTTCTTTCGTATCCGTTTCAATCTTGGCGAAGAAGAACTGCAATATCTGCGGGACAGATATACGGAAAAAAGAAAAAGCAGGGAATAAAGAATACAGAGAAAAAAAGCAGCAGAAAAGGGAACAGAAAGACAATAGAAAAAGCGGAACAAGTGTGTGTGCTCCGCTTTTCTTATGCCAATAGGAATGTGCCTGTCACGTCTTAGATATGATGTGTGTTAACGTCTTTTCTTCTGCTTGGTGACTGCCAGAACACGGGTAATGAGTTCTTCATATTCATACTCATCAATGTCATGGATTGCAGCTGCCAGGGTTGTTTCAGCAAGCAGACGAAGGAAGGATTCAGGTTCGTTGTATCCGAATTCACGGATAATGGTTTTAAAGTGTTTGGTGATATCACTGACGAAATCGTCGTGATGTTCTTTGACAAGGTCGATGCTTGAATTCTGATGGCGGTGCTTGACGATGACACCTCCATAGATCCCGTAGAAATCACAGATTGACGTGTAGATCTTCATGAATGCTTCCTCAATTGTGACTTTACTGATGTCATCGAATTCGGCATTCTGCAAAGCAATTGACCAGTCTTCACTGATGACTGCATTCGCAAGATCAACTTTGGAATTAAAATAATTGTATGTAGTTCCAACGGCTATTTCACAGTCGTTGGCGACCCCTCGCAGTGAAAGTCCGGAGAAGCCGTTCTCTTTCAGCTGTTTCCTTGCGGAAGCGAGGATCCTGTTTCTGATATCGGAGATAATTTTTGGCATAGTTTCCTCCATTATGGGCGGCTGCGCCACCCATCACAAATGTGTTATTAATAAATTTCGTTTTTTCCACTCTTTCTGCTATTCTGTGCTTAGAG
>OMXQ01000044.1 GCA_900315065.1 uncultured Erysipelotrichaceae bacterium
GAAATATCGAGATGTATTTTTACCAAGACATGAGTATTAATGCGGTTTTTGTGACTTCAGAGCTTAGGAATTACCAACACTCTGCAAATCTAGTCTTATAAAAAATAGATAAAGAGAACAAAAGAGAACAACAATGAAAAGAAGCTTCCATGCCTGCATATAAACATGCACGCATAGGAAACTTCTTTTTTGCAAATGATTATTCATCCTGAAAGGAAACGAACTTTACCGGATTGCCGTGGCTTTGAATCAGAAAAATCAGATCTTCTGCCTTGACCCAGAGGGTTGCTGTATTTTCCAAAGGGTGAATGCCGATTGTCTCTGATGCAAGAGCCTGATCAAGATAGAAGGTTACTTTCTTTTCTTCATCATTTAATAAACCAAAGGGAGTAACGGAACCCTTCTGCAGATGAAGAATGGACATCAGGTCTTCTTCCGAGGCAAAGCTGAGTCTTCTGGTTCCATAGGTTTTCTGGAAGTTTTTCAGATCAATTTTTCTTTCTCCTTTTATCGTAACAAGATAGTAGTTTCTTTTCTTATCATCTCTGAGAAAGAGGTTCTTGGGAATGTTTTCCGGATGTGGAATGCCGGCTGCTTCCATTTCTTCCATCGTATAGACAGGCTTGTGTTCTACCAGGGAATAAGCAATATTCTTTTCTTTCAGAAATGCGTATAGTTCTGCTTTGTTCATAGGTTTTCCTTTATGTGTATTGTAGAAAATGAATGGGATAGAAACAAGCGCTTGTTCCGATTTCCTCTTGTAGTTTTATAATGAAAAAAAGCGAGGAAAGACTATGGCAAATCTGAAAGATTATATCAGCTGGCGGGGTGACTTATCTTTTTCAGCTTCGCCTTTTAATGAAGTGGATAATCTTGTGCTGGCAGAATTGACTTACGGGGATTTTGACAATGTGCTGGATGAAAGCGGCAGGAGGATGACTATCCCGGAATTGCGCGATGCGTATTTTGCCATGCATCCAAGAGAAGAAGTGTCTGCGAGAAAAAGCTTTACCGGCTCAGTGGGTCTGCTGCTGGATCCGATGGCCGAGTCGGTGCGTTTTTCCGGTATTGAAGTCTGCTGGTATCATAATCATATTTCCGTGGATGCGGATGTACAGATGGCTGCACTGACTTATTTACTGCCGGATGGGAAAGTGTATGTGAGTTTCCGCGGCTCTGACGGAACGATTGTCGGCTGGAAAGAAGATTTCAACTTTTCCTATATGATTGGCACAGCTGGTCAGAAGGAAGCAGTAGAATATCTGAATCATCTCAATGATACAAAGAATCCGATTATTGTCGGCGGGCATAGTAAAGGCGGCAATTTTGCAGTATATGCGTCTGCTTTCTGTGCCCCATGGCTGCAGGCGAGAATTACCGATGTGTATAACAACGATGGTCCAGGTTTTCCAAAGTCCGTCTTGTCTGCTCCTGAATACATGAGCGTCAGAGACAGAATTCATTCCATTATTCCGGAAAACAGCATGATCGGCATTCTGATGCACAGTGATGTTTCCCATAAAGTCATCGCTTCTTCTGAAAAGGGGATTGCCCAGCATGATGCCATGTCATGGCAGGTATTGGGAAATCATTTTGTTGAAGTTGACGGAAGAAATCTTGATTCCTTTATCTTTGATGAAACGATGCAACTGTGGCTGAAGGATTTGTCAGATGAAGAAAGGAAATCATTTATTGAAACCGTGTTCGGTATCTTTGAAGATACGGGTCTGGAAACCATGGATGAAATCAATGATGCCTGGTATAAGACATTTCCGGAAATTATTCATTCCCTGGGAAATCTGGAGAAGGACAAGCGGGATGAAGTCATCAATATCCTGATGCAGTTAGGAGAAAAGTACGGCAAGGTTGTGAAAACCCAGCTGAAAAAGAAAGTGACCGCCCGCCGGCAGAAGATAGCAGAAAGAAAGGAAGCAGGGGAAGATGAAAAAGACAATTCTTGATGAAGTCAGCAAAGATGAAAAACAGATCCGTACTGAAGTATTCATCCAGGAGCAGGGATTTCATAATGAATTCGATGACATTGATCATAGAAGCAGACACATTGTTCTCTATAAAGACGATGAACCGGCGGGATGCTGCAGATTCTTTATGGAGAAAGACAAATGGATCATCGGCAGAGTTGCTGTCCGTAAGAAGTTCCGCAAGCTGGGCTATGGGGCAGAGCTGATCCGCTGCGCAGAAGAGGAAATCAGAAAGAAAGGCGGGAAGATAATCCGCCTGGGTGCACAGGTAACTGCTTCCGGTTTTTATGAAACGCTTGGTTTTCATAAAACGAATGAAACGTATCTGGATGAAGGGTGTCCGCATGTCTTCATGGAGAAAATCCTCTGATCTTATCTTCAAATTGGTAGACATCAGCTATAAAATAGTTTCAGATGCAGAACAGCATACACAAAGAAAAGCGAGGAAGAAAAAGTATGAATGCTTATGTGCAGAGAGTCATTGAAGAAACAAAGGCAAAGAATCCGGATCAGCCTGAATTTCTGCAGACTGTAACGGAAGTGCTGACCAGTCTTGAAAATGTCATTGATCAGCATCCTGAGTATGAAAAGGCAGCTTTGCTGGAAAGACTGGTTGAACCGGAAAGACAGGTCATGTTCAGAGTTGCCTGGACCGATGATGAAGGCAAGCCGCATGTCAACCGCGGTTATCGTATTCAGTTCAACGGTGCTTTAGGCCCTTATAAGGGAGGCCTTCGTTTCCATCCTTCTGTCAATTTGTCCATTCTCAAGTTCCTTGGTTTTGAACAGGTTTTCAAGAACAGCTTAACAACATTGCCGATCGGCGGCGGCAAGGGCGGTTCCGACTTTGATCCTCATGGCAAGAGCGACGCTGAAATCATGCGCTTCTGCCAGGCATTCATGACAGAATTACAGCGTCATATCGGCCCGAATACCGATGTTCCTGCTGGTGATATCGGTGTCGGCGGCAGAGAAATCGGTTATCTCTTCGGTCAGTACAGAAGAGTCAGAGACAGCTGGGACAACGGCGTCCTGACAGGTAAGCCATTAACATACGGCGGTTCTCTGATTCGTCCGGAAGCAACCGGTTATGGTGTTCTGTATTATGCAGAACAGGTATTTGCTCATGAGCATGATTCTATTAAGGGCAAGACATTCGCTTTGTCCGGCTATGGCAATGTTGCCTGGGGTGCTGCAAAGAAGATTGCAGAACTTGGCGGCAAGGCAGTTACAATTTCCGGTCACAACGGCTATGTTTATGATCCGGATGGAATCGTAACCGAAGAAAAGCTGAACTACCTGCTTGAAATGAGAGCCAGCAGAAATGCCAACATCAAGATGTACGCAGATAAGTTCGGATGCGAATTCCATGAAAATGAAAAGCCTTGGGGTGTCAAGGCTGATGTCTGCATTCCTTGTGCAACCCAGAACGAAGTTACCATGGAAGAGGCAAAGAAGATCGTTGCCAATGGTACAAAGTACTATTTCGAAGGTGCCAATATGCCTGCTACAAATGAAGCAATCGCATACATGCAGGAAAACGGCGTCATCGTCGGACCAGCAAAAGCAGTCAATGCCGGCGGTGTTGCTGTATCTGCGCTTGAAATGTCCCAGAACTCTGAACGTCTGTCCTGGACAAGTGAAGAAGTGAATGCCAAGCTGAAGCAGATCATGAAGTCTATTCATGATAATTCAGCAAAGTGCGCAGCTGAATATGGCTTAGGCTATGATCTTGTAAAGGGAGCCAATATTGCAGGTTTCCTCAAAGTGGCAGATGCTATGATGTCCCAGGGGTTGTTCTGAGAAATAGAGAATTTAAGACAATATTATAAGAAGAGAAGGGGCTGTAATGAATCAGAGCAGCTCCTTTTTTTCATGTCGATGCCTAGTTCTCTGAAAATGAAACACTTTGACAATTTGTAAATTCAATGAAAAATAGTTAGAAATGTCTATTGTTTTTTGAAGCTCTACCCTTGACCCGCGGCAATCGGGGGGGGCTACAATTTTTTGTGAACAAGCGGAGATTCAACTTCGGGGGAAGATCATTGAGATTGAAACATTATTATTCCGCTGTGGAAACGAAAAGAGGAGAAATATGACGCAGGCAAGACTAAACAAGCTTACTACAGCCGCAGTAGCGGCAACTACAATCATTGCAACAGGAAGCAATATGACTGCTGTAATTCATGCTGAGGGCAATGATGATCAGACTAAGCCGGAAGAATGCAGTGAGTGCAGAATTGCGGCAAAAGATGAAGTAGAACTGGAAAAGCAGGCGTTTGCCGATGCCAAGGATGCGTATGCACAGGTAGAGTCTGATGCTGAAACTGAAAAGGCTGCCAAAGAGAAGGCTGACCAGACAGCAGCTGCAACAAAGAAGGAAGCAGAAGAAAAGGCTGCAGCAGCAGAAACAGCAGATAAAGCTGCAAAGGATGCATATGAAAAAGCCGCAGCAGATGCAGAAGCTGCAGAAAAGAAAGCACAGGAAGCTTCTGATGCGGCTGTAAAAGCACAGGCACAGGCTGAACAGAACCTGACAGATGCTAAGAAAGAACAGCAGACTGCAGACAAAGCAAATCAGGATGCCGTTGATCTGCTGAACGCTCTTCCTGAAACTCATGAAGAAGCACAGAAGGCTTATGATGATGCAAATGCCAAGGCTGATGCAGCAGATAAGGATTTAGCTGATAAGCAGGAAGCATTAGATGCTGCCAATACTGATGTAGAAAGCAAATCTCAGGCAAAGCAGGCAGCTGAGCAGGCTGTAACAGACGCAACAGCAAAAGAAAAGGATGCTGAGCAGAAGGCACAGGAAGCCAAGAACGCATATGAAGCCGCAGACAAGGCAGAACAAGAGCTTGCTGCCAAGGTAGCAGATGCCAAGAAGAACGGCAACGCTCAGGTCACTGAATTGAATAATCAATTGACAGGACTCCGTGCTGACGCTCAGAAGGCAAAGAAAACCCTTGATGCTGCAAACGATGATTATGACGCAAAGCAGAAGGCTTTGGCTGATGCAACTGATGCATTTAACAAAGCAGATGCTGCTTTGATACAGGCTCAGAAAGAAGCAACAGACGCAAAGAATGCATATGATACCGCTGCTGAAAAGGCAAATACAGCTAAGCAGACATGGGAAAAGGCAGAAGCTGACGCAGTGAAAGCTGAAGCCGCCGCACAGCCGGGAAGCGATGAAAGCAAAGCCCTTCAGCAGAATTTAGATGCTGCAAATGCTCAACTTGATTCTGCAGATGCTGCAAAGACTCAGGCTGATCAGGATGAAGCAGACGCAGAAGCAAATCTTCAGCAGGCAAATAATACAGTCACAGAAAAGCAGGATGCTCTGGATACCGCTAATCAGGAAAAGAATACAGCTGATCAGGCAGTAACAGATGCTCAGACCAATGCGGCAGCCAAAGCTCAGGCTTTGGAAGATGCAAAGTCAGACGCTGCACAGAAGAAGCAGGCAGCCGATACTGCAAATCAGGATGTAGCTGATGCTAAGGTAGCAGTTACTCAGGCACAGGCTAATCTGGATGCCGCTTCAGCAGGTGTCACTTCTGCTCAAAAAGCTCGTGATGCTGCCGAGAAGGCTTATCAGACAGCATCGGCTAATGCTGCGGAAGCAGAACAGAAGGAACAGGCAGGTGCCAAAGGATATTTTGATCAGCTGGCAGAATCGGATGATCCGGTAAAAGTACTTGATGCCAAGCGCGCATCAGATGCTCTTGTTTATATGACGCAGCATGGTGCAGATATTCCTGTCCAGAGTTCATATTGGGCATCTTCTTCTGATGAAGGAAGAACGCATATTGGTGACAAAGATGATGCAACTTCACTCGAAAATATGAAGAATGCACTTGAGCAGATGAAACAGCTCAATGAATATCGTACGACTGACTATAACCGCAAGGGATTGAAACCATTAGGTACAGATTCAGGCATGATGGCTTATGCAATGATTAATGCCAACATGGAATCTGCTATTATTGACCATTGGGTTGCAGTGCCTGAAGATGGTTCTGCCCTTGATACACTGTATTTAAGACGGACATATGCGCCTGGTGGAGAGAATGCTTCCTGGGGGTATTCCAACGAAGTCGGAAAAGGATATGCAACGCATGTGGACGGCTGGATGTCGGAAAGAAAATACTATGATTTTACAGAGCATTATTACAAGGATCATCCTCAGCCGGAACCAGAAGATTATGCAAACCAGGAAGATTACAACAATGCACGCACAGCATATCATAATGAATTTGTAAAAGCTGCACAGGACGCAAATGTATATCCTTATACCTCCGGAGGCACAGCCGGTCATTATGCATTGATTATTAACCCTTATGCAAAAGCTATGGGCATGGGTGTAAATAACCGCGGCAGCTATGGCACAACCGGAACATTCGATGCGTTCTATCCGGATGAACCAGACGGAGAAGAAGGTGCACCAGTATATACAATTGACCAATATTACGATGAATTCATGGCATATTACAACTCAATAGTAAATGCCGATGAGATAAAGGCAAATGCAAAGACTGCACTGGACAATGCTGAAGCTGCACTTGCTACTGCTAAAACTAACTACAGTACACGTGAAACCGAGAAGACCAACGCAGACAATAATCTGACAACTGCACAAAACGCTTACAATACTGCTAAAGCTGCACAGGATGCAGCTGATCAGAATGTCGCTTCCAAGCAGGCTGATAAAGACGCAGCTGATCAGGCTGTAACCGATGCACAGGCAAATGCCGCAGCAAAGGCACAGGCTGTAAATGACGCTCAGGCAGCTCTTGCTGATGCAAATGCTGATGTTACTGCCAAGCAGAAGGCACTGACTGATGCTCAAGCTGCTGTTACCGCCAAGGCAGCAGCTGTGACATCAGCTGAGACAACTGTGCAGGATGCAAGAGATGCTATTGCTAACGCACAGGCTAATGCAGTTGTTGCACGTCAGAGAGCAAATGCCGCAAAGGATGTATATGATCCTTTGCAGACAGAAGCAAATAGTCTCGCTGAAGCAAAGCAGACAGCAGAAACAGCAGAGAAGAATGCACAAACAAAACATGATGGTGCAGAAGCTGACAAGAATACAGCTCAGTCTGAATTTGACAAGTCCTCTGAAACATACGAATCCGCAAAGACTGCTTTCGCATCCGCAGACCAGGCTGTAACTGATACAGAAGCAAAGATTGCAGATATTAAGAATCTGATTGCTGATGGTGATAAACAGTTGGAAGCTGCAAAACAGAAGACTGCTGAATCTCTGGCTGCTAAGAATACAGCTGATCAGAAAGTTGATGAGACTTCTGCGGCTCTTAAGAATGCAACTGATGATCTTGGTAACAAGCAGATGGCTTACGATGATGCTGTAGCTGATCAGAAGGAAAAGCAAGCCGCTTATGATAAAGCTTCCGCAGATGCCGGACTGCTTCATAATGCACTCACAAGTGCTCAGACTAAGCTGAATACTGTAATCAGTGCAGAAAACAAGGTAGCATCCACAAAGGCTGCACTGGAGAAGGCAAACGAAAAGGTTGAATCCTCCAGACAGGCTGCTGAAGATGCAAAGACTGCTGCTGATAAGGCTGGTAAAGAACTGGCTGCGGCAAGAGAAAAGTCAGATCGTGCTTCCAAGCTCAAGTATGCAGGTGCAGATTCTGAATATATCTTCGATCCGGATTTTGCTTACCTGAACGAATTTGTTGCCAACTATGTTGCTGCATCTAATGATAAGGGAGCTGCTGAAGCTGCGCTCAAGAAGGCAGAAACAGAACAGGCTGCAGCTGAAAAGGCTTATAACGAAGCAGTTGAAAAGGCAGATGAAGCAAAGGCTGCGCTTGAAAAGGAACTTGTCAGGTACAACGAAATCGTCAAGCCGATCACATACAAGGCATTGAATGGTGCTGAAGGCGAGCATGTGCTTGGAAGCAGTGATGCCCTGAGCATTGAGATCAACGCAGAAATCGGCACGTTCGAGTGTGTCATGGTTGACGGTACTCCTGTAGACAGCAGCAATTACACTGTTACAGAGGGAAGCACAATCATTACATTCTCCGCTGATTATCTGAATACATTGGCTGTCGGTAAACACGAAGTTACAGCATTGTTCAGTGACGGTATTTCCCAAAACTACATCACAATTTTGGAAAAGAAAGCTGACGCTGACAAGAAGCCGGCTTCCAAGTCTCCTGATACAGCTGATAACAATGGTATGTTCGCATACTTCATTACATTCACTGCTGGTACTCTTGGTGCTATGTATCTGACATTGAAGAGAAGAAAGGAAAATGCTTAATTGCTTCTTTCCTGAAAACTGATTGATATATGAAAACAGCCGTATGGATCAGGTGTATTCCTGAAACATACGGTTGTTTTGTTGTTAAGACCGTGTATATCTTGTGTTCCAAATTGTGCAAAGGGATTGAATTGAATTGGATTGAGAGTTATAAAAAAGTTGCAGAGAAAGGAAGTGATGGTCGTTGACGAAAGTTATGGGTTCAGGAAAGACTTTTCTGGACGAAAATGACGAAGACGTCTTAGAGTTTCTGACCATCACTGCAGATATTGCGGGAAATGAAGAGTATCAGAAGTTAAAGCACTTCATACATCATCATTCCACCACCCGTTATCAGCATTGTCTGAATGTTGCCTGGTATACATATTACTGGACAAAGAAGCTTGGCCTGAATTACAGAAGTGCCGCCAGAGGTGCTATGTTACATGACTTCTATCTGTATGAAGGACACATTCCTCCAAAGGGCAGCAAGATGCGTCATTCTGAATTGCATCCGCGGATTGCTTTGGAGAATACGAGAAAGTACTTCAAGACAGATCCGGTCATGGAAGATGTGATCGTTCATCACATGTGGCCCAACGCAAAAGACCGTCCTTTGACAAAGGAAGGTTACATCATTACGATAGCGGATAAGTATTGCGCAAGCATTGAATTGCTTGGCAAGCCGCTTTACACAAAGCAGGTGTTGCAGCTGATTCTAACAGCCCCGAGGTAATCTCAGTGAGAGCCTCGGGGTTGTCCCGTTTATAAGGAAAAGTATGCTGGTGCCTGCTTTTTTGTTTTTCCTTTTCCGACATGAAAAAAGACACTCACATGCGTGAATGTCTTTGTGTTTGTTATCTGTTCAGAACTTGAAAGTATCCTTCAGACCCAGCCACTTTGTATCTTTATCAGAAAGATTCAGCGGGGTGCCGTCATCGAGAGCGTAGCCTTCACCAGATGCAGTGCCTTTGTACTCACCTGTCAAGTGAGGCCATTCAATGCCGATTTCCGGATCGTTCCAGGCCATGCCGCCTTCATCATTCGGGTGCCAGAAGTCATTGACCTTGTAGCAGAATTCAGCTTCATCGCTTAAGACGAGGAAACCGTGGGCGAAGCCTTCCGGAATCAGGAACTGTTTCTTGTTTTCGGCGGTGAGTTCAACGCCGAACCACTTGCCGTATGTTTTGGAGTTGCTTCTGAGGTCAACTGCAACATCGAAGACGCTGCCTCTGACGGCTCTGACCAGTTTGCATTGCGGGAAGTGCTTCTGGAAGTGAAGGCCTCTCAATACGCCTTTGGTGGACATAGACTGGTTGTCCTGTACGAAGTTGACATTGATGCCGGCTTCCTTCATATCATTTTCATTGTAGGTTTCCATGAAGTAGCCTCTTGCGTCGCCATGTACAGCTGGTGTAATGATGCAGAGTCCTTCAATGCCGCCGACATTTTTTTCTACTTTGATCTGTCCCATTATTTTTTTCTTCTTCTTTCTTTTTTATCAGTATTTGATCCTGCCTTCAGATACAGCTTTCAGGTGTTTGCCGTATGGAGACTTGCCGTATTTCTTTGCGGATTCCATGAGTTTTGCTTCATCGATCCATTTATTGATGTAGGCAATTTCTTCCGGTGCAGAGATGGTGATGCCTTGTCTTTTTTCAATCATCTGAACGAATTCTGCTGCTTCAATCAGAGAATCCATGGTGCCTGTATCCAGCCAGGAGAAACCTCTGCCCAGTAACTGGACATTGAGTTTTCCATCTTTCAGATACATGTCATTGAGAGTTGTGATTTCCAGTTCACCTCTTGCGCTTGGCTTTACTTTTTCTGCCATGGCAGATACGCCCTTTGGATAGAAGTAGAGACCGGTAACGGCATAATTGGATTTCGGGTGTGCAGGTTTTTCTTCAATGGAAGTAGCCTTGCCGTTTTCATCAAAGTCAACGACGCCGAATCTTTCCGGATCATTGACATAATAGCCGAATACAGTCGCGTTGCCTTCTTCTTCCGCAGCTTTCTTGGCATTTCTTAAGATCGTGCCGAAGCCGTTGCCGTAGAAGATATTGTCGCCAAGAACCATTGCGCATGCTTCATCGCCGATGAATTCTTTGCCTAACAGGAAAGCCTGGGCAAGTCCATCCGGACTTGGCTGAACTTTGTAGGAAAGCTTGATCCCGAACTGACTGCCGTCGCCAAGCAGTGCTTCAAATCTTGGTGTATCGTCTGGCGTGGAAATAATCAGAATATCATTGATGCCTGCTAACATCAGGGTGCTTAAAGGATAGAAGATCATCGGCTTGTCATAGACAGGAAGTAATTGTTTACTGGTGACCATGGTAAGCGGATAGAGTCTTGTGCCGGCACCTCCGGCTAATACAATTCCCTTCATTTCTTTTTTTCTCCTTACAGATTATTCATATCGAGTTCTTTGAGGTAGCGGGCAACTGCATCCTTCCAGTCAGGAAGCGGGTTGAAACCGTTCTTGACCAGCTTGGATTTATCAAGCCGGGAATTGAACGGACGGGCTGCTTTGGAAAGACCGTATTCTTCGGTAGTAACCGGTGTAACCTTTGTAGTGAGGCCTGCCTGCTTGTAGATTTCCTTTGTAAAGTCATACCAGGAAATATAGCCGCCTTCATTGGTTGCGTGATAGTAGCCGTATTTGTCGGTTTCAATCATATCGACTAAGAGTCTTGCCAGGTCGTATGTATAAGTTGGTGTACCGATCTGGTCATTGACAACTCTGACTTCATCGTGTGTCTTAGCGACTTTGAGCATGGTCTTAATGAAGTTCTTGCCGTTCTTGCCGAAGACCCAGGCAATTCTGACAATGAAGTATTTCTTCAGTGTGCTGGAAACTGCCAGTTCTCCTTCGAGTTTTGTCTGACCATAGATGTTTAAAGGTGCGTAGTCCTTGCAGTCAGGCTGCCATGGTTCTGTTCCCTGGCCGTTGAAGACATAGTCAGTAGAGATATAAACCATCTTGGCATCGAGGTCTTTTGCGACAGTTGCGATGTTCTGGGTGCCGCCGGCATTGATGGCTCTGACTTTGGCAACCTTGTCATCGTCTTCTGCCATGTCAACTGCCGTCCAAGCAGCACAATGGACAATGACATCCGGCTTTACTTCCATCAGGACTTTTCTGACTGCTTCTGCGTCTGTAATATCCAGCTGGACATAGGGAGCTTTGGTAACAGCAGTACCGTCCTGGACGCCGCTGTACACAGGAGCGATATCAGAACCGATGCCTTCGTAGTTTCTCTTTGCCAGTTCATTCATGACATCGTGGCCGAGCTGACCGCCGACGCCTGTAACAAATACCTTCATCAGTCAATTACTTCCTTCTTGCCGTACATTTCAGCGTAGTAGTTCTGGTAGTCGCCGGAGATGATGTCTTCCCACCATTCCTTGTTGTCGAGATACCACTTGATTGTCTTCTTGATACCGTCCTTGAACATGGTTTCCGGCAGCCAGCCGAGTTCTGCGTGGATCTTGGCCGGATCAATGGCATAGCGCTGGTCATGACCTGCTCTGTCCGTAACGTGTTCAATCAGGGATTCCGGCTTGCCCAGTTCCTTCAGGATGATCTTGACGATATCGATGTTGTGCATTTCGTTGTGACCGCCGATGTTATAGACTTCACCGACTGTGCCCTTGCGGATGATGAGATCAATTGCCTTGCAATGGTCTTCAACATACAGCCAGTCACGGACGTTCTGACCTGCACCATAGACAGGAAGTTTCTTGTCAGCTAAGGCATTGGCAATCATTAAAGGAATCAGCTTTTCCGGGAACTGATAAGGACCATAGTTATTGGAACATCTGGAAATGGTTGTCGGCAGACCATATGTTCTGTGGTAAGCGTTGACCAGAAGGTCTGCACCAGCCTTGGAAGAAGAATATGGGGAAGAAGTATGGAGAGGAGTTTCTTCCGTAAAGAAGAGGTCCGGTCTGTCTAACGGCAGGTCGCCGTATACTTCATCTGTAGAAACCTGGTGATATCTCTTTACACCATACTTTCTGGACATGTCCATGAGAACGGAAGTACCGATGATATTTGTTTCCAGGAAGATCTGTGGATTTTCAATGGAACGGTCAACGTGGGATTCAGCCGCAAAGTTGACAACGATATCCGGCTTTTCTGTTTTGAAGATTTCTTCCATGGCAGTCTTGTCGCAGATATCTGCCTTGTAGAATTTGAAATTCGGCTTGTCCATGACCGGTTTCAGAGTTTTTAAATTACCGGCATATGTTAATTTGTCGATGCAGATGATTCTGTCCTCAGGATGTTCTCTGAGTTCGAGGAATACGAAGTTTGAGCCGATAAATCCGGCACCGCCTGTAACGATAATGTTCATAATTTTTTTATTCTCCTGTTTTGATACGGCCATATCATAAAAGATGACGTTACGTTACCTTCAAGCACTTTTTTATATTTCACATAATTCACCACAAAAAAAACGGACAAGGAATGTCCGTTTCATAGATGTTATTCTTCAAAGTATGCTTGTGACAGGAGGGCATGTGATAAAGCTGCCTGGCTGCACTCTTCTTCTGTTTGTATGCAGATTGAGTATTGGTATATCAAAGCGCCATTGCTTTATTCTTCCACAGTGCTGGTCAATTCCCAGTATCCGGCTTTCTTGGAACCGATTCTGCTGATTTTTCCATCCTCTGATAATGACTTTATGTGCCGGTTTATTGTTGAGGATGACTTGCCGGTCAGCTTTACAAGCTCTGCAGTTGTAATATATTTGTTTTCTTTTATTGCACTTATAATTGTGTTATCCAGTGTTTTTATTCTATCATTTATTCTGTCATTTAATCTATCATTTAAGAATGATGTGTTACGCAGGAAAATAAAACTGAATCCAAATTCATCTTCCTTATACTTATATTCGACACCAGCTTGTGCACACAATGTAAACGTTCTGTCAAACCCGGTCCCGAATGTGTCAATTAAGCCGTATTTATATAATGTTGCGGCAATTAATACATTTCTGATTTTACTGCCGACTTGGCCGGATGCGAATCTCAAAGGATCAATGCCTTTTATAATGGAACCGGGGTTGTAAATTCTGATGGATGATTTGTAGATTACATATTGATTGTAATCGCCGACTTTTGCATAAGAACAATGTGCGAATGAATTGATGACGATTTCTCTGATTGCTTTGATTGGAATCTCAGGGGTTTCTTCCCTTGTTATTCCTACAATTTCCGATTTATAGGAAATATGGTTTTGAATGTAAGAAAGAGCTTCGTGGATGCATTCAATGATATTTCCATGGAATTCTTTTATTTCTCCAAATTCCGTTCTCGCATCAGTCGGATAATTTGCTTCCTTTATTGTAAGTGGCTTGCCTTTTCCAAAAAGATACCATCCGGCATTGTTCAATTTACCGCTGCTTGTCAATAAGCCTAGTTTTTCAAGTGCTTCATCTGCATTCCTGTATACGTAATTCAATCTGCCTTTTTCATTGGCAGTACGAATGCAGTCAAGCAGAAGGTCCTCATCAATATCAGCGGACGTATAGTCTGTTTCGGTGTTCTCCCATTTTGAATAACTCTCGTCTTTGTTTTCAAAAAAGCTTTGCAGCTGGTAGGAATCCATCTGAATATCAGAATCATTGACTCTGATATAGTATCTCCCATACGCACAATACGGAGTATCATCTCCCGCAGCTTTCATACGAATCAACTGATGATCATCCTGCATATAATCTTCAACTGTAATATTGATCGGAAACGGTTTAAGATGATTCTGAATTTCCTGTGTGATCGTTGCTTTCGTTTTTTTGCCAATGGTAAGGCCGCAGACTTTTCCATCATCATTTATGCCAAAAATCACCTGTCCCTTATTATGTTTATTCAGCATTGCACTTAATGAAATAATACCTTCTTTGAGCTGAGTAAGAGATTTTTTTAATTCAAGAACTTCTGTTTCTTTCATCGCGGGCCTCCATTATCTCATTTATTCTATCACTTATTCTATCATTTATTCTATCATTTCCAGGTTATGCATCTTGTCATCGGAAGACGTCATCATTGCAAAAAAGGCTTATTTAAGGCGCTTTTTAAGCATTTAGTATTGTGCTGCCAAAATTTATTCAATCATTTATTCTATCATTTAATCTATCATTTCCTGCTTCCAGCTCAAAGAAAACCTGGCCTCTTCAGACAGAAAAGCCAGCGTCTTGTGACGCTGGCAATACAGATTACATCTATTTGCCTGGATGATGATTAATCGTCAAGATCTTCGCCGTTGGAAGCGATGCACTTGCCATACCAATAGAAGGAATCCTTGCGATATCTCTTCATTTCTTTGAGGTCAAATTCATCACGATCAACATAGATCATGCCGTATCTCTTGGTAACGCCCTGGTGGGTGGAGATCAGATCGAAAGCAGACCATGGCGAATAGCCCATCAGATCAACACCGTCTGTGATGGCTTCGCGGCAGGCAATGATGTGTCTGCGCAAATAGTCAATTCTGTATGGATCATGAATTTTTCCATCTGCTTCAAGGGTATCCTTGACACCGCAGCCATTCTCTGTGATTAAGAGAGGCAGATGGTATCTTTCCCAAAGCTGGCGGAGAGTGATGCGCAGACCGGTCGGGTCAACGCCCATGCCGTAAGCTGTCTGTTCCTGCAGAGGATTGTTCACAGCCATGCACATGCCAGGGTATGTCATCAGACCTGTCATGAAGTCTTTCTTTTCATTGGCTTCTTTCAGAATCTTTTCGCCTTCTTCTTTGGATACATACTTTACGCAGCCTGCACCATAGTAGTTGAAAGCCAGGAAATCAGGCTTGGCGTCTTTGAGAGCTTCCATGTCTCCGTCTTCGATCGTTGGTTCAATGCCCTGGTCTTTCCACCAGTTCCAAAGAGCTTCCGGATATTTGCCGAAAGCAGCAGTATCGAGGAAGAGTCTGTTTCTGAGCTGGTCAAAGTCCATGGCAGCCAGGTTATCCATCGGAGCAGAAGTTGCCGGATAGATGGCCGTAATATTCGGGGCTGGTCCGATCTTTGCCTTGCACATCTTGTGGCATTCGATCATGGCTTTTGCCTGAGCGACTAACATGTGGTGGTTGGCCTGCCATACGCCCTTCGGGGAACCGTATTGAGCGCCCTGGTAGAGAACCATCATGTTCTGTTCATTGATGGTGAGAAAGTATTTTACCTTACTGCCGTATTCTTTAAAGCATACCTTGCAGTAGTTGACAAAGGCATCAATGCATCTGCGGTCAGCCCAGCCGCCGTATTTGTCCTGGAGAACCTGCGGCAAATCAAAGTGATACAAAGTAACAACAGGTTCAATGCCTTTTTCGTGACAATAATCGATGACTTCGTGATAATGAGCGACACCCTTCGGATTGACTTCCCCGTCGCCGCTTGGGATGATACGCGGCCATGCAATAGAGAAACGGAATTCATTGAAGTGCATCTCAGCCATCAGGTCAATGTCTTCTTTGAACCGATGGTAGTGGTCAATGCCTTCGTTGAAATTGGTGGTGCCTTCAGGAATCGGGGCAGTATCGGAAACGGAAAGGGTCTTGCCGTCTTCCAGATATGCACCTTCACACTGATAGGCAGAAGAAGAGGCGCCCCAGAGGAAGTCCTTCGGGAATGGTTTGAGGGTTTTGTAATCCATATTGTATATTTTCTCCTTTTTGACTTTCTTTATTATAAGGTTTGTTTCTGATTGAACTGGTGCAGATTATGGAACTACTTCTTTGCCAGAAAAACACCTGCTTCTTTGGTGATATGGAAAGTGTTCTTTGTCTGTGCTTCGACAAAGTCATGGAATTCTTTGTAGCGGTTGAGCAGAATGTGATTCTGGTTGCCGTGGCAGGAAAGAATATAGGAAATCAATGGGTCTGCTTCGCTGATTTCGATGGCATCTTCATATCGGCGGCATTCGATTGTTTGGAAACTTGTCTTTAATAATTCTTCGCCGTTATCCAGGCCGAATCTTTCATAGAGCTTGTTTCTGGAAAGAACGATTTCGGGATTGAAGGTCTGAACAAGATCGGTGATTTCCTTCATGTGATGAGAACCATACGTAGATGAAATGAAAGTGCCGTCTTTCTTCAATACTCTGGCGCATTCTGATACAGCTTTTTTTACATCTTCACAATAGAAAAGAACATGGTTGGCAATGACCAGATCAAAGCATTCTTTTTCATAAGGAATTGCCTGGGCATCAGCTACCTTGAACGTAAATCTGTTATCTTTTATTGTTCGCTGCAGATCACGGATCATGCCTTCAGATTTATCTGACAAGGTAATGGAAATATTTTCCGGAAGCTTGTCCATGTTTTCCAGCCACAGCTCTCCATTGCCGCATCCGATTTCCAGTATATTCATGCCGGCATGGATGCCGCATTGTTCATAGAGCCAGGGAAACCAGCCCTGCTTGTTCAGGGAATAGTTTCTGTGCAGAGAGATTCTTGCGGAAATATTGGCAGCGTTCTGGTACTGGGTCTTGAGAGATTGTTCCATGGTGGTTGCCTGGATCAGATCCAGAAGATTGTTGTAATCGACTTTGGCATCATCCGAAATGGCATCGATGGTTTTATTGATGGTTGTTTCAACCGTCTTCATTTCTTCGATTCTTTCCTGAATGAGCTTCTTCTGCATGTTCAAAGATTCCAAAAGGAAGTGCTGGTCGCCGGAAGCTACCGTGAGTTCTTTGATATCATCCAGAGAAAGACCCAGGTACTTGAACAAAAGAATCTGCTGCAATTTTGCCAGATCCGCATTGGTATAGAAACGGGCACCGGAAGGCGAACGGAAAGAAGGGGTCAACAGACCCTTTGCATCATAATAGCGGATGGTTCTGAGGGTGACATTCGCTTTTCTGGCAAATTCACCGGAGGAATAGCAGCCTTTTTTCTTCATATTGTTATTGTATCAGTCCTTGTGGTTGAGAATGTTGTAAATGTGGAGAAAGACTGGCGGATTGTGATAGACGACAATCTGCAGATCAGAAATGGTACGTGAGATCATATCATAGATCTGTTTTTCTCTGGCCTGATGAGAGTGAAGACGGTTGCCGTGATAGTAGAAAGTATTGTCCATGACGATGGCAGCCGATACATATTCTTCATTTTCATTTGCGTAAGGCAGATTGAAAACGGTCCATTTCTTTTTGGAAAGATCGGCAAGATAGGCATACAGGTCTTCCTTCTGATCAAAGTAGGATAAGGAAACATGAGGAAAAGCCTGGCGGTGGTATTTGCGGCCGGTCATGATGCATTCCAGGAATGCAGATAATTCCGGGTTGGTACGGATCTTTGTCGTCAGTTTTTTAGCAGAAAAATGTTCGTCTTTCAATAATTCGGAAAGATTCAGAACTTCCTGGGTATATCTGGCCTGGGTCGGATCATAGGAAAGAAAAAGACCCGTATGATTCTGCTTTGCCTGATTCAGAATAGAAGAGAGCTGAGCTCTGGTCAGCCGCTGGGCATCATCGAGTGGGAATAATCCCGGGAAACCCGGGAGAGGTTGAAAACACACAGTTTTTGAGCTGCTGACGCCTCTCGTGGCAACGATTTGGCAACACAACCACATTATCCAAAGAATAAGAGCTAACTGATTTTCTTTCGATCAGTTAGCTCTTTTTTGTTTTATTGCTCAAATGATGTCTTTGTCCATCCTCCGGCTTGATCATATTTCGGATACTGATACCGCCAGGCGTTGTATTCCTCCTGCGTAATCTCTCCGGATTTTAGTTTCGATGCGACGTCATTCCAACTGCGTAGCATCCTGTTCAGCTCAACAGCACTGGAGCCGTGAAATACATCTGCACGGAGGCAGACCTCGCCCTGTACTTCTCCGATCTTCAGCCCGTACAGATCCTCAAGTGCAAAGAGTGTGTGCATCAGACCGATATAGCTGTCGATGTCCGGAACGTTCAATGCAGAAGGAGATACCTCCAGCGCCTGCGCCAAAGACTTGGTCAAATCCTCCTTAGGCGTTCTGGAACCGGACTCATATTGTGCCATGCGAATATCAGCGGATTTTTCCGGGAAGCCCATCAGGACACCGAGGTATTTTTGCGTCATTCCACGCATGTTGCGGAAGAAGCGAATTCTTTCACCAATCGCCATTGAGAACAGCTCCAATCAATCAAGATAGCATGACTATAGCATATTTGTTTAAATGTGTCAAGAAAAATTAAATAAATTTGTTTAAAAAATATAGCAAAAATAGTTTGACTAAAACAAATTCGTTTAGTATAATACTAATGCTAAGCAAGTTCGCTTAGTCTGCACCTTGAAAACTGAATAGCCGTCCGAAGGGGGATACAACGGGAGCGTCGCCATGATATGAGCGCGCGCCGGGAAAATACGCCGCGGGGAACGACGGGGCAGGAACCGACTTCGGGCAAACGGCAAAGAGACTTGTCCTGTGGCAGAAAATGCGCATCTCAACGATTCCTATTTGCAAATCATGCTGACCTATAGCCGGAAGAGTATAAAATCAAGCTTCTCGCCGGCTAGTGATTAAAGAGGTTTTTACCTCACGAAGGGAGGTGATGGAAAGCATGGATCTTTTTATGACAGTAGACGATGTGGCAAAAGAATTGGGTATTTCCAAGTCTCATGCATACAAAGTCGTACAGAGGCTCAATGAAGAGCTGAAAGAAATGGGTTACCTGACGATCTCCGGTCGGGTCAATCGCACATTTTTCATGGAGAAATACTGCTATGAAGGAGGAAAATAAAAATGGCAGTCTACAAGGACGAAAAGTCCAACACATGGCGCGCTGTGTATCGTTACACCGATTGGACCGGTGCGCGGAAACAAACACAAAAGCGAGGGTTTCAGACCAAGCGCGAAGCGCAGGCGTGGGAGCGAGAGCAACTATGCAAAATGACATCCAGCGTGAATATGACTTTTGAGAGTTACGCTGCGCTGTATGTGGAGGATGTAAAACCACGCCTGAAGGAAAACACATGGGCAACAAAAGCGCATATCATCCAAAAGAAACTGCTCCCTTATTTCGGAAAACTGGAATTGAGCAGCATTACTCCGCAGCAGATCATTACCTGGCAGAATACGCTTTTGAAGTACAGGGATCAGAACGGAAAGCCATACTCCTCGGTGTATTTGAGAACGATCAATACAGTTCTCAGTGCGATGTTCAACCATGCTGTGAAGTATTATCGTCTTGCGGAAAACCCGTGCAAAATCGCCGGAACTATGGGCAAGAAAAAGGATCGGGAAATGCTGTTCTGGACAAAGGAAGAGTATCTGAAATTCGCAGATGCGATGATGGACAAGCCACTTTCGTATTATGCGTTTGAGATGTTGTACTGGTGTGGCATCCGGGAGGGAGAACTTCTGGCGTTGACGCCATCGGATTTTGACTTTGAGAAAAACACTGTGTCGATCACAAAATCCTACCAGCGTCTGAATGGCAAAGATCTGATTACATCGCCGAAAACGGAGAAAAGCAATCGGGTGATTGCAATGCCGCAGTTTCTTGCAGATGAAATGCAGGATTATCTTCGCATGCTCTATGATGTCGGAGATAATGATCGGATGTTCCTGATCACCAAGAACTATCTCCACAGAGAAATGGACAGGGGAGCAAAGGAAGCAGATGTCAAGAGAATCCGGATTCATGACATTCGACATAGCCATGTTTCGCTTCTGATTGATATGGGATTCAGTGCAACAGCAATCGCTGATCGTCTTGGCCATGAGAGCATTGATATCACATATCATTACGCACATCTGTTCCCCTCAACTCAGACTGAAATGGCAGACAAGCTGAATATGGAAAGGAGAGCAAGCTAATGTCTGGAAAACGAAACGAATACAACCGTACACGGAATGTTGTTGTCGCCTTTCGTGTCAAGCCGCAAGAGGGAAAGCTGATCGACAATGCAATTCAGCTCTCCGGACAGACAAAACAGGATTATCTCCTGTCACGGGCGTTGAACCGTGAAGTCAATGTACAGGGTAATCCGCGCGTATATAAAGCGCTGCGGAACAGGTTGGACGCAGTGTATGCCGAGCTTTGCCGGATCGAAGCCGGGACTGGCGTAGATCCGGATCTTCTCGCGATCATTCGCATGATGGCAGAGATCCTGGATGGTTTGAAGGGAGGATCGGAATGACAGAAAAAGAAAAGGTCGTCCCAAGCGCATCTGTTGGCGCAGATGCAGGACGGCCAATTCCATATGAACCTGAATCGAGTATAGCAGAGACCGAGCTTCCTGACAAGCAGAATTTTTCCGAGTAGTAATTACGCATGATCAATTTCGGGTATATCAAACTTTTTCACTTTTTTTGATATACCTCTTATTTTTTACGCTTTTATATTATATACAATATAT
>OMXQ01000039.1 GCA_900315065.1 uncultured Erysipelotrichaceae bacterium
ATTTGGGAACCTCGTACTTTCTTTGGTTTGGTCGCTAATGATTATACGAGATTCCTTTTTTATTTCATAACACCTTTACACAAGTTTCCGTACAGACCCCAATTTTTTACGCAATCAGGAAATTCATCCTTTTCAATAGATACGTAAATGCAACTTAATTCTTTGACACTTTGTCTCTGGAAATATTAATAAATGGCTTAAATATGGCCTTTTTTCCTATTTAAATTTTGTAGTATGGAATTTCTGAATGTAACTCAACTCCGCGTTTATACTTGCACCGGTTATAGGATTGTCAGAATTGAGATATAACTCAATTGAATATAAACTTCAGATATCCAGGAGGTGGCCATATGAAAAAAGTACCTATGAAAGTTGGAAATGATACCCCAGGCGAAGAGGCAGATTTTATTAACCGTGGTATTCATGATTACAACGAAGGCAAAGTTCAGAATGGCAATGCTGCACTCAGAAGTATAAGGAAGAAATATGGAATCTGAGCATCCCTTTTGCACTGAGGATATAAATTTCAGCTGAACCAGCGGGTTTCCTGTGCGTCAGTGATGAAAATGTCACCATTATATCGGAGTGTTTTGCAATGCTGGCAACTTGCCGGCTGTATATCTGATCATTCGCAAGCTTCAATCACTTCATTCTGCATAATCATTTTGCTTTGAATTGTTCCATGGCCAATCGGTCAGATTCTGCTTCTCTTTTCGGCTGAATTTCCAGAAAATTTTCGGTCATATTTTGCCACTTGCGGTCAGCGCTTGCTGAGTGCTCATTTCAGACACAGCTGAGATACTATTAAAGCTGCAAAAGGGAACGCATAAAACTTCAATTATCAGCAGGATATGGTCGCATAATTCTTCGACACTTTATCTCTCTGAATTGCCGAAAATCGGCTTAAATAAGGCCTTTTCTGGCACTCATAATTTGTTGCATGTGATTTTCAATGATGAATCAGATAATCTCAACAAGCTTCATTAACTTCAAACGCTGTTGAAATGCAATGGAAGCAGCCAAGGTAGAAAACAGTTACCCGATTCTTTGACACTTCTTTCTTTATAATGTCGGGAAATGGCTTAAATATAGTCTTTTTTCTCATCTCCATTTTGTAGTATGGATTTATTAATGTGCATAAACTCTGTTTCTTCACAAACTTCAATTACTTCAAATTCAAATTGAAGTGCTATTGAAGTAGTTGTTGAAGTTGAGAAGAGATATGTGCATAAATGCGCGTGTCAATAACTGAAATCGAGTCAGAATTTTTTGACAGTTCATCTTCTGGAATGTCGGGAAAAGGCTTAAATATAGTCTTTTCTCCTATTTCCATTTTGTAGTATGGATTTTTAAAGTACATAAACTCAGCTGCTTCACAAACTTCAATAAATTCAAATTCAAATTGAAGTGATATTGAAGTAGCTATTGAAGTTGAATTGAAGTGATTATTGAAGTAGTATTGAAGTAATTGTTGAAGTAGTGACTAAATGAGGTGATACAAATGCTGCTGGAAGAATTAACAAATACCGAAAAACTTGAAAATGGAACGATGGAGTGCAAAAAAGTTCTGGATCGTAAAGATCCGACAAGCTGGCTGAAAACCATCGCGGGTTTTGCCAATGCATCCGGAGGAAAACTTTACATCGGAGTTGAAGATAAATCACAGAAAGTAATTGGTTTTACCAGAAAAGAAGCAGACGCAGAAAGAAACTACTTCAATAATCAGGTGAATGAACATATAACACCACGACCGAATACGATGGTAGATTTTATTCCCTATGAGATCAGAGAACAGGAAAGATTGGTGTTGAAAGTGACAATCGGAGAATCACCTGTCAAGCCTGTACTTCTCAAGATCAATGGAGTCCCGGCAATTTATATGAGAAGAGACGGATATACAAATGCGGCAACCTACGAAGAAATCAGAGAAATGAGTATCCATAGCACTTCTCAGCAATTTGATACATTATCTTCTGATCTTTCGTATAAGGAAGAAGATTTTACCCAGCTGAATGCATTCAGTCTTGAGCACGGTGGGAAAAAGTTTTCGGATAAAATGTTCCGCTCAATGGGATTCTTTGATCAGGATAAGAAACTGAAGAAGGGCGGAGTTCTGTTTATGGATTCATATGACGGATCCAAAACTGCTGTTCAGTGTTCACAATTTTCCGGCTTTACACGGGGGAGCGATCGGATTGTCAGTGTCAACCGATTCAGGGGAAATATCACTTCTTCCATCACCTTTATGGAAAACTTTGTGGATGCCAGAATGAACCACATGATCATCAAGCATGATGATTATCGTGAAAACTTTGATTCATATCCTAAACGGGCTGTTTTTGAAGGTCTTGTCAATGCAGCTGCGCATCGGGATTACTATCTGGACGGAACACAAATTCAGGTAGATCTTTTCAAAGACAGGCTGGAAATTTCTTCGCCGGGAAGCTTTTATGAAGGCGCATTGATAGGAAAGTCATACGATTTGTCAGATATCATTTCCAAACGAAGAAATGAATTGATCTGCGAAGTGCTGGTTCATTGCAATGTCATGGAAGCTGCAGGAACAGGCTTTGATAAAATTGCCGAGGAATATCAAGATGCAGACCAGGGACATAAACCATATATTTATTCTGCTTCTGATCATTTCACCCTTGTATTGCCGGATCTGACCTATGAACCAGGAATTCATAAAGGCATCACTGAAGACGCTATTTCCTTTGTACCGGTAACGGATGCTTCAAAGCATGATGGCAGCATCCTTGCCTTCTGCTATGCTTCTGCCAGAAAATCATCTGAAATCGCAAAGCATCTCGGGGTAGCAGATTCCTCATATTTCCGGACGAAGATTCTGAAACGACTGGAAGAAGCTGGTTATCTTGAAACAGTGAAGCTTGGCAGGGCCTTGGCATACAAAACAAATCCTTCAAAAGTCGGATTGAAATAATTCATTTACAGGCGGCGGAATCCCACCGCCTTTGTCCTTCTGAAAAACCCTTAATAACAGGCTGATCATGGTATAATTGAGAAGTTTTAAGAGGTAGCACAATGCCAAAAGAAAAAACCTATACACCGATGATGCAGCAATACTTGAAGGTCAAGGCAAACTATCCGGATGCCCTGGTTTTTTATCGTATCGGTGATTTTTATGAAATGTTTTTTGATGACGCAAAAATTGCTTCCAAGGAACTGGACCTGGTTCTGACAGGCAAGAATGCCGGCGTGGATGAAAAGGTTCCAATGTGCGGTGTTCCTCACCATGCCGTTCAGTCCTATCTGCAGCGTCTTGTCTCAAGAGGATACAAGATTGCCATCGTTGAACAGATGGAAGATCCGAAGTTAGCAGTCGGCTTAGTGGAACGTGATGTCATCAAGGTTGTCACGCCTGGTACCATCATGGATGAAATTACCGATGACAAAGCATCGGTTTATTTAGCTGCTATCGTCGATTATAAATACGGCTATGCGGTTTCTTTTGTCGAAATGAGCACCGGTGAAAACTTCGTGGAAAACATTGCCCATAAGGATCAGGTTCTTTACCAGACTATTCTGAAGAACAATGTCAGGGAAGTTGTTGTAGAAGAAGGTTTCCGTGAGAAAGTACTGAAGATGCTCCGGGAAATGCATATTGTTATTTCCTATTGTGCGGATGCTTCGATTAAAGACATTTACAAGCCACTGGCAGAACAGTTAACCAAGGACTATGAATTACATGCCTACGGCCTGATGCTCAATTATCTGGAAGCTACCCAGAGACACATGCTTGCCCATCTTCAGACAGCGGTTGTAGAAGCAGAAGACCAGGTTCTTTTCATGGACTATTCCACCCGTGTCAATCTGGAACTCACCCAGCCGATTCATGAAAACGGCAAGGCTATTACTCTCTGGTCTTTCCTGGACCAGTGCAGAAGTGCTATGGGTTCCCGTTTATTGAAGAAGTGGATTGAAAAGCCTTTAGTCAATCAGGAACGTATAGAAAAGCGCTATGACAAAGTACAGTGGCTCATGAAACACTTCATGAACCGCCAGGTTCTGCGTGATTCCCTGGGAAATATTTATGACCTGCAGAGATTGATCGCAAGATGTGCCATGAATAATGCCAATGCCATTGACTGCGTCCGTCTGACCAGAACTCTGGCTCAGGTACCGGAAATCATGGATCAGATCGATGCCGATCCATTTGCGGAATATCAAAATACAGATCGTCTGACTTCTCTTTATGATGTTCTCAAAGATGCCTTTGTCGAAGATCCGCCAGTCTTAACAAGTAATGGCGGGATGTTCAAAGACGGCTATAATGCCGAACTTGATGAAGCCAGAAAAATTCAGAAATCCGGCCGTGATTTCATTGCCAACATGGAAGCAGCAGAAAAAGAAAAGACCGGTATCAAGACCCTGAAGATCGGCTACAACAAGATTTTCGGCTACTATATTGAAATCTCCAAGGCAGCCGCTAAAGAAGTAAAACCGGAATGGGGCTATGTCCGTAAACAAACCCTGACCAATAACGAAAGATTCATTTCACCGGAACTCAAGGAAAAGGAAGATGCCATTCTCCATGCGGAAGAACACGCAATAGAATTGGAAAAGGAACTCTTCCAGAAGATCCTTGATGCCATTCGCGGATATCTGCCGAAATTGCAGAAGCTGGCCCGTGTCTTAGCTGAAATTGACTGCTATGCATCCTTGGCAGAAGACAGTGCCAATTATGGATACGTGCGTCCGGTTTTCTCAGATGATGACTTTGAAGTCATCTCCGGCAGACACCCGATTCTGGATGAAATGATGAAAGATCCAAAGTATGTCGCTAACTCTGTACACATGGATCACGACAATAACATTCTATTGATCACAGGTCCTAACATGGGCGGTAAATCTACTTACATGAGACAGACAGCTTTGATTGTGATCATGGCGCAGATCGGCTGTTTTGTCCCGGCAAAGAAATGCACCATGCCTGTTTTCGACAAGATCTTTACGAGAATCGGAGCCAGTGATGATATCTTATCCGGTCAGTCTACGTTCATGGTTGAAATGAATGAAGCCAACCAGGCATTGCAGAATGCAACCGAACACTCATTGATTCTCTTTGATGAAATCGGCAGAGGCACCAGTACCTATGACGGCATGGCTTTAGCCCAGGCCATGATTGAATACATCGCAGCCTGTATCCATGCCAAGACTATGTTCTCAACCCACTATCATGAATTGACTACGATCACGGATTCCATCGGCGGCGTCCGCAATGTCCATGTCGTGGTCAAAGAAGATGACGATAAAGTCACTTTCCTATATAAAATAAAGGACGGCCCGGCCGGCAGGTCCTTCGGCATCAATGTTGCCCGGCTTGCAGGACTTCCTGAAAGCGTTCTGACCAGAGCTGCTTCTTTACAAAAGGAACTCGAATCCAAGAAACGCATTGTCCAGCAGAACTTCCAGGTAGTCGAAATGGAGAAGGAAGACAAGGAAGCAGATGAACTGAAAGAAAAACTCGCATCTGTCAATCCGGACGATCTTTCTCCGCGTGAGGCATGGGTCATGTTGTCAGACTTATGCCAGGAGGCAAAGAAATAAATGCAGCAGGATAAAATCATCATCCGCGGTGCCAGGGAAAATAACCTCAAAAATATCGACCTTGATATCCCGCGTAATAAACTCGTTGTCATGACCGGCCTGTCCGGCTCCGGCAAAACTTCTCTTGCCTTCGATACCATCTATGCCGAAGGACAAAGAAGATACGTTGAGTCTTTGTCTGCTTATGCAAGACAATTCTTAGGCGGCGTGGAAAAACCAGATGTTGAACTCATTGAAGGCTTGTCACCAGCCATTTCCATTGACCAGAAAACGACTTCCAACAACCCGCGGTCTACCGTAGGAACCGTTACGGAAATCTATGACTTCCTGCGTCTTTTATACGCAAGAACCGGCACCCCGTACTGTCCGCATCACAATATCCCGATTACCGGCCAGACCATTACGGAAATGGTCAATACCGTAATGTCTTATCCGGATAAATCAAGACTGACAATCTTAGCTCCGATCGTTACCAACAAGAAGGGAACTTTCAAAGATACATTTACAAAATTACAGAAGGACGGCTATATCAGAGTCAGAGTAGACGGAGAAATCCGGATGCTGGAAGATGATATCGTTCTGGAAAAGAACAATCGTCATGATATTGATGTTGTTGTCGACCGGATTGTCAAAAACCCGGAAAGCAGATCCCGGATCCATGATTCCATGGAAACCGCTCTGAATCTTTCTGACGGCAAAGTCAAAGTACTGAACGGCAGCGAAGAAAAGCTTTTCTCCTCCAAGTATGCATGTCCGATCTGCGGTTTCTCAGTCCCGAATCTTGAACCAAGACTCTTTTCCTTCAATGCTCCGATCGGTGCCTGCGATGTGTGCAAGGGCCTTGGTTTTACGGAAGAAGTAGATCCGGACAACCTGATGCCGGACAAGAACCTGAGCATCAACCAGGGCGGTATCCGTTATTACAAGAACATTGCCGGTACGGAAAATATTGAATGGCAGACTTTCTGCATTTTGTGCAAAGCCTATAAGATCGACCTGGATACCCCGATTAAAAACCTGACAAAGAAACAGATTCAGGTCATTCTCGAAGGCTCTGACAAGCCGATCAGATATGAACTTGTTTCTGCTTCCGGCAACCATTATAAGAGAAACGATTATATTGAAGGCGTCAAGCATATGATCGAAAGAAGATATGCTGAAACAACTTCCAATATGTTCAAGGACTGGTACCATTCCTTCATGATTGAATCCCCATGTCCGAAGTGCCATGGGGCAAGATTGAATGAACAATCTTTGTCTGTCAGAGTAGGAGACAAGAACATTTCCCAATTCACTGCCATGTCTGTTACCCAGGCAAGAAAATGGCTTTCTGAATTGAAACTGGATACGGAAAAACAGAAGATTGCCGAAATGGTCATCAAGGAAATCAACAACCGCCTTGCATTCTTGGCAGATGTAGGCCTGGATTACCTGACCCTGGACAGACTTGCCGGAACTTTGTCAGGCGGTGAGTCACAGAGAATCAGACTCGCTACCCAGATCGGTTCCCGTCTTTCCGGTGTTCTCTATGTCATGGATGAACCATCCATCGGCCTTCATCAGAGAGACAATGCCAAGCTCATCAATACGATGAAATCCATGCGTGATTTAGGCAATTCCTTAATTGTTGTTGAACACGATGAGGAAACGATGTTAGCTTCTGATTATATTGTTGATATCGGACCAGGTGCCGGCATTCACGGCGGCAGAGTTATGGCAGCAGGTACGCCGGAAGAAGTCATGGCTAATCCAAATTCCATCACCGGTGCTTATCTTGCCGGCAGAAAGATGATCAAGGTCCCTGAAACAAGAAGAAAAGGCAACGGCCTCTTTGTTGAAATCAAAGGTGCAGAAGAACACAACCTGAAGAAACTCAACGTGAAGATTCCGCTAGGAAAGTTTGTAGTTGTGACGGGTGTTTCCGGCTCTGGCAAATCCACATTGGTCAACGATGTCTTCATGAAAGCTGTCTTACAATCACTTGGCAGACAAAGAATTCATCCAGGCAAGTTCAAGTCCATTAAGGGTCTGGAAAACATCGATAAGCTGGTAGAAATCGACCAGCAGCCGATCGGCAGAACGCCGCGTTCCAACCCGGCAACTTATACCGGTGTCTTTGATGATATCCGTGATGTCTTTGCGAAAACCCCTGAGGCAAGACTCAGAGGCTATGACAAGGGCCGCTTCTCTTTCAATACAAAAGGAGGCAGGTGCGAAGCCTGCCAGGGAGATGGCGTCAAAGTCATTTCCATGAACTTCCTGCCGGATGTCTATGTACCTTGTGAAGTATGTCATGGAAAGAGATATAACGAAGAGACCCTCCAGTGTACTTACAAGGGAAAGAACATCTACGATGTATTGGAAATGAGCATTGAAGAAGCGCTTCAGTTCTTTGCCAACCATCCGAAGATCAGGAATAAACTGCAGACTTTGTACGATGTAGGCTTAGGGTATCTGAAATTAGGTCAGTCTTCTACAACGCTTTCCGGCGGTGAAGCCCAAAGAGTAAAACTCGCAAGTGAACTGCAGAAAAGACCTACCGGTAAAGCTGTATATATTCTTGATGAACCGACAACCGGTCTTCATACGGATGACGTCAATCGTCTCATCGGCGTTCTGCAAAGAATCGTCGATAACGGTGACACTGTCGTTTGTATTGAACATAACCTTGATGTCATCAAGTGTGCTGACTGGATCATTGACTTAGGTCCGGAAGGCGGCGACGCCGGCGGTACGCTTGTTGCCCAGGGAACGCCTGAGCAGGTTGCCAGTGTGCCTGAAAGCTGGACTGGTCAGTATCTGAAGAAAACCCTCAAATGGGCAAAGGATCATCAGAAGCAGCTGGAAGCACAGGAAACAAAGAAAAATCAATAACTGAAAAGCAATGAAAAGCCGGAGACAAAACTCCGGTTTTTTAGTGCTTCAGAACAATTGAGCATGTATTCAGTAAAAATCATTTTACCATTCCTGAAAGCAGACAATAAAAACCTCTGTGCATGACCACAGAGGAAGGGAAAGGGGAAACATCTGTTTTCTGCAGGATTATAAACCTGTAGCGATGAGCTTGAGTCTGACGACCATTGGTACATCGAATCCATCTACATTGGCAAATGTATTGAATTCAGTTACTTTCAGGACCTTTGTGTCGCCCTTCTTCATGCGAAGCTGCGGCATATCAGCCTTGGCTGTCATATACATCTTGTAATCGATGGCAACGGTATCCTTTTCAACAACGCAATCATCGATCGGACCCATGTCCATATCGAAGGCATCACGCTGTCCCTTCATGGACAGACGATAGTCACAATACTTCTGCGGCTTCGGACCAATGGCAATGATTTCGCCTTCCGGTGCATACAGACCATCAGCGATCTTCAGCCAGCCTTCATAGTCCGGTACCCATTCAGACCACCACTTGAACAGGCGTTCTGTAATTGTCTTTTCAAATTCTGTACGGGTGTTGTCATTCTTGTTGTCGGCAATGACCTTTTCATAGCCTGCCAGTCTTTCCGGGTAAAGTTTTGTCTTAATCATAATCATCCTCCTGTTTCTCAGTTCATTTATGTGAGACAACTGACTTACATTTACAGTTTAAATGCTATAATTGTATCGTCAATACAGGGACAGGGATAATCAGACACATAGAAAAGAAGTCATTTCCGCATGTAACAAAATGACAGAAAATGTCTCATCCAAAAGGAGTCATAATGAAAACACAGGAATCTATCCGCTTAACCCAGGAAGCAATTACCCAGGCTCTTTTTCAGATCATGGAAAAGAAAGACTATGAAAAAATCTCCATGACGGAGATTGCGGAAAAAGCAGGCGTCAGCCGGGCAACTCTCTACCGCTATTACGTAACGAAGCCGGATATTATCAAAAGCTACTTCCAGCACCACATGGAAAGCTTCAGCAGAATTTTTCAGCACAGACCGCATGGGCAGGATGATTACTATGAACAGGTTTTTACTGCCTTCCAGTATCTGAAACAGGAACAGAATGTCTTCAAGTGCCTGATCAAAGCTGGTCTTGAACAATATTATCTGGATTTTCTGAATGAAAAACTTGCAAAGGATCTGGCCGTGCACTTTAACCTGAAAGGCATCACGGCATATCACATTGCCGGCAGTTTATATAATGTTTCCCTGCAATGGGTAAAAAGCGGGTGTCAGGAATCTGTCCGTAAAATAGCGGATGAATATTTCTCGCTTCTGTTTCCAAAGAGATAATAAATTATATATTCAGTTTTATTTTTCGATCTGACCAGTATAATTCATGATGCCGCCGATATCATGAATATTGGTATAGCCGCTGGCTTCAAGATAACCTGCTGCCTGGGCAGATCTTGCGCCGGAGCGGCAATAGACAAACAAAGGCGTATCTTTGATTGTGTACATTTCCTTTGTCTCTTCAATGGTCTGCAGGGGAATGTTGACTGCCTGCGGAATATGACCTTCTTCAAATTCTTCAGCAGTACGGACATCGATCAATACTGCGCCTGGTGTTTTCTTATATTCCTCAACACCTTTGTTAATATCAGCTTTGTTAAATAAATTGAATAATCCCATAGTGAACCTCCTTTGGATAATGGATAATACCAGTGTATGCATACATGTTCATAATTCAAGCCTGCTTCTGCAGGATTTCTATCACTTTCTGTACGGTTTTTGTCTGATACCGATTGCGCCGCCAGATCAGATAATAGGAACGCACCGGAAGCTTGTCCGTCAATTCAATTTCAACCAGTGTTTTTCTGTTCCTGATCTGAGAAACCAGAGATGCCGGCAGGAATACAACTCCAAGACCTGCCTGGGCACCATTGATCAGACTCAGTTCAGATGCACTTTCCATAAAAGGAACCAGGTTCTTTTCATGAAAATAGGAATCTATGCATCTGCGATTCCCGCTTCCTTTTTCTCTTAATAAAAGAGGCAGTTTTATCAGCTCTTCCCTGGTCATGCCGATTGTGTTCTGTGCTTTTTTCTGAATCAGAGAAGAAGAAACAAGCGGAATCATCTTTTCTTCTTTCCACAAGTGAATATGGAAAGTTGTTTCATCTTCAATTTCATCCACGATTGCAAGATCAATTTCATCGTTTTTTACCAAACGCATGATTTCTGAACTGTTATTGATGATCAGGTGCAGATCGATTTCGGGAATTTCTTTCTTGATATCATTGATGATTTTCTGTGCTTCGGTTTCGCCGGTCGATACATTGAGACCGATCGTACAGGCATGGAAGTAGGTCCCTTCCCGCAGACTGGCAGCAGCTTCATCGTATTGGGCTAACATACTGTCTGTATAAGTAAGCAGGTATTTTCCTGGTTCTGTTAATCTGAGTTTCCTGCCGGCTCTGTCAAAAACTCTGACCTGATAGAAGTTCTCTAATTCTGAAATAGATAGGGAAACAGCAGGCTGGGTTGTATTGAGTACTTCAGCCGCTTTCGTCATAGATCCGGTTCTGCACACGGTCTGAAAAATACGAAGATGATGAATATCCATAAGTATATGTAATTCCTTATATAAAATATATTAACATATGAATTGAAATATAAATGAAATTCATTGATACTGGAAGCGTAAAAAGGGAAAAGATATATGAAGAAATCAAGAACTTTGGAATTATTTCTGACATTTATGAAAATCGGTGCCTTTACCTTCGGCGGGGGCTATGCAATGATTCCGCTGATCAAGGAAGAAGTTGTCACCAGAAAAAAGTGGATCAGTTCAGAAGATGTCCTGGATGTCGTAGCTATTGCGGAAAGCACACCGGGACCGATTGCGATCAATTCCGCAACATTTGTAGGCTATAAAGCAGGAGGTTTCTGGGGAAGTTTTGCGGCAACCTTGGGCGTTACTATTCCTTCCTTTGCCATTATTTATCTGGTGTCTTTCATTCTTGCCCAGTTTGAAAGTTTTCCGGCTGTTTCCTATGCCTTCTTCGGCATCCGGGCTGCTGTCTTGGCTTTGATTGTCAATGCGATGCTTACAATGTACAAGTCCTTTGAAAAGAACATCGTGTCTTATATTCTGATGGCTTTTGCTTTAGTGATGACCGTCTTCTTCAACATCAGTGTTCTGTACATTATTCTCATTTGTGCAGCTGCAGGTTTTATTACTTCTTATAAGAAGATCAAGGAGGCAGTCAGATGATTTTCGCTAAATTATTCTTTATCTTTCTGAAAATCGGTGCCTTCACGTTCGGGGGCGGCTATGCAATGTTACCATTCGTAGAACAGGAAGTTCTCAAGAACGGATGGATGACTTTGGAAGAACTCGTTGACTTTATCGCTGTTTCTGAAAGTACCCCTGGTCCTTTCGCAGTCAATGTTGCAACTTATGTAGGCACTCACACAGCGGGTCTTTCCGGTGCCTTCTTCGCAACCTTTGGTGTCGTTTTACCAAGTTTCATCATCATTCTGATTATTGCCCAGGCATATGAAAAATTCAGAGACAGTGCCGTTGTTATGGCTGTCATGACTGGTCTCAGACCAGCAGTTGTAGGTCTGATCGCTGCTTCCGTTGTAACAGTTGCCATCTCTGTCTTCTTCGGCAGCAACGGCACCGTCATTACCAACATGCAGAGAATCATTTCTGTCATTTTGTTTGTAGTTTCTACATATCTGATCATTAAGAAAAAAACTCATCCGATCAAGATTATTGTCATGGCCGCAATCGTAGGCATTGCGGCAGGTTATGCAGGTCTCATCTGAGCTGTATAATGTAGTAATGAAAACTATTTCCGTATTAATCAAACCAGCTTCTTCTTCATGCAATCTGCGCTGCCGCTATTGTTTTTATGCGGATGAAGCCCAAAACAGAGACACGGCTTCCAAAGGTACTATGACCAGGGAAACCATGCATACAATCATTGACAGAATCGATGAAGCTCTGCAGGGAAAAGGCAGAGCCAACATCAGCTTTCAGGGAGGCGAACCGACTTGTGCGGGTCTGCCTTTCTTTGTGTCTTTTATAGAAGAAATGAAAAAACACTCTGGTATTGAACCAGTCTGGTCCATTCAGACAAACGGGACTCTGCTTACGGAAGAATGGGCAGATTTCTTCAAAGAAAACAACTTTCTGGTTGGTGTTTCTTTAGACGGTTTCCAGACAAACATGGATGCTTTCCGTCTGGATGCAGAAGGAAAAGGCGTTTATTGGAAAGTTCAGAAAGCAATAGATCTCTTGAGAAAGAAGAAAGTGGATTTCAATATTCTGACCGTTGTTACAAGACAGCTGGCCCAGCACCCGGCTTCTTTGTTTTCCTTCTGCAAAGAACATCACTTTGACTATGTACAATTGATTCCTTGTCTTCCTCCTATGGACGGGAAAGATGACGGCATGTCATTAACGCCTGATCTGTATGGTACCTTTATGATTGATTTCTTCAAAGCCTGGCAGAAAGATGCCGCAAAGACTGGAAAACCAGTCAATGTTAATTTATTCAACAATATCGGCGGTATGTTACAGGGCTATGCCCCGTATCAATGCGGCTTGATCGGTACCTGTACCATCCAGTTTGTCATTGAAGCAAACGCCGATGTTTATCCATGTGATTTCTTCTGCCTGGATGAGTGGAAACTGGGAAATCTGAAAGAACAATCCTTCACAGAATTATTTGAAAGCATGCATGCAAAGAAGTTCCTTAGTACTTCAACATGTACAAAGAAACCATGCCAGAGCTGCAGATACAGAAATATGTGTCACGGCGGCTGCAGAAGACAGAATGTCTGTTACCTGGGTGAAAACAGCTGTTCCTATCAGAAGCTGCTGGATTATATAACAAGTCATATTCAATGACACAGAAATGCAAGAAGAGAAAACAAAGCGCACCGGAATAACCGATGCGTTTTGTTTTATGTGCTATGTTCTGTTGTGTATTTTATTACTTCTTCTCTGCACCGGCTTTTTCTGCCAATACATTCAGGAAGATTTCAATCCATACGAAATTCAATACCTGATCATCTAAGAAAGACATTCTGGAAGAGCGGGAAATTCGTGGTAAAACAATGTATTCATCACAAAGATTTTTAAAAGATATGTCCTGGTTCATGGTGACGCAGATCAGCTTGCCGCCGTTATCGTGAACGGTCTGGGCAATTTCCTCATAGCGGGAGTTATTGTTGGTCGTAAAGATAATTACAAGATCCTGGTCAGCGACAGAATCACAGATATCTCCCATCAGCACCGGATCGTCTGTAGCTTCGGCATCATAGCCCATTCTGCTAAGACGCAGACGCAGCTGTCTGGCGGAGGAGTAAGTTCTGTTCCGACCGAAGATTTTTACTTTGCGGGCATGCAGGAATAAATCTGCCGCATGCAGAAACTGCTCTTCCAGACAGAACTTCGGAATATCAAGAATGTAATCACTATAGGCTTTTGTAATGGCCAGCACAGGAGACTCATTCTCATCCTGGGAAGCAGCTTCGGCATTATGAGAAACCAGGAAACGCGACATATCATACTTGAACTCGGCATAGCCTTTATAGCCGATGTGCTTGGCAAAGCGGACAAGCGCAGCTTTGGAAGTTCCGTATTTCTGGGCGACCAGATCAATTGTCTGGGTGGCAGTCATCAATGGATCATTGATAATCTGAACAGCAATATTTCTTTCGTTAGGCGTAAGATCATCATAGTAGGATTGGATTTTATCAAGGGGATTTTCATTCATAAGCGGTACCTCTGTGTCCATTATAGCTTGAAACAAGTTTTGGCGGATTAATAAAACTAACTAAAAATAGTTTCATAAAAGTATTGAAACTTGTTTTAGCAAGCGCTATCATTACTCATGTCAAAGGAACGTAAAGTTCTGAAAGGGAGAAAAATTATGAATGGTTTTATCGACAAACTGCAGCAGGTGCTGATCCCGTTCTCTCAGAAGATTAACAATTCAAAAGTTCTGAAGGGAATTATGGGCGGCTTCTCTGCCATGCTGCCAATCGTTATGGCAGGTTCCATCTTCACATTGCTTTCAAGTCTTAACATTGCACCGTATCAGGCATTGATCACAAATATCGGTCTGAAGCCGATTCTGGCAGTGGTCGCTGACTATACGACAAACATGATTTCTATTTACGCTGTATTCCTGATTGCTTTCGCAGAAGCCGGCGCCATCGGCATGAAGGATACCAAGGACCAGCTGTCCGCAGGTATCATTGCCCTTATGTTATTCCTGCTTCTCTGTCCGTTAGGAGTTGCCGGTACTGATAAGGATTCCGGTGTTACTGTCAGGATCGCAGCTGCTTTAGCAACTAACTATCTGGGTTCTGCAGGTTTGTTCTCTGCTATGATCCTCGGCATTGTTATTCCAAATCTCCACAATATCTTCATCAAGCACAACATCACAATCAAGATGCCTGATACAGTTCCACCGATGATTTCCAAGTCCTTCGCTGCAATGATTCCGGCTCTGGCTCTTGCTGCATTGGCTCTGGTTGTCAGACAGCTTTGCGCATTAACTCCATTTGGAAGCTTCACGATGTTGATCTACGGTTTGCTGAAAGCGCCGCTTGCATCTCTCGCCGCTTCTCCGGTTACCTTCATCCTGCTTCTGTTTATCTGCAACTTCCTCTGGTTCTTCGGTATTCACGGCGGCATGGTCGCAACAGCCATCATGAATGCTCTGTATACAAACCTCACACTGGAAAACCTGGCAGCTTATGGTGCCGGTCAGCCTTTACCAAACCCGATCATTTCCTCCGCATGGTTTACTATCGGCAACATTGCTGGTTCCGGATGCGGCATTGGTCTGTGCATGTGCTTGATCTTCTTTGCCAAGTCTGATCGTTTCAAGGCTCTGGCCAAGATTGCTGGCCCGGCCGGCATCTGCGGTATCACTGAACCGATGGTCTTCGGTGTTCCGATGGTATTGAATCCATTGATGCTCATTCCGATGTTGATTGCGCCGGCTGTTACTTTGTTAATCGGCTACTTCTCCATGATTTCCGGTCTTGTACCATTTATGAATGGTGTCGCTGTCAATACAGGTACTCCGATTCTGCTGTCTGCTTTTGTTGCATGGGGCAGCTGGAAGGGCATTGTCCTGCAGGCAATTCTGATCTGTGTTTCTACAGCTATCTACTTCCCGTTCTTCAAGGCTCTTGATAACCAGGCCCTCAAGGATGAAGCAGAAGCTGCCAACAAGTAATTCAGTTTATTGAAAAAATATCAGGAAGGCGGCAGATCTGCCGCCTTTCATTCCTTCATAGACAAACATACAATAACTAAGAAAGAGGAAAAAAATAGTATGGCAGACAACAGACCAAACATTCTATATTTCGTCGCAGACCAGATGCGGGCAGATGCCCAGCACCATCTTGGCAATTCTGCCGCAAAGACACCGAATCTTGATGCTTTGGCAGAAGAAGGCGTTTCTTTCCGCAATGCCTATTGCCAGAACCCTGTCTGTGTTCCAAGCAGATGCAGTTTTCTGAGCGGCTTGTATCCTCATACAACCGGCCACAGAACCATGCATTATTTACAAAGAGAAGAAGAACCGAATATTCTGCGGATTATGAAACAGGCAGGCTATGAAGTCATCTGGACCCATCGTAATGATGTATTGCCTGGAGGTACACCGAAGACAGACTATTGCGATGCATACTATGACGGCATTCATGAAGAAAACCTCAGAGATCATTCTGCACCGGTCGATTTCGGCAAGCTCCATGGCAATGGAGCCAAGCCGAAGTTCAACAAGGATATGTATTCTTTCTATCTTGGCAAAGTGCCGGAAGAAAGATTCGGTTTCCAGGATGCCAATGCAGTAAAGTCCGTATTGAATTATCTGGATCAAAGAAAGAAGGAAGGAAGTGACAAGCCTTTCTTCGTCTATTGCACACTCATGTTCCCGCATCCGCCGTATGGAGTATCTGATCCATGGTATTCCATGATTGACAGAAATGCACTTCCTCCCAGAAAGAAATGGTCAGAGGACAAGCCTTCCATGTTGAAGGAAACTGCTGACAAGATGGAACTCCATGACTGGAGCGAAGACAAATGGAACGAACTCCGTGCTGTTTATCTTGGCATGACTGCCAAGTTTGATGACCAGCTCGGCCAGGTCATGAATAAATTAAAGGAAACAGGAGAATATGATAATACCAACGTCTTCTGCTTCTCAGATCACGGTGATTATACAGGTGACTATGATATCGTTGAAAAGCTGCAGAACTGCTTCGATGATGATCTGACCAACATCCCGTTAGTTATCAAGCCGGCGAAGAATATTGCCGTAAAGCCCAGAATTACCAATGCCCTGGCTGAACTGGTAGATCTGAACGCTACGGTTTCTGAAATGACAGGCGTTGAACTGGGTTACCTGCAGTATGGCAAGTCTCTGGTTCATGTCCTGACAGGAGATGAAGAACACAAGGAAGCTGTCTTCTCAGAAGGCGGCAGAGATCATGGAGATATTCCTTCCATGGAAAGCGGGCATAAAAATCCGGAAGACATGTACTGGCCGCGTATTTCCACCCAGCAGGAAGAAGGTCCTCAGCATACCAAGGCAACTATGGTCCGTATGGGCAATCTCAAATACACGATGCGTCTGTATGAAAAGGACGAACTCTATGATCTGGACAAGGATCCGGAAGAAAGAGTCAATGTCATCGATGATCCTGCATATGCACAACAGGTCATGAAGATGAAGGCAAAGATGCTGGACTGGTATCAGGAAACAGCTGATTTTGTCCCTCTGAAAGAAGACAAGCGATAATAAGAAGGCGGCAGATACAAGCCGCCTTCTTTCATCACCTCATGTTTACAAGTACAGTGCCGTTAAACTGCCAAGCGGTAAATGGGAACGCTCCGGAGGCCAGCTGATCGGCAGGATCATTTCGGAGGCAGGATTCGTACCGAACAAGAACTATAAGAAACCAGTGGAGGATAATGAGCTTCCTTCTTTTCCTGACGAGGTAACAGATGTTTCTTACGGCAAATATGCTTTGCTGGAAGAATTGTCAGAGGACATCTATGACAAGCTGAAGAAATGCTTTCTTCTGAAACGGGCAGCGCAGAACTACTACTATGGGCTGATTCTGACTGCCAATGGCTTTATTCATGTGGACCAGGTCGATGATTTCTATCAGGAAAGCATTCTCTTTGCGCAGTTATGAAATTATTCCTTCCGCATGGTAAAGAGGAATGAAGAGTGGCATCTGCACAATACCAGGAAGAAGGATATTGAGCTCCTTAAGGAGATGGGATTCACCTCTAAGGAGAAATACAGCAGAGTATAAAAAAGGCTTCTGTACCTGGCTCATATATACAGAAACCCCAATGACTGTGATCAAATTTTTTTCGTTGTTTGAAGAAATTTCTGCTTATTTTCCGGGAATATTGTGTGCTATAATGCAGTCGTTCCAGAAGAAGTGTGAAAACCAGACAAGCCGGCGTAATGCGTGAAATCAGAGGAGTGCTGCCCTCAGGTTTTACGCATTTTTTCTGTAACCGGAGGTAAATGAAAATGGAAAACACAAATCGTATGGAAACCATGCCAATCGGAAAACTCATGCTCAGCATGTCCTTGCCGATGATGGCATCATTGCTCATTCAGTCATTGTACAACATCGTTGACAGTATCTTCGTTGCCCGCCTGAGTGAAAGTGCCCTTACGGCAGCATCTCTTGCTTATCCTGTACAGATGCTCATGATTGCTGTCGGGGTTGGTACAGCCGTCGGGGTCAATGCTCTGCTCAGCCGCACACTTGGTCAGAAAAACTATGAGGAAGCCAGCCGCATCGCTGTTTCAGGAATTCTGCTGGCATTGATGAGTTCTGTCGTCTTTATTGTCATCGGTCTGTTCTTTGCCGGAAAGATTGCGGATTCTTTCGCGGCTGATCCTGAAATTTCAGCCATGTGCAGAAGTTATCTCTGGATCAACATGGTATTCTGCCTGGGCAATATTGAGTGCATGGTTCTGCAGAGGCTGCTTCAGGCTTCCGGCAGGGCAGCTTTAAGCATGTGCATCCTGGTCAGCGGTGCAGTTACAAATCTGATTCTTGATCCGATCATGATCTTCGGTCTGCTGGGGTGTCCGGCGATGGGGATCAAAGGCGCAGCCCTGGCTACTGTGATCGGGCAGTTCGTCAGTATGATCATCGGCATCCTTCTCAATATCCGTCATAATCCCGAAGTCAGACTCACCCTTAAAGGATATCGGATGGAGAAGAAAACCATCGCCGGCATTTATCGTGTCGGTATTCCGACTATCATCATGCAGGCAATGAATAGTTTCATGGTCACTGCTTTCAATGCCATCCTGCTGCCATTTTCCCCAACTGCGGTTGCTTTCTTCGGAATCTATTACAAATTGCAGAGTTTCCTGTTCATGCCGATGAATGGTCTTGGACAGGCAGCGATTCCGGTCATTGGATACAACTATGGGGCAAAACGATTTGACCGCATCCGCGAGACATCCCGTATTTCTGAGATCGCTGCCATCTGCATGGCAATTGTGGGAACTTGTGTCTTCCTCATTTTCCCGAAACAGCTGCTTGTCATCTTCAGTGCTTCCGATGCTATGCTTGGAATCGGGGTGAGGGCTTTGCGCATCATTGCGATCAGCTTCCCGGCTGCAGCCTGCACGATGATCTTTGGTTATCTTTGTTCCGGGTTTGGCGACGGCCTGACTAATATGGTCAGTTCCATTCTGCGTCAGTTCTTTCCGCTGATCCCGGCTGCCTGGCTGCTTGCGCGTTTCAACGGCATCTCTGTCGTATGGTATGCAATCTGGATTTCTGAAATCTGCGGAATGGTTTATGCCTGCTTCCGCATGCGGAAACGCTTCAATACAATAAGTTAATACGGACATCAGCAGATATACATGGCAAAATGATGAAAAGGGCGCCTTGAAAATCCTCGTGAACAGAGGAAATCCGGGCGCTTTTCTGCTTATCCGGGAAAGCAGAAGTGAAAAGCATGTGAAATCCATTGCTTATCTGGTGCCTTTTATATAATAATAAGTTGAATTTCTGCGATTTGTTGAACACAGGACACATGATATAATATGTGTCGCAAGACTGGAGTAAAGCTATGTCTGATGTTAGATATGATAAAAAAGTTACGATCAAAGAGATCGTTGATTTCTTTAAATTTGAACAGCTGACAGGCAATGAACATTCTCTGGAAAGATGGACCGTCGTTCCGGATGTCAATCGTCCTGGTTTCGAATTATGCGGCTACAATGATCCTTCTGATCCGCGAAGAATTGTTGTCCTCGGCAATAAAGAGTCTCAATTCATCAAAGGCATGGATGAAAAGAGCCAGAGAGAGCGTTTCCCGGTAATCACTGACGGCCTGACGCCGGCATTGATTATTACCAAGAATAATGATCTGCCGCCGATTCTCAAGGAAGTGGCAGAAGCTTCGAATTTCCCGATCCTGCGGACAAATCTTGAGACCTATCGTCTGCAGACAGATCTGATTACTTACCTGGATGAAAAACTGGCTCCGGAAGATACTTTGTCCGGCGTTCTGGTTTCTGTTCATGGTACTGGTGTTCTGCTGCTTGGTGAAAGCGGCATGGGTAAGTCTGAAACTGCTTTGGATCTGATTCGTGACGGACATCTGCTGATTGCGGATGACAGAGTGGATGTACAGCACATTCATAACACGATTTACGGGCATTCTCCGGAATTGATCAAAGGCTTGCTTGAAATCAGAGGTATCGGTATCATCGATGTCGAAAAGATGTTCGGTGCTGCAAGTCTGAGAGACACAACCCAGATTGATCTGGTTATCAAGCTGGTGCCGTTTGAAGCAGATGCTGAGTACAACCGCATCGGTGATGAAACCCAGCGTTATACAAGAATTCTTGACGTCTTGATTCCGACAATTACATTGCCAGTCAGTGCCGGCCGTAATACGAGTGTCCTGGTTGAGAGTGCAGTTACCAACTACAAGATGCAGCAGAAGGGCTATAACAGTGCAGATGAAATCCGCAGGCGTTTCCGTGAACTGGCCAGAAAGGAGAATGGATGATCTTTTTCCCGGATCCAAAAACATTTTTATTAATCGGTACATTTGCCATTCAGTGGCATACAATATCGTTTATTGCAGCCTGTGTTGCAGGTTTCCTCTATATATCTAAAATGATGCAGGAACATGGCTATAATCAGCATGTTTCTGATCAGATTTTCGGGCTTGCTTTACTTGGCGGCATCGTCGGCGGACGAATCGGCTGGGTGCTGACCAATTTGAAAGAATATAGTCTTTACGGCTGGTATGCTTTCTATATTACTGATGGTGGTTTTGAAGAAGTGACAGCTTTATTGATGATCGGTCTGCTGGTTTATTATTATTGCCGGCAGCACAGAATGTCTTTTTTCAGAACCATGGATGTTTTATCAATTGCAATGATGCTGGTTTCCATGATCACCAGAACCGGTCGTGCGATTGCAGAGCCGAGATTGTGGCTTGTTATTCTGATTGAAATCATTGCGATTCAGTTTATTTATTACGTTTTCCATCCTTATAAAGAAGGTGAAAAGCGTGGTGATATTTATGCTTTGACTTTGTTATGGATCGGTGTATTTCAGCTGATTGCCAATGTTTTCAAGCTGGATAGTCATGCGGCAAATACCTTGTTCCTGTCTGTGTTGGCAGAAGCCGGCGGTATTCTTCTTTATATCAGAAACAGAAAATATAAAGCACCAAAGCCTTTGATTTTCTTTGATTTTGATGGAACCATTATGGATTCTGAAGGCATGGTCATCAACTGCTTCATGCACATGTTTGAAAAATACGGGGATCCTGCCGATTTCACGCATGAAAAGCAGCTGGAAGTATTCGGACCGCCGTTAGAAGAAGAGATGGCAAAACTCTTCCCGGATCGTGATTCTAAGGTCATGGTACAGGAATATCGTCTTTATCAGAACACATTGCCTGAGAAACATATTGTAGAACTCTTACCGAATACAGAAGTTGTATTGCGTGAGCTCAAGAAACGTGGTTATAAGATCGGTATTGTTACTTCAAGATTGACAGATTCCTGTGTCATGTGGCTGAAGGAATTCGGCATTTATGATTTGTTTGATGTCGTGCTTGGCAGAGATCAGTTTATCCGGCCGAAACCGGCACCGGATGGACTTGTCAAAGCCTGCGAAAAACTGGGTCATGGGCATGATTCCATGATTTATGTCGGTGATAATGCTTCTGATATCAGAGCAGCGAAGAATGCCGGTGCCTTTGCGGTTTCCTATATGTCCAACAAAGAAAAGTACAAGCGCATCATGGCAGAAAAGCCGAATTATATTATCAATGAACTGGGTGAATTGCTTCCGATCCTGGATGCAGATCATGCCTGGACATACGAAAAGATTTGAGAGAAAAGAAGAAGTCTTATCCATAAAAGAGGCTTCTTCTTTTATATATGCATGCATAGGATGCGTTTATCTTTGCATGGATTATGAGTATACTTAGTCTGTATGAACAGAAGAATAAAAGTATCCGGTATTCTGATTTTGTGCGGAATTCTTCTCATTGTGATTTCCAGCGGTTTATTAGTATACAGGTACTTTGCAGGAAGAGAAAATTCAAATACACAAGCAGATCAGCTGCTTTCCCAATTGAAAGAAGCATTGCCTGATCATTCTGACCAGAGTGAAACAGAAAGGGACAAGCTTTCCGTATATTCCGTAAAGGGCTATGAACTAGCAGGTATTCTGAAAATGCCGGATGGAACAGAATGGGCGCTTTCTACCAAAGAAACAACAGTTCTGCCTCAAATACAAAAGAATGGAAAGAATCTGACCATAACAGGAACTTCCGAAATGTTCTCAGACTTTTCAGAATATCATCAGGGAAACAAGTTTGTCTTTACGGATGTGTATGGTGTTCACCATACATATATCCTGCAGGATGTTTCCTATATGGAAGACAGAGATAAAGTCACGGATTATGATCTTGTATTGATTTCCAATACAAAGTATAAAAGCTTTTATGTTGCAACATGCAGAGAAGGAGATTCATGATGGCATTATTTTCAAATAAGAATGAAAAAGACGATGATCTGAAAAAGGCTTCTCATCTCAGCCGGGAACAATTATTGACATTATTGGTTGATCTGAGTAAAGAAAATGATGCTCTGCATGAAAAACTGGATCATATGGATGAACAGAAAGAAACAATGCAGAAGGTCAACGGGTACATGCCGTCAGGATCTGATCCGGATACAATGAATAGTCTCTATGCCCAGCAGCTTTCCTGTCTCAAAGAAATAAAACAGCTGCGGGAAGAAATGATCCAGATGAATCAGGAATTAGCAGCACAGAAGATGGAACTTGCCCAGAAAGAAGCACAGATGAAAGAAGAAAGAAATAAGGAAATTCTTTTTATCCGGGATGCTTTGGACAGAGTAAAGAAGGTTTATGCCAAAGCCAATGCGTATCTGGATAGTATTCATTCCATTGAAGCAGAAATTACCGAAATCAGAAACAAATTGAATCAATGATGCAGTCCTGATGAAGAACTGCATTTTTTGCATTTAATAAGCACAAATGTATCATGTTAAAACTTTTTGATTTTGTCACTATAAGTTAAGAAATCCATATTTTCTAACAAATTGCTAAATCTGATTTCTATACTTTCTCATCAGTGAGGCA
>OMXQ01000041.1 GCA_900315065.1 uncultured Erysipelotrichaceae bacterium
CATAAATATAGTATACATATATATGCTATATAAATAAACACAAAAAAAGTGCTTGCGATAAACAAGCATTTTCAAAATCAGGGTCATGCGTAATTACTATTTTACAGAATTAAGAATTGAATAGTTGTTTATTATGTGCTATCTTAAGGCGGCAGCACTTTTTTGAAGTGGCTGAAACGGCATTAATTACTGTTGGAAAAGAGGCTGAATATGAGCGAATTGATTGATGATAAAGAGAACCTTGAATTAGATGAAGACATCGATTTCGACATGGATGATGTTGAAGAGGATGCTGAAGAAAATGAAGAAGCTTCCGAAGAGGAAGATAGTGAAGATACAGACTTTGATGCTGATGCAGATATTGACAAATTGAATAATATTTCCTATGCCAGTCTTACCGGTGTGGATACTGTCCACGATTATCTGAAGAGAATCGGTACGATTCCGCTGCTGAAGCCGGATGAAGAACAGGAATTAGCTGAAAAGGCAGCCAACGGCGATGAAGCTGCCAGAGATCTGCTGGTTGCTTCCAATCTGCGTCTGGTTGTATCTGTTGCCAAGCGCTATATTGGTTTCGGCATGCAGTTCATGGATCTGATCCAGGAAGGAAATATCGGTCTGATGAAGGCCATTTCCAAGTTTGACTATACAAAAGGTTTCAAGCTTTCTACTTATGCAACCTGGTGGATCAGACAGGCAATCACAAGATCCATTGCGGATAATTCCAGAAATATCCGTATCCCGGTTCATCTGAATGAAACTCTGCACAGAATTACAAAAGTCAAGAGACAGCTGGTTCAGGAGCTGGGCCGTGATCCTTCGCCGGAAGAAGTTGCCGCAAGAATGGAAAACATGACACCGGAAAAGATCATGGAAATCGAACGCATGGCTGCTGATACAGTTTCACTTGAAACTCCGATCGGCGATGAGAATGATACTTCTCTGGGTGATCTGATCCGTGATGACCATACCAAGACACCGAGTCAGTATGCGGAATCCAATGCTCTGCATGAACAGATTGCTGAACTTCTGGACACATTGAGTGAAAGAGAACAGATTGTTCTGACCAAGAGATTCGGACTTGACGGCAATGATCCGATGACGCTGGAAGAAGTGGGTCAGGAAATGAACGTTACCAGAGAAAGAATCCGTCAGATTGAAAAGAAGGCCATCATGAAACTCAAGCACCCGACGCGTGCCCGTACATTGAAGCCGTTCATGGCTGATATTGATCTTTGAGGAGAAGACGCATGGCAAAGACAGAATTCAGATATGACATCGTTCAGGAATTCGATACGATTTCTGAAACAGAATCTTCTACCGGCGTCCGTTATGTCAAGGAAGTCAACCTGGTTGCTTATGGCGATGCGGAACCGAAGTATGACATCCGCAACTGGACCATTGCGACAGACGGCACCAGAAGAATGGGCAAGGGGATTACCCTTTCCCGTGAAGAAATGAAGAAGCTTCGCGATGTCCTGAACGACATGGAAGAGGAATTGAAGGACTGAGGAAGCTCAGTTCTTTTTTGACAAAGATACAGACACAGAGTGTGATAGAATACAGCAATGAAAACAATCAAAGAAAAAGATTCATTTGTCTGCAGCTATTGCAGATATCCCCAGTCTTGTGAAATCATCCCGGTTGTTTCGCTTTCTGATACGCCGGAATTAAAAGAAAAGATCATGGACGGCACCTTCTTTGACCAGGTGTGTGAAAACTGCGGAAAAGCAGAGACCGTGCTTCATGATCTTGCTTATATTGATGAAGAAAACAAACTTTGTCTCATCATGCGTCTGGATGAAGAGGAAGAAGCAGGAGAAGAAGAGGAAGTTTATCTGGATCTCGGCTATACGGTAAGAACGGTCCGTTCATATGAGCAGCTGGTTGAGAAAATCATGATCCGGGATTATCAGATGGATGACCGCCTGGTGGAATTGATGAAGGCAGCTTCCTATATGATTCTCAAACAGGCGCATAAAATTGATGCGGATGAAATTTTCTTCAGCGTGGATGATGACGGTCCGTATTTTGTCTTTTTCCAGAAAGGCGGGAAGCAGGGTGGCGGCAGATTGCCTTTTATGAAAGGCATGTATGAAGATATGGAAGAGCGTTTTGCAAAAAAAGCAGACATCTTCTTCAAGAGTGAAACAGAAATTGATTTTGCCTGGGCAGCTGAATTTTTTCAGAAGACCTACGGTTCAAAATCCTGAGGAGGCATCATGGGAAAATATAGTGAACTTCACCTGAAGCTTGAAAAGCTGGCAGACCAGTTTCTGCGTGATCAGAGCGATGCCAACAGCAATCTTCTGATTGCTGAGTTTACCAGATTGATCCTGAGCGATGCAGATGTATTGATAGATGGCAGCGAAGATCCGGATCATCCGGGCAAATATGATCCGAGCGGCTATGAAGGACCGGATCATCGTTTCTACTTTCACATCTTTACTTCCAAGCTTCGGTTTGACGATTCTGAGGCAAAGAATCCGATGGTAACCAGATTGCAGGGATTGCTGAGTCCGATCTTTGACAACGAGTATCTGGGCGGTGTTTCCCTCAACTATAAGGCAGGGGCGGGAACCATTCTGATTTCCAAAGAAGACATTATGAAGGGACTGCAGGCAGCTCTCAAGGCTGCTGAATAGGCAGTCCTTTTTCGTTGGCATCTGTCTGTACATTTTGTCTTCAAACCGATACAATTACGTCTGCGGAGTAAATACTATGCTGCAGATCAGACATATCAGAAAAACATATAAAACCGGCGACCTGGTCCAGAAAGCCCTGGATGATGTCTCGCTGAACCTGCGTGACAATGAATTCGTGGCAATCCTGGGTCCTTCCGGTTCCGGTAAAAGTACCTTGCTGAATATAGTCGGGGGCCTTGACAGATATGATGAAGGCGATCTGATTATCAACGGGACTTCCACGAAGAAATACAAAGACCGGGACTGGGATTCCTACCGGAATCATACGATCGGCTTTATTTTCCAGTCTTATAACCTGATTCCTCATCAGACCGTTCTCGCTAATGTTGAGCTGGCTCTGACCATTTCCGGTATTTCGAAAACAGAAAGAAAGAAAAGAGCAGAAGAAGCACTCAGAAAAGTCGGCCTCGGCGATCAGATGCACAAGAAACCTAACCAGATGTCTGGCGGCCAGATGCAGAGGGTCGCCATTGCCAGAGCCCTGGTAAATAATCCTGATATTCTGCTGGCGGATGAACCTACCGGTGCGCTTGATACTGAGACTTCCGTTCAGGTCATGGATTTATTGAAAGAAGTTGCCAGAGACAGACTGGTGGTCATGGTTACCCATAATCCGGAACTTGCTGAAGAATATGCCAGCCGCATTGTCAGACTGAAGGACGGACACATTATTTCCGATACCAATCCTTATGTGCCTGATACAGAAGATCAGCCGGCAGTTCATCGGAATCTTGGACATGCGTCCATGTCTTTGCTTACAGCTCTTCAGCTTTCCTATAATAATCTTCTGACCAAGAAGGCAAGAACTTTGCTGGTTGCTTTTGCCGGTTCCATCGGGATCATCGGGATTGCCCTGATCATGTCGATTTCCAACGGCGTGAATCAGTATATCAAAGATACGGAAAGAGAAACCCTGTCTGAGTATCCGCTGACCATCCAGAAAACAGCGATGGATATGTCTTCCATTATGGATGCTGAAGCAGAGCAGAAAGACAAAGAAGATGAAACGAAAGAAGGACAAGTTAGAGAAAAACAGACGCTTTCCACCATGTTTTCGGGAGTTTCCAATAATGACCTTGCATCCTTGAAAAAATACATCGATACCGACGGAGCTGAATTCAGAGATAATGCAGAAGCAATCGAATACAGCTATGATCTCTCCCCGTTGATCTTCCTGAACGGCGATACGATTCATCAGGTGAATCCGGATGTGACTTTGTCTGCTTCCGGCATTGCCCCGACTTCTTCTGTTTATGCCTCTTCTTTTTCCATGAATAATTTTTCCCAGCTGCCTTCTGACAAAGATCTTTATGCCAGCCAGTATGATGTAAAAGCAGGAAACTGGCCTGAGAGAGAGAATGAGGCAGTGGTTGTCCTCAACAGCAATGGCGAAGTCACAGATACAACGCTTTATACTTTAGGCATCCGCGATTACGGGGATCTTGAAAAAATGGTCCAGGCTTTTACCAATAATCAGAATACCGAAAGTGAAGGAGAAAGCGGTACTTATTCCTATGAAGATCTGATGAAGGCACCTTTGAAGCGGGTCAATCAGGCAGATTGCTATACATATGATGAAACAAACAATATCTGGGTGGATCATACAAGTGATACATCTTATATGAAAGACATTGTAAACAAGGCCGAAGATCTGAAGATTACAGGCGTTGTCCAGCTGAAAGACGGAGAAAAGGGAGGCATGCTGAGTCCGGGGATTGCCTATTCGCCTTTATTGACGGAAAAGATTCTGCAGGAAGCAGAAAATATTGAAGCAATCAAAGCCCAGCTGAAAGATTCTTCAACCAATATTTTTACCGGTCATTTATTTTCTGAAGACAATGAAGGTTCTTCCTTTGATATGGCAAAGCTGTTCAGCGTGGATGAAAGTGCCTTTGCCTCAGCTTTTTCCATGGATCCTTCCCGGATCAACATGAATATGGAAGACTTTATGGATCCTTCCGGAATTCAGGTAAAAGGCTTATCCAGTGAAGATCTGCAGAAGGTTCTTGCCAAAGTCAAAATCAATGCCAGTCAGGAAAACATGCAGGAAGTATTCAATGATACCTTGCAGACGTATCTGACATATGCCGCAAAGGATCCTTCTACTGACTATAGCAAATTGCAGGAAAGCATATCTGCTTATCTGAAAACAGACCAGGCAAAGCAGATTATTTCCGAAAGTTTTGCCAAAGTGATTTCTTCTTCTGATAATTCCAATGCAGCAGCCCAGCAGTTTATTTCCCTCATGCAGGAGATCATGAAAGACTTCCCGGCGTGGATGCAGGAAAACGGGTACACGGATCCGCAGACAGCCATGGAAGCATATATGCAAAGTGAAGAAGTCCAGAAAAAGATCACGGATGGAATGACGCTTGTCTTGTCTTCGATTACGATTTCACCGGAAGATATTGAAAAGACTGCCCAGGCTCTTTCCGATGGGTATACAGCATATGCAAAGGAAAATTCCCTGCCGGATCCTTCCAGAATTTCCTCTTCATTTGCGGCATGGCTGCAGTCTGAAGAAGGTATGCAGACCATGGAAAAGGAAGCCGGTAAAATTATTGATGAGAATTCTCTGACTGAAGCGGTAAGCAGTGTCATGCAGGAGCAGGCTGCTGAAGTGATGGGACAATTGGGAAATATGATGGAAGGGGCAATGACGCAGATGATGAGCCAGCTGCCTTCTGCTTTCTCCTTCAATCCCGAGGCAATACAGAATGCTTTCCATTTCAACATGGATGAAAAGGAACTTCAGTCCCTGTTTGCCAATATGATGAAAGGCAATACGGTTTCCTATGAAGGAAATCTGAAGAAACTCGGCTATGGGAAGGAAGAAGAACCTTCTTCTATTTCCATCTATCCGCTTGATTTTGAAGCCAAGGACAGAATCAAGGCTGCGCTTGATTCCTATAACGCAGATATGAAAGAAGCCGGCAAAGATGAGCAGGTCATTACCTATACTGATATGGTCGGTACTTTGATGAGCAGCGTAACGAAGATCGTCAATACGATTTCCTATGTATTGATTGCTTTTGTGGCAATTTCCCTGATTGTTTCATCAATCATGATCGGTGTCATTACCTATATCTCTGTGCTTGAAAGAAGAAAGGAAATCGGCATTCTGCGGGCAATCGGTGCTTCCAAGCGGAATATTTCCCTTGTCTTTGATGCAGAAACTCTCATTACCGGTTTCTTAGCTGGGATCATCGGGGTTGGAATTGCATTGGTATTGTTATTCCCGATCAACTATGTAATTCATATGGTAACGGATAACCAGGCTGTTCATGCATCACTGCCTGCTCTCAATGGTCTGATTCTGATTGTCCTGTCCGTATTCTTAACGTATCTGGGAGGCCGGATTCCGGCCAGAAAGGCTGCCAAGAGCGACCCGGTTGCCGCTTTGAGGACAGAATAAATCATGGAAGAAATTTATACAGAAATACTGAATTACAAACCGCGCAATGAACAGGAAGAACATGACAGGGAAGTCATGCTGCAATGGCTGAAAGAAACGGATGATCCCTGGACGCGCACCAATAAAACGGCTCATCTGACTGCCAGTGCCTGGATTACGGATCCGACGCATCAGTATGTTCTGATGGCTTATCACAATATCTATCATTCCTGGGCATGGCTGGGAGGCCATGCGGACGGAGATCATGATCTTCTCCGAGTCGCTGAAAAGGAAATACAGGAAGAAAGCAGTCTGAAGAACTTTCACCCGCTTTCTTCCCATATCTGTTCACTTGAAGTTCTGACCGTAGACGGACATATCAAACATGGTTCCTATGTCAGTTCCCATCTTCATATGAATGTAACGTATCTTTTTGAAGCTGAAATGGATCAGGATATCCATAACAAGCCGGATGAAAACAAAGCAGTCGGCTGGTTTGGTTTGGATGAAGCATTGGAGAAGTGTTCTGAACCGTGGTTTCGTGACCACATCTACAGCAAGCTCAATGATCTAGTGAGAGATCTTCACTGAAAGATCTCTTTTTTCATGCTTCACTCAGCTTTTCTTCAAGTTCTCTTCACAATGCATCTTTATCCTATGGATGTGTAAAGGAGGACACTAAGATGTCAGAAGAAATTACAAAGAAAACAAATGAAGAAGCAGAGAATGAAAATACAGAAGAAGTAAAAACGGAGGTAAAAGCAGACGACACTGAAAAGATTGAGGCAAAAACAGAGAATACAGAAAAAGCAGAAGCAGCATCACAGGCTGCCAAGGATGAAACAGAAGTAAAAGCTGAAACAAAGGAAAAAGCAAAACCGGCTGAAAAGAAGATGAATACATTCCGGAAACATCCAGCCGTATGGAAAACTGCCGGCATTCTATGTGCCTGTGCTGTCATTGGACTGGGTTCCGGTTATCTGGGCGGCAGGCTCAGCAAAAAGGATGTGAAAGCTGAAGAAAGACCGGAAATGAGCGAGCAGGCTGAAAATAATAACCAGGCACCATCCCAGCAGCAGGGCGGCAGTCAGCAGAATGGTCCGCAGGGCAGTTTTGGCAATAACCAGAGCCAGCCGGCACAGACCAATGCAATACTGGGCATTTCGGTTACGGAACAGGATGGAAATCTGGTGATTCAATCCATTGACTCTTCTTCCAATGCAGAAAAAGCAGGTCTGAAGACAGGTGATATCATTGAAGAAGTAGACGGTACAAAGGTAACTTCCGTTGAAGAAATTGCCAATGTACTGAAAGAAAAGAATGCAGGTGATACTGTTACTGTAAAAGTAAAGAGAGACAATCAGGAAGTCAGTGCAGATGTCACGCTGATTGAAAATACAAATGCAGGAAACGGTCTGATGCAGAAGAAAGACAAGCAGAACAATAACCAGCAGGATAACAGCCGGCAGAACGGCCCGCAGGCAGGCGGAGATCAGCAGCAGGGCAATGCTCAGCAGAATGGTCCGCAGGGCGGCAATGACCAGCAGGGCAGCAGCCAGCAGGGTGGTCCGCAGGGCGGTTCTTCCGACGCTCAGAGCGGCCCGACAACATCTGAGAATCAGGGTCAGTTATCCTGAAAAAGCATGAACGATTTCGTGCATGTTTTTTGTGTGATAAAATAGCAGTACTTATGAAAATCAACCACACACAGCAAGTCAAAGATGAAATTGATAAAGCAGCGTATGAACGCGCTATGTCAGATGAAGAAAATTATCTGCTTTCCAGTCTGATCCGGAAAAGAGGAGCAGTTGTCGATTTTGCGGACTGTACTTCTTTTCATGAAGCACCTTTTGACAGATGTCTGGATGATACGTCAAAAAGAAGAATGTTTGCGTCCATCATGGCCATGGGAACTGCCAGGAAGCTGACTCATTTTTCCGCACCTGCAGTTGCCGCAAATATTGATCTGGTTCTGAATTATTATCAGAACATGAAGGAATTTACCAGAGCGGATGAAGAAGAGGACCCTTATATGAAGGAAATCTCTTTGCCATTAAGTAATTGCGGCCGGCTTCATTTCTCACATGCCCAGTTTCGAAAAGGGGAGTTATTCCTTTATGGTGAACCGAAGGAAAACGGATACGGAGATCTTCCACGTTTAGGATATTTTTCAGAAGACATCAATGTACCGATGCTGACTTTGGAAGATAAAGGCTATGTCATTCTGAATCCGAATTTCTTTCTGACGCAGCAGAAACATCTGCCTGTGGCAAGCGGTCATGTACTGGTACTGGGCGGGGAAGCAGGGTATTTTCTGTACATGGCTCAGCGCAAGGATTCCGTTTCCAAAGTGACCCTGGTAGAAAACAATCCGGATACATTGGCATTTATCCGGACGTGTGTACTTCCGATCTGTTCTGATAAAGTGGAAATCATTGAAGCTGATCCGCTTTATTTTCTCGAGGATCATCACGAAGCATGGAATATGATCTACGGCAATTGCTGGCGCAATTCCGTGGAAGGTACCGGCATGTATCTGCATCTCAAGCAGTTTGAAAAACAATTCCGCAAAACAAAATTTTCCTATTGGCTGGAAGATTCCATTCTGGCAAATATCAAGAGTTCCATCTTGGTGGATCTGATGGCAGAAACAGCTGAAAAGAAGGAAGAAGTATTATCCATTCTCGCTGAGGATCAGGAAGGAAAGAAACTTCATGATCAGCTTTCTGCTTACCTGACTATGGAGATAATTTCCCGTAAATCTGTTCAAAGTCTCTTTTTAAATAAGGAATTGCGAAAATATTTTGCAAAATCTCCGGCAAATCCCTGATTTTTTCAATATATAGCAAAAATATTCTGACCCATTCCCGTATATTTGAAAAAAATCTGAGAAAAAGGTGAAATCGTGATAGAATCTCATGTGAGAAAGGGGATTAAGTATCATGGCTACAGGAAAAGTAAAATGGTTTAATGCTGAAAAGGGTTATGGTTTCATCACAACAGATGAAGGCAAGGATGTTTTCGTTCATTATTCCGCAATTCAGTCCGATGGTTTCAAGACTCTCGATGATGGTCAGGCAGTAAGCTTCGATGTTGTTGAAAGCGACAGAGGCCCTCAGGCTTCCAATGTTGTTAAGCTTTAATCATTGATTCATCTTTGACAACAAAAAAGAAGATCCGGCGATCTTCTTTTATTTATGGCTGATAGTAATGAGCTGCGGATATTTGCGGCAGAAGTCTTCATAGGAAAGTGGTTTTGCATAATAAAATCCCTGCTGGAAATTACAATGAATCTTCTTCACAAAGGCGGCCTGCTCTGCAGTTTCCACACCTTCTGTCAGAGAGTTTATACCAAGTTCTTCTGCCATTTCAACAATTCCCCTCAGGATCGGAAGGGTGCGCTGATTCTGGAATATCAGAAAATTCATATCAATTTTGAGAAGATCGAAATCGAATTTCTGCAATGTGTTCAGGGAACTGTACCCGCTGCCGAAATCATCCAGCCATACCTCATAGCCGTCCGTGTGGAATTGCCTGATGCGGCTTTCAATCTGGTCTTCGTGTTCGAGCAGAGCTGATTCTGTGATTTCGATTGCAATCTCAGAATGCGGGACGCCGTACTGGTCGCAAATCTGATTGATCCGTTTATGAATATCAGGAATATCAAGATCAAAGCGTGAGAGATTAAAAGAAGTCTTCAAAAAAGTTTTATGAGCACAAACTTGTGACAGAATACAGAGATCCAGTTCCCAGAGACGATGTTCCTGTTCAAGAAGAGGAATGAAATCTGCAGGACTCAGAAAGCCGATGTAAGGATCTACCCATCTGGCCAGGGCTTCACAACGAACAGCCTGCCCGGTGCTGCTGTCGATGATTGGCTGCAAATATAATCTGATCCATTTTTCACGGATCGCTTTTTCGTAGTTGTTCAGAATGTAGTAACGTTTATTAAAGGATTTTTCAACTTCCTGATCAAAGCGGCAGATAAAAGTGCGCGGATCGGAAGCGATGGATTCCAGTGCGCTTTCTGCAAAATCCAACGCAAGCAGGGAAGAAATCTTCGGATTCTGATATGGATAGATTCCTGCTTTGATTTCTACTGCAGGATTTTTAACAAGGTCACGGAAGCGGGCACGGACTTCTTCTGCTTTTTTATTGACATCCTCTGCACAAGTCAGAACAACAAAATGATCATAGTCATAGCGGCAGCAGAAATCGTCATTGAATATATCCGTCAGAATGCCCGCGGTTTCCCGGAAGAGAATATTCCCGGCTTCCAGACCAAAACAATTGTTGTAATAGTGCATGCCTGAAATTGCAATCACAACGATAAAAGGCTGCCGGCTGTGATCCATAAATTCTTTCAGGGCACCATCCGCAAACGTGGCATAAAAGTTAGCGTTCGGAAGACCGGTAACGGAATCCTGGCTCAGCAGCTGCTGATGCCGCTGCAGATAATTCGGATTATCATAAATATTGCCGTCTCCTGCTTTGCCCATGTCCGTATAGTAAATAAAGAAAAAATCTGAGCCGTCTTTCGTCGTCTGCTTCACAACATGAAATACGACCGGATGATAGGAGCCTTGTTTCATCAGCCGGCAGGTTGTAATGATTTCATCCGAATGAATCATTGCTTTGGCTGCTTCCATCATTTTGGAGGCATCTTCCGGATGTGTTTTATAAAAACTTTTGTTGGTCAGATAAGAAAGCAGTTCTGAACGTGAAAGTTCAAAAAGGCCGCAGGCACCATCGGAAACAAGGATGCATTGGTATTGCCCATTCAGAAACTGAAAAACAGAAACCGGCATTTTCGATGTTTCCAGAAAATTACGCAGCTCTTTTATCATACTTCCTTTCATACAACTTCTCCTATGCTTGTATTCTAGCATCGGTAAATTGAAAAGTGCATCTATAAAATGCAGATAAAATAAACAGGCAGAACTGAAAGATATAAATTGTCCTATGACAAAGAAAAAGGAAGAACTTACTTTTCTTCCTTCTTTGTAACTTTGGCAACGAGATCGGTTTTGAAACCGGTGCCGGTCAGATCTTTATAGATGGATTTACGGTGGCGGATAAAGGAAAGAATGGTAAGCACAAGGGACAGAATGCCTGCCTCTTTGCCGAATAAAGGAAAGGCAATACAGGTAAAGATGAGCGGAATGACAACTCCGGCAATGGATAAATACTTGGTAATCAGAACAACGGCAAAGCCTGCCAGGGAGGCAAGAATTCCGTACAAAGGACTGTAAAGAATAATGGCTGCTTCAATCGTAACCACAGCCTTGCCGCCATGAAACTTCCGCCAGAAGGGATAGCAATGCCCCAGGGAAGTACCGAGGTTGGTATAGAGGAAGACCAGCTGGCCCAGACTCTTCCCAAACAGGCACCAGGTAATGATGGAGGCGATCACGCACTTTGCGATGTCACCGATCAGTACCAGGATGCCTGCCTTGAAGCCGACATTCTTCATGACATTGGCCATGCCCGGATTGCCGTCATAGCCGAGCGTACTGACATCTTTGCCTGTAAAGGCTCTGGTGACAATGACTGCGGTCAGAAAACTGCCGCATAAGTATCCTATTAGTACACAGATAATCTTTTCCATAAGAAAGTTATAGTAGACAAAGAATCTTTTTGTCAATGAAGAAAAAAGCAGAAGGAATTCATGCAAGTATGCATGCAGTTCTTTCTGCCTGTTTGTTTTTATGATCAGATGACAACCGGTAAGGTACTGCCCCCGTAAGGCATGGCAATGATCGTTGCATTTTTTCCTTTTTCTATCATGGCTGCTTTGAAGGCATCAGGCAATGAACTGAAAGGAATCAGGAAGGTCTTTCTGACTTCCGCTTCATCCATGTTGGAGACAAAGAAAATCTCTGCCTTCTTTCTGACCATGGCAATGGCAGCTGCTTTATGAGCACCTAACTGGAAGTGATCAAACAAAGCCTGGATGCTCTGGTCCGGATCCTTGTAAGTCTTCATCCATTTCTCAAAGACAAGATTGCCGAATCCTTCTTCGCAAGCGCCCATCAGAATAATAATGCCGCCGTCTTTGACAGCGTGTTCTGCATTGGCCAATGCTTTCTGGGTCTGGTAAAGATTCAGATCCTTCGGGGCGCCGCCTTGCGAAACTATGACAATATCAGCTGTTTCCGGAATCGGAGACAGATAATTTTCTGCTAAGACATTGCACGCATCACGATGCGCTTTGATCATATCACCGGCAGCAGCGTAGGTAACCTGTTTGTGCGTGTTGAGAACGACATTAAGAATCAGGTCCGGTTTTAACATGCCGGCAGCTTCTTCCAGATCATCTCTGACCGGATTGCCTTCCAATCTCCCGGCTCTTGCGTCTTTGGAAACCATGAAACGATGGTTTTTTTCAATGGCTTTCGGGGTAGAACAGCCCGGCATAATAGCTTTGGCACCGCCTGAGAAACCGGCAAAGTAGTGGTATTCCACGTTGCCGATGCAGATTCTGTGCTTTGCGTTGACTACTAAAGTATCAATATCAACCGGGGTTCCTTGTTTTGTTTCGCCAAGATGAGTAAAGCCCATGGTACCGGTATTGACAACCTTGATATGGTCGTAGATTTCCTGGCCGACGAGTGTCTTCAGTTCTTCTTCCGTTTCTTTCCGATGAGAGCCGAGCGCGACGACGATGGTGATGTCTTCATCCTGAATGCCAAGCGCATAGAGTCTTTTCAGCAGAATCGGCAATATGCGGCTGGAAGGAAGGGGACGGGTAATATCAGAAATGATGATCGCAATGGATTCATGCGGTGGAAACAGAGAAGCGAAGCTTTCCGTTCCGATCGGATGATCCAGTGCGTCATTGATGATTTTTTCCTCATCCGGATTTTCTTTCTGGAAAGAGGAATTCAGAACAGCGATGATATTTTTTTCCTCAGCCGAGATGCTTTCTTCTACAGTACCGATTTTAAAGGTAAGTTCTTTCATTTCAGGAAGCGGACGCGGATGACACCCGGCAGGTCTCTCAGCTGCTGAAGCGCTGCTTCATCAACACCGGAGTTGACGTCAAACATAGAATAGGCATAGTCGCCTCTGGATTTATTCGTCATATTTTCGATGTTGATATTGTCTTCTGAAAAGACCGGCATAATGCTTGTCAGCATACCAGGTGTATTGCGGTGGATGATGCAGATACGGGCTTTGCCGGATCTTTCCATGGTGACGTCCGGTAAGTTGACAGAATTCTTGATGTTGCCGTTGGTCAGATAATCATCGATTTCCATAGCAGCCATGCGGGCACAGTTGCTTTCCGCTTCGATGGTAGTACCGCCAAGATGAGGAGTCAGAACGGTATTCTTTGTTTCGACCAGACGTCTTGTCGGAAAGTCAGCAACGTATCTTGCGACATGACCGGAATTCAGACCATCGATGATGGCATCTTCGTTGACGACTTCGCCTCTTGCATAGTTGATGATGCGTACGCCTTCCTTCATCATGGCAATGGCCTTGGCATCGATCATATCACGGGTATCATCCTTCAGCGGTACATGCAGAGTAATATAATCACAATGTTTATAAATATCTTCTACCTTGGATACACGGAAGACATGAGAGGAAACACGCCATGCTGCATCTACGGATAGATACGGGTCATAAGCATAAACCTTCATGCCAAGTCCCAATGCTGCATTAGCAACCAGGGAACCGACGTTGCCGGTACCGATGACACCAAGAGTCTGTCCCTGGTATTCAGGACCAGCAAACTGCTTCTTGATCTTTTCCATTCTGACCTGGATCGGACCTTCTTCATCCTTGTAAGTCTGTACCCAGTTCAGACCGCCCATCAAATCACGGGAAGCCATGGTAATACCGAAGAGGAAGAGTTCCTTGACGCCGTTGGCATTGCCGCCCGGCGTATTGAAGACAACGATGCCTTTCTGAGAGCAGGTATCTAGCGGAATTGTATTGACGCCGATGCCGGCTCTGCCGATGCATTTGATTTCCGGATTGAAATCATAATGATGAAGGTCAGAAGCACGGACAAACAAAGCATCCGGCTTTTCTACAGTTTCAGAAAGTTCATATCTGTCTTTATCAAGGATTTCCCTGGCAACAGGGGAAATATTGTTCAGCAGCTTTACCTTATACATTTTCAGCGGTTCTCCTTATCAAATCTGATGATGTAATCACGAAGCTTTTCAACGCCTTCAACCGGCATTGCATTATAAATGGAAGCACGAATGCCGCCGGTTAATCTGTGGCCTTTGAGATTGACCATGCCGGCATCAGCTGCCCCTGCAACAAACTTTGCGTCAAGTTCTGCACTATCGGTACGGAAGGTGACATTCATATCGGATCTTGAATCCGGATCTGCATGCAGGTGGAAGACCTTTGTATTCTCCAGAGCATCGTACAGCAGCATTGCTTTCTGGTGCTTGATCTTTGCCATGCCTTCAACACCGCCCTTTGTCTCCAGCCAGTCCATGACCAGACCTAACATGTAGATCTGCCAGCACGGCGGCGTGTTGTACATGGAATCTTTTTTAATCAGGGTTTCATAATTCATCATCAGCGGGGTAATCGGCAGTTCATGTCCTGCCATATCCTTGCGGATGATGACGACGGTGACCCCGGCCGGTGCCATGTTCTTCTGTGCACCTGCATAGATCAGAGCATACTTTGAAATATCAACCGGACGGGAAGTGATATCTGAACTCATATCACAGACTAACGGCACACTGACTTCCGGTACATAATTCCATTCCGTGCCGAAGATCGTATTGTTTGCACAATAATGGAAATAGGAGGCATCCTTGGAAAGTACCAGTTCTTCCTGGCGCGGAATGTGATGGAAACCCTCTTCTTTGCCGTCGTATGCAATATGGATTTCTCCGTATTTCTTTGCTTCCTTAGCCGCAATGGTTGAAAAATTGCCGGTCAGAGCATAATCTGCTTTGCCGGCAGCAGAAATGAAATTCAGCGGAACAGCTGAAAACTGTGTACTTGCGCCGCCCTGCAGGAACAATACCTCATGGGTATCCGGCACATGCATCAGCTTGATGAACTGCTGTTTGGTGTGATCAAATATTTTCTGAAAAGCAGGAGAACGATGAGACATTTCCATAACGGACATGCCTGTTCCCTGGTAATTCATAATTTCACTGCCTGCTCTCTGCAGTACTTCTTCCGGCAAGGTAGAAGGACCGGCAGCGAAGTTGTAAACACGATCGTACATAGAAATCCTCCATTGCATTTTATTTTAGTCTATCTGCTCTGTTTTTGAAACAAAACACCAGCATAAAATCCCCGTCAGAGACAATAGTTTGTGATACACTATAGGCACTTAACAGGAGAATCATATGGCTGATAACACATATCATGTAATGGTAACCTGCCCGCAATGCGGACGTAAAAGCGATTATGCAATGGAAACCCTGATCGATGCAACTATGGATCCAAAGGCAGAGGAAAAGGTCTTTTCCGGCAGCTTGTTCACGCATGTCTGTCCTTTCTGCAAGGAAGAAGAAACTTTGACATATTCCTGTCTGTATCACGACGGTGCGCGTAATGTACTGATCGGCTTTGCGGACAGTGACAAGGATCTGACTGATTTCAGAACAGCTTTGAATAAAGGAAATCACAGAGATGAGCTGGATAATGTCCTCAATGACTGGCTGGCAAGATGCAGAGTAAGGCTGGTCACAAGCATGATGGATCTGCAGGAAAAAGTTCTGATCTTCCATTTCGATCTCGATGACAGACTGGTTGAAATTGCCAAGCACTATGCAAAGATCGTTGCGGAAGAAAAGCAGCCGGACCTGGTCATTGACAAGCTGATGCTCAACCGCAATGAAGATGACTATGCTTTTGTTGTTTTCAATGAAGACGGCATTGCCGGTGAGATTCCTTTTTCAAAGGAAACCTACAACATGCTGAAGCAGAGATATGAGACAGCTCTTACCGGAGAAAAGTCTATCGAAATTGATGAAAAATGGGCTGAAGCATTTCTTTTGAAGAAGGAAATGAGAGCTTGAGAAAGAGAATGGAAGAATGATCCATTCTTTTTTGTGAAAGCAGATCAGTAGAAAAAATCATCTTTTGAAAATACAATGTAAGAAATAAAACGAAAAGGAATAAGAATATATGATACTGAGACGGATATTTTGCGGCATTGTTTTTCTGGCATGCCTGGTTGTATTGGAATTGAACAAGAACAGGCTGCTTGGCTGGCTGTTGTGGCTGGCAGTTTCCGGTGGTGTTTTCTGGCTGCTGGAAAAGAACTTTGCCTGGTGGCAGAAATTACTGATAATCCTCGGCTGGATCGGTGCCTTTGCGTTGATTGTACTGCTCTCCTGGCCGCCGGTAAAAAAGGTCCCTGCAGTTGACGTGAAGAATCCGGAAAAAACAGAAATCGTAACTGTAAAAGACGGGGATCTGCAGGGCGTTTACAACAAGGACAAGGACGTAGAAGTGTTTGCCGGAATTCCTTATGCTGCTCCGCCGGTTGGCGAAAACAGATGGAAAGCACCGCAGGATCCGGCAAAATGGGAAGGGGTCAGACAGGCAGATACCTTTGCCCCTATGAGTATGCAGCCGCAGAACTTGCCGATCATTGATTCTTTAACACAGATCATCGGCTATCATGATTATCACATTTCCCTCAAAGATAATTACCGGCCTGCATGTTCTGAAGATTCTTTGTATCTGAATGTGTGGAAACCGGCAGGCGAAAAGAAAAATCTTCCGGTTCTGGTCTTTATCCACGGCGGTTCCATGAAAACAGGCCAGACGTGGTATGAGGATTACAGCGGGGAAGGCCTTGCAAAGAAGGATGTCATTGTTGTCAATCTTGCTTACAGACTCGGTGTTTTCGGCTTTTATGCAGATGAAGACTTACTGAAAGAAGACGGCACAACCGGCAATTATGCATTGCTTGATCAGATCAAGGCACTGCAGTGGGTGCAGGATAATATCGCTGCTTTCGGCGGTGATCCTTCTAATGTTACATTGGCTGGTGAATCTGCCGGTTCTGCCAGTGTTTCTGCCTTGTGTGCTTCCCCAATGGCAAAGGGTCTGTTCAGAAGAGCAGTGATGGAAAGCTCTACAGTTGTATCAAAGGAAGTTCCGCATTCCTTCCGTTCTCTTGATGAAGCCCTTGCCTCCGGTAAAGCTTTGAAAGAAAAGCATCATTGCAAAAACGTGGAAGAGATGAGAAAGCTTTCAGCCGAAGAAATTGTCGCAGATGCAGAAACCGAACACCATATCACGATTGACGGCATGGTTCTTGAAGAACAACCTTACGAAACTTATAAGAAAGGTAAAACCAACGAAGAAGCAGTTCTCCATGGCGCTAATGAAGAAGAAAGCGGACCGTTTATTCTCTTCGACAAGACGACGATGAAGAACTATGAAGAAAAGATCCGGTCTTTCTTCAAAGACAGGACAGAAGAAGTTCTGAAGGTTTATCCGGCTTCCAATGATCAGGAAGCTGCTGAATACTGGGCTGAGATCTACGGCGCAATTTTCTTCAATTATCCGCATGATTGTCTGGAAAGACTGGAAACAGCAAACGGCATTCCGACCTATCAGTATCTTTTCTCCAAACAGAATAAGAGGCTTGGCAGCTGGCATTCCGGTGAAATGGTTTATTTCTACAATGATATTCCGGAAAAGTCTTCCTTGTATGATGAAAGCGACCGCAGATTGGAAGAAATCATGTCTGATTATCTGGTCAATTTCGTAAAGAGAGGCAATCCGAACGGCGAAGGTCTGCCTGAGTGGAAAGATACAAAGGACGAAGTCATGAACTTCAATACAGAATCCGGCATGAAGAAGGATGAAAGAAGGCAGAAGCTGTACAGGATTCTCGATGAAATGCAGGGATTCTCTGCAGACTAGAGAATAATATCTGCAGAATGTAAAAGACAAAATACAGAACAAAGATTATGAAAAATTGACGGCTGCTGAACCGTCAATTTTTTAATTGTTATTCATCTTTTTTTTTCTTCAGATAGAAGAGATTGTTTTTCCGCTTGTCATCTTCCATCAGATTATTGTAGGCAATAGAGGCATAAGGAAGCAGATCCTCCTGCTCATTGTATTTCATGTACTGGTCTTCTGTATTCCGGCAGCCAAGCTGGGTGATCACCGGATATTTTGTATAGAGGGTTTCCAGGAATTTATTGTAATCCGTTAATGGGATATTGGCATTTTCACTCAGCAAAGTGGAGAGGTAATTGACAGAAATCTCATCAATCCAGCCTTCCGGAATATCATAATTGGCCCAGAGAATAAAGCGGGTGATGTATCGTTTCTGCTGGGTTTCATCGTCCATTTTGGAAAGAGAGGAACCCATGATTTCTTCATAGAAGCTGTCTTCAATAAATGGCTGGTGGTCGCCGAACATCAGAACAATAGTCGGTTCTTTGACTGTTTTGAAATAATCAATCAGGTTTTTGAAATCTTCATCTGTCTGATGAATCAGGGAAAGGTATTGTTCGGTAAGCGGATAAGACCCTTTCATATTTTCAAGCGTAATTTTCTGCGGAAAGTTGGAATAGGTCTTTTCATAGGAAGAATGATTCTGCATGGTGATATTGAACAGGAAATATGGCTGGGAAGTGTCCCTGTTTTCATACATTCTTCTGATTTCACCGAAATCCCAGGCATCTGATACAAAAAGGCGGATCTTTTCCGGCATGGTCATATCTTCGATGGCTTCAAAGGAATCAAAGCCCATGTCTTTGTATACGGCAGGCCGGTTCCAGTCATCCTTGTAATACGGGTGCATGACATCGGCAATATAGCCCATGGATTTCAAGGTAGAGACAAGTGAAGGCTGGGTGTGATTGACGTACAGCTGGTAGGCATTGGAACCTGCCGGCAAGAAGGTCATTGAGTTATTGGTCAGAAATTCATACTCGGTATTGGAAGTGCCGGTGCCGATCGTGGAAACATAGGAATTGCCTTCGATGACATTTTTTTCATTCCGCATGGCATTGATATTGGGCATGACTTCTTCATTGGTATCGAAATCCCCGATGACAGAAAGATCTGAGAAGGATTCATTCATGATGACAACGATATTCGGATTCTTCACATCTGCCGGCTTGTGATAGTCATAGCCGTTTGCCTTCAATGCTGTTTCAGTAATGGAAGGAGCATCTTCATCGGTACCTTCCTTCATCAGTGTTTCGACTTTATCCGGAGCGTAGTTCTTCGGCTTGTGCAGTTTAAGGTATCTTGTGTTGACCATGAATTCAGCAATGGCACCGTTATTTTCATAGCCTCTTGTCTGATTGAAGAAATCCGGGGTTGCCCCGAAATCTTTGGCAACCACATCCGTCATATAGAAGAAAACAGGGAAGCCGGCTGCAATAACACATGAAATGATTCTGAGATAAAGATGGAAGATATTTTTCCGATGGTCTTCTTCTTTTGTGATCAGACCAGTCAGTTTCCACAAGGCGGCGGTCAGCGCAATAGATACAATAATTTCCTGATTGATCGGATATGCATAGGAAGAAGCAACGCCTTTGGCAGTACCAAGCGAAGCAAAGTCCCATGGCAGCAAAGGTGCACCCTTATACATCTTGACATAATAATTGGCAATGCCGAAACAAAGCAGAAAGATGGAAGTAAAGCGGATCGAATGCCGGAAAGAAGAAGTTAAAGCAAAAACAAGGAAATACACCCACAAGGCAAGCAGATAATTCATGACGACATTGACGAAATAATTAATGTCCCATAAGAAATTCCCGTTCAGATATTCTACTGCCGCAATAGAAAACAAGGGAGCCAGGAAGAACAGAATATAAGGGAATACTTTCCCGATTTTATCCGGCAGCCTGATTGAAAATAATGATAAGAAAACAAAGAGGACGAGACTCGCGCCTAGGACGCTGTAAACCAGGACTGGCATTTCCAGGTTATGAAAAGAAGAGCGGTAAATCAGGCAAAATACAAGCAGTCCGACAACAAGCAATAATGAAGGCAATGCCTTGAAGAATGATTTTTTCTGCATAGGAAATATTATACATTCTTTTCCCACAAGTCTGCCTGAATTCTCCGTTTATTAAGATCAGAAAGGATGATTTCATTTTCTTTTTCATTCTGCTGCAAGGCATATTGCGCAAGCGGAAGATCTGCTTCTACATTTGCATTTGTATGATATTGCATGGTCAGCAGTTTCTTTTCTTCATGATAGACATAAGAAACCAGGGTGATTTCACAATGGAGCTCCCGCGCCAGAACTTCTTTGATTTCCATGGCTTTCTGATAACGGGCTTCATTTTCATCTTCTGCTTTGAGCAGCAGGTCTTCTTCCTTGTGAAGAAGACGATGCTGGTGCTTGTCCCTTAGAAAGACAAACAAAGAAATAAAGGCAAGCAGAAGCTCAGCATAAAAGACAAACGAAAAAGCAGGAAAATAAGCTGTAAACAATATCAGCATGCATAAGCACATGCCCTCAAGAAACAAGGAAAGAAAAGGCGAAAAAGAAGTTGAAAAAATCGAAGCCAGGGAAGCACAGGCAGAAACCAGCGAAAGCACGGTCAGAAAAGTACGGTGGTCAAGTTCTGCATGCAGGGCAACGTAAATGAAAAGACAGACGCAAAGTACTAACCGCAGAAGCAGAAGGCCGTCAAAGATTCTTGCAAAGACAGAAGCAGCAGAAGGTGAAAAATGATCCCAGAGCTCGACATTTGTCTCCTCAGCTGCATCTTCTGCATCTTTTGTAAATGTCGAATTTGTCATGACCACTGCCTGGTCGCATTGATAAAAGGCAGCCCCGGTATAGGCTTCCTGGACAGAAAAGTTGCCGACTGGGGAAGAATAGTACTTGCATTGAATTCCATAGCGGTAATTATTCTTTTCGCAAAGGATATCTATTCCCTGGTCGCGGGAAGCTTTTGTCATTCTGACATTTTTATAGCCGTGCTTCTGCAGCCAGAGGGCACACCATTTTTCATAATCACTTCCGGAAGTAATTCTCATAGATTTATTTTACCATCGGCAGCACTGCAATCCATACTGTGCCAGGGCAATTATCAATTTATTCTTATGTGTGCTAAATCAAATAAATGGCTTTATTAAGCGGAAAAATAACAGATATCATAATAATTGGAAATAAAAAAATTAAAAAAATTAGCACTCATATATTGACAGTGCTAAGAAAATGAATATAGTAATGGTTGTAAGGCAAAAGACCTTAAGAAAGATACAAAGAAAGAGGTAAGTAAAATGTCAGAAGATTTTTTCAATGATGTATTCAACAACATGTTCAGAGCACCGGTATTCGGCGGTGAAACATTAATGAAAACAGATATTACTGAAAATGACGGCAGGTATTATCTGGATATTGAATTGCCGGGTTATACAAAGGATGATGTCAAGCTCTCCCTTTATAACGGAGACCTTACAATCGAAGCAAAGAAGCCTGCAGAAACACGTACAGGCAAGCTGCTTCGCCAGGAACGCTATAACGGAAACTGCTCCCGTACTTTCTATGTCGGTACAGCCATCCGCGAAAGTGATATCCATGCTGCATTCAATAACGGTATCCTGACAATCGACTTCCCGACGGAAGAAAAGAAGCAGGAAGAAGAGAAGAAGTATATCGCTATTCTGTAAGCTTTAACTGAAATAAGAATTATAAAAAGGAGATGTTATTATGAAATTCATGCCTGCGTTCAGGAGAGATGATGATCTTGATTTATTCGATGATGTATTCAGTGCTCCGTTCTTTGACAAGGAAGGCCTGATGAAGACTGACATCACCGAAAAAGACGGCAGATATAATCTTGCGATGGATCTGCCGGGATTCAGAAAGGAAGATGTCAAAGTATCCTTATATGATGGTACTCTGACCATTGAAGCTTCCCGCAACAACAACAGCGAAGAAAAGGACAGAAAGGGCAATGTCATCCGCCAGGAGCGTTACAGCGGATCCTGCTCCAGATCCTTCTATGTCGGCAAGAATGTAAAAGAAAGCGACATTCACGCTTCCTTCCATGACGGCGTATTGAAGATCGATCTTCCTTCTGAAAATGAAAAAAGTGCAGAAGAAAAGAAAGAAATTTCTATCAACTGATCCACTCCCTCTGAAAGTCCGGTGAAAATGCCGGGCTTTTTCTTTGCCTGAAATATTTTATAAAATATAACTTGATAAAATATAAATGTTGAATAAAATATACTTGTAACAAATCAAAACAGAAAGAGAGGATCTCAAGATGAATTTCTATGATTATCGCTATGTTCGAGCTAAGTGTTGGTCCCGGTATCTGAATTAGTCTCCGCAAATATGCCATAGTGGTATTCCTCGTAGGCCGTGCGGAGATCTATC
>OMXQ01000144.1 GCA_900315065.1 uncultured Erysipelotrichaceae bacterium
AAAGGGCAGCCCACATCACGTGAACTGCCCATCTTTCGGCTTCTAGATCCATTAGATCGAACTGTCAGACTTTTGTACTTGACATGCGATCCAATTTAGGAATCGAACATTTTCATGCTTTGAAGCTTCGGAAGTCGGGAGAATTCAGGAAAGCTGAAGACAGGCATGCCGCACAAAAACGTGCAAAATCCTTCAGCTTTTTCTATACTAAATAGTAGAATATCTGCATTATTACAGAATTACCGGGGGAAGAGATAAAAATGGAATGTGCAGTGATTGCTGTAGATATACCGGAAGAGAGGGCTGACACGGCTGCGGAAGTTACCGTGTATTTTCATGATGAAGGCATCGAAGAACACTGCAGAGTTTCCGATCTTTTTTCAGAAGGTGAGAAAGCCAGAGCTTTTTTAGACAAATTAATTCAGAAATATGCATTGGCTGAAAGGACGCTTCTTTTTGCATCTGTAAAGGAAATGGATCTTTTTACCTTGTTTGAAAAAAGTGCCGGTATTTGTGTATCTGCTTCTGATCAGAAAATCAGTGCAGCTTCTGTGCTTGCGTTTGAGCAGAAACTGAGAAAAGAAGAAAAAACAGAAGCACTCAAAGCAGCAGTGTCTGTTCTGATGCAGGCAGATTGTCATTTTTCAAAAGCGGAGACAGTCTGGAATTTTTTTAAGATGGCAGAGGGCAGAAAGCTGCTGCTGAGAAAAAACAGTACCGTTTTTTCTTTGTATGCTCTGAAAGAAAATTATCTTGTGCCAGTTTCCCTGAAACAGATGAATCCGCAATGGATGGACTGGGATGAAAAACTGCCTCAGCCTGTTACTGAACAGGAAGAATTGAAGAAATTTACGATTGATCTTGATATCAATGAAGACAGTGAACACATTCTTGCCGATATGAGAAAACTCTTCTATCAGGAAATGGCAGCTGCACCGTGTGACGCTTCTGCATTTTTGAAAAAGAATGAAGAAAATCTGCAGTATCTCGGTTCATTTGATACTAAGACCAGGAAACTGACAGATCCCTGTCCGGCTGGTTCTGCTGAAACAGAAAAGCTGCCGCAGGATTTTATACAGAAGTACAGGATAGACATGGATGAAGTGGTTTCCTACGTAAAGAAGGAACTTTTCCATAATGAAAGGATCCTTTATCATGAAATCTCTGTGGATGAAAAGAAGAAGCTTTTCTTTGTCAATGACTATACCAATGACAAGGTATATTTCAGGCTCAGAAAAGGATCTGTCAGCTATGCAGAAGAAGACGCGGAAGACCTCGCTGCTTCAGCGGGCAGAGCATGTTATATCATGCATTTTACGGCGCATTTGAAACGGGAAAAGCAGAGTGGAAGAGTGTATGCAGATACGATCCACGTTGTAATCCTGAAGGAAGTTTTTCACCAATCATAATTCGGTAGAAGCCACGCCCATTCATGGGCGGTTTTGCTTTCATCCTTGATTTTCAATATACCTGCGAATAGTGATCTCAGATACCTGTCCTACGGAAGCCGCAAAGTAACCGTCAGACCATAAAGTGTGTTCTGCCCAATATACTTTCAATAGCGTCCCTTTGTATTTCTTCCAAACGGCATATGTGCTTTCCTGCTTGATACGGGAAACAATGTCTGTAATACAATCCGTCGGATTATACTGAAGTAGTATGTGAATATGGTCTTTATCTGTTTCCATTTTCTTAATATACCAATGATGCCTGACACATGATTCGTATACATATTGCTTGACATCTTCTCTGAACGTGCCGAAGAACAGTTTCTTTCGATCTTCTCTGAACGTGCCGAAGAACAGTTTCTTTCGATATTTTGTAACAAGAATAATGTGCACCATCAGAAGATTCTTGTTATGCCTTCGGTGCTGATATTCATCCACGCTTATCATCTCCTCTGTTGAATATCACCATGAATTATATTATAAGCTATGACGTGACATTGCCGGACGGAAAGGGAACGATACCTTTCATCTTCGGTTGTCAGAACGATAGTGTCTACTATACGGCACAGTTTACTATTGACCCGAACACTCAGCCTCGCCCACGGCTACTCTTCTCGCGCATCGTCAATGGACGTTTGGTCACAGAGGCCGTCGTGGATCTGACGGGAATCATCCCTAACCAGGCACTGAAGGAGCCTCATCACTTTAGCTTGAGTTTCAGAGATGAAAATTATGATATCTGGACTTTTGGAGTCCCTTTGTTTAGTAAATATAAAGTTTGGCTTAAATATGATAAAAAAGTAATTCAATATCTTTTTGTGACATTAAATCTGTTTTTGTAAGAGTATTATCTACTTTTTTCACATTATTAATAATCAAATTTATATATGAAGATAAATCTTTTAATTCAATAT
>OMXQ01000074.1:0-1819 GCA_900315065.1 uncultured Erysipelotrichaceae bacterium
CCAATGGCATCAACCTAACAATAGGCTGGTGCTTTTTCTTTGCCTGATTATGAGCAGGCAAATTTGAGTGTATAGTAAAGCCAGGTGGATTATCCATCTCAAATTTGATATTGAAGATTTTGTCTTATCGTTATAATCTTGAGTTGATTTTAAGGCGCGTCTATACTACGCGTACCGGTGTTAGTGATTAGTGGTCACGAAGCCGGTTTTTATTTTTGCCAGCGGCGGATCATTTCTTCCATCTATTCTGTGGCGGTTCTGGGTTAATGTGTTCCGGAATTTTCTCCATCTTCGATAATGCCTTCCTTCACGGATCATTATCTTTACCCGTGCACATTCTTTTACCAAATCCTGCAATTTTTCTACGCTCATTTTACCGGTATATACCGCTCGTACAAACCAAGAGCTCCTGCACATCTCTATGACATGTTTATTATTTACAAGGTGTATAGCCTGTTCTTCTTCCGGAATTTGATTATCACTTTCATTACGTACAATGTTTTCTATATTTGCATAGATAATATCAGCCATCATCTCATTCATAACGGAAATTGGATTTGCGCTGTTCAACTGCTCGATATTGATAATGCCTTTCATTGTGCCGTAATTTGTCTCGATATCCCACCGGTTATAGTGATAAAGACGGATGATTTCTTCTTTATCGAATTCAGCAGTGGAAAGATTGGTAAAATACTCTGCCTCTACTGAACAATGCGTAATCCTCTTTTCCCTGTTGAGAGTAATTTCTTCGCTGTCATATTCATATTTTCCTTTGACAAGCCGTACATGCATGACAGGATAAATGGAAATATAGCGGCGGATCTGCTCATGGATAATTCTTTTCTGCCAGAGTTTGTCAATTACGACTACAAAATTATCATCCATCTTATCTTCCGGAATCTGTTTCCTCTGTTTCTTGAAGAAGTTTTTCTTGGCTCGCACCAGATACTTGTATCCCTTCATCTCACAATATTTGAAAAGTTCAGCTGAACCATAATAACGATCAGCCAGGAGAATGACTTTGTATTTTTTCAACAGAGGTTCAAGTGCTTTCAGATGCTCGAACAATAATGGAATTTCTGATGTATTGACAGACGTAATTCTGAAATCCAGAATCACATGATTCAAAACATCATAGGCAACCGATATCTTTGCCTGAGGAGGACTGTTACACTCAGCTGCAGCACCTTTCTTGTAGCACTCACGCTTTCCAAAAATATGATCCAGTGCTTCATTGTGTGGCAGACTTGCAAAAGTTCCATCCACAGCGATCAGAAGATATCCGTGATAAGTCTTTTTCTTCTCAGGAATATAGATTCTTTCCAGAAAGAGGCGATGAATCTGGTACCAGACATCATAATTCAAAATACTCAGTCTTTTGAGAACAGCCTGCTTGCTTGGCGGATTCAGATTATTCAGTGCAGGATAGATTGTGCAGATGTCTTCAGATAAAGTTCTGCCGTGCCGGAAGATGAGATATGTCAGAAGAAGGTGTAAAGGAATTTTTCCGATTTTCCGATGAAAGGTAAAAGGGATAATACGAGCGTACTTGTTTAAAGATGGATCATTCAGAATGGAAGAAACGGTTCTGAGAACTCTGCGGAGCTTCATCCTATACTACTGATCATCGTAGACAAGACGCGGCTTCTTTTTCATGAAGACAGCCTTGATGTAAGGCACCTGATCGTTTTGAAACAATCCAAGATTGCGGATAGTTCTCTGCTTGACCTTTCCGTTTTCACGATAAGACTCAGTGAGGTAGATAAAAGAGGTATTTTTTCTACCCTTGTTGTTAGGAACTACTTTAACAAACATAAAA
>OMXQ01000074.1:1832-13229 GCA_900315065.1 uncultured Erysipelotrichaceae bacterium
ATATTTTCCTATACTACATATGTGAATATCAAGTGAGTTAAGCAAGTATCTGTGAGAAAGAAAAAAGCATAAACCCAAATTTTTAGGTTTATGCCATTGGGCACTTTATGTGCCTTTTTTTGTGGTTCCTGCATGTCAAAATAGCAGTTGCATTTGCTTTCACCGTGTGTATAATAATACATGCGCATTGGGATATAGCCAAGCGGTAAGGCAACTGGCTCTGAACCAGTCATTTCGGGAGTTCGAATCTCTCTATCCCAGCCATATATGATTCAGTCTGATTTGGACTGGATCATTTTTTATATTTTTCTATAAAGGTTCCTGAATTTTCACTTGCATAATTATTGCGTTTGCGTATAATAATTTATGCGCATTGGGATATAGCCAAGCGGTAAGGCAACTGGCTCTGAACCAGTCATTTCGGGAGTTCGAATCTCTCTATCCCAGCCATTATTGATCCGGTCTGAATTCAGCTGGATCATTTTTTTTGTTTTACGAACATGAATGATTGCACTAAAATATAGGTATGAAGAAATATCTGGCAGTAGATCTTGGCCGGACTCATTTGAAATATGCAGTCATTACCGAAGAACTGGATGTTTTAAACGAAGGAAAACTGGCTGTTCCGGTTGATAATAAGGAAAAACTTTTTAATGCATATAAACAGGTTGCCGATTTATATCGGGGACAGGTAGAAGGCATGGCACTGACTATGCCGGGCGTCATTGACATGGAGAAGGGCTTTGCCTACAGCGGCGGTGTATACCTCTGGGTCAGAAATATGTCATATGGGGAAGAACTTTCGCAATATATCAGCATGAAGGTTGCTATATGCAATGATGCAAAAGCTGCAGCTTTAGCTGAAATCGGCTATGGTTCATTGAAAAAAGTCAGAAATGGCGTTCTTCTTCTGATATTGAATACCGGCATCGGCGGTGCGGTTGTAGCTGACGGGCAGCTGCTGAACGGGGAAAGATTTGCGGCCGGGGAGTTTTCCTACATGAGAGGTGATTATCTGGACCGTGAAAACAAACAGGACATGTTTGCCTTTTCTTCCTCAATTGACCGCTTATGTAAAATTGTTTCCCAGTATACAGGAGCACCAACCAATATTATGAAGATCATGGCAGGACTGGCTGCCGGAGATGAAAATGTCAAAGCAGGCGTCAGACAATTCTGTGATCAGCTGGCTACGCATATCTATAATATTCAATGTGTTCTTGATTCCCAACGCATTGTAATCGGTGGTAATATTACTGATGAGCCGGGCATGATGGAGCAGATCAGAGAAGCCATCGACCGGAAGTTTGACGACGCCCTTTATCACAACATATACAAACCGGAAATCAGGGAAGTAACCTTCCACAACAATTCCCGTATGTTCGGAGGGGTGTATCTGTTCCGCCGTCTTTACGAAGAGAGCGGAAAATAGAAAACAGAACGGAATGTCAGACTGCTCGTTCCGTTTTTTTATTGGAGGAAAATAAAATGGAAAAGACAACAATCGTTGTTGCCAGCGGCAACGCAGGCAAGATCAGAGAATTCAGGGAAATGCTTGAACCAAAGGGATATATCGTAAAGTGTCTGGCAGATTTTCCGGACATGCCGGAAACGGAAGAAAACGGCACAACCTTCCATGACAATGCCATTATCAAGGCACAGGCGGTGACTGACAGATACGGCATCATGGCTATTTCTGATGATTCCGGTCTTGAAATTGATGCTTTGGATAAAAAACCGGGCGTTTATTCAGCAAGATGGCTGGGACATGATACACCATATGATATCAAGAATCAGAAAGTACTTGAATTGATGAAGGACAAGACTGACAGAACCTGCCGCTATGTCTGTGCCATTGCCATTACAAGGCCTGGTGAAAAGCCGGTTGTCTTTGAAGATACGGTTGAGTGTGAAATTGCCCATGAGGCAAAAGGTTCCAATGGTTTCGGCTATGATCCGATAATTTACTATCCGCCGTTTGGAAAGACCATGGCAGAATTGACAAAGGACGAAAAGAACAGCATTTCTCACCGCGGCAAGGCGGTCAGAAAACTGGAACAGTGGCTGGAAAATGAAGAACACAACTAAGCTGCTTTGTGCTGCTGCAGGTATATGCCTGCTGGTATCCTGTCTGCTTACTGTAATTTTCCAGAGATCCTTTGATGAGAACTTCTATGAAAAGGAATATGCCGCAAATCATCAGGCAGAAGTCATCAATATGAGTGATGAAGATCTGATGAAGGCAACCAATACGCTGCTGGATTATCTCAAAGACAAACGGGATGACATCGTTGTCGAAGCAGAAGTAAACGGCATTGACAGAGAAGTCTTCAATGAAAGAGAAACCCTCCACATGGTGGATGTCAAAAACCTTCTGCAAAATGCAGTAAAGGCAAGAAACATTCTGTTTGGAGCAGGGGCACTTTTACTGGCACTTCTTCTTTACGTATATAGAAAAATGCCGTATACGATTGTGCACTATGCATACTGCGCAGGTCTGATTGTGATGGGAATTCTGATTGCTTTTGTCAGTATCTGGGCGATTGTGGATTTTGATACTTTCTGGGTGGATTTTCATTATCTTTTCTTTGATAATGATCTGTTTTTTCTGGATCCCAACACCAGTATCATGATCAATATGTTCCCTGACACTTTCTTCTTTGATCTGGTCAGGGACATTGTGGCTGAGTTTATTGCAATCGCTGCAGGATGCGGTGTATGTCTTTTCTTCTGGAAGAAAAAAATAGAAAGATAAAATATGATCAACGTTGTTTTATATGAACCGGAAATACCGGCAAATACCGGCAATATCATGCGTACATGCATGGCTTTCAACTGCCGTCTGCATCTGATTGAACCGCTTGGTTTCTATCTTGATGAAAAACATCTGCGCCGAGCCGGCATGGATTATGTCAATGAACTGGACTATACCGTCTATCATGACTGGCATGATTTCAAATCAAAAAATGAGGGTTCTTTCTATTACATTACAAGATATGGAAGTAAAACTCCTTCTGATTTTGATTACAAAGCAGATGATGATGCCGGCAGAGATATCTATATCGTTTTAGGAAAAGAAAGCACCGGCATTGATAAGGAAATTCTGTATCAGAATCTGGAGAGGTGTGTCAGAATTCCGATGGCTGCGGATGCAAGGAGCCTGAATTTATCCAATTGTGCAGCTTTGTGTGTTTATGAAGTTCTGCGTCAGCTGGATTATAAAGGCTTGTCCAGAACCGAAGTCATCAAAGGTGATGATTTCCTGATCCGGGTGCATGAAGCTGGCCATCAGAAATAAGCTTGTTTATAATACGGAAAGAAAAGGAGAGATAGAATGATCGAAAATGTCAGTGATCTGCTTTCTATCGTGGTGACAGTACTTTTTGTTCTGGCTGGAATTTATCTCCTTTTCGCTGTGTCCAATCAGCATTACATTGCTGATCTGAAAAAAAGGGAAGACAGATATTATCATCTGCTGGATGAAATCGATGATGAAGAAGACACTGGCGAAGATGACAACAAGCCGTATTATGAATAAGGAGTTTCAACTATGCTGCAGGAAGCACTGAAATCAAAAAATATACCGGCACCGCACGGGTGCTATTCACAGGGAATCAGATTGGGAGATTTCATTTATCTCTCTGCCCAGCTGCCGCTTGAAAAGGGAGAAACGGAAGCAAAAGGAAGCATTGAGGAACAGACGGAAAAATGCATGAAGAATATCCAGGCTCTTCTGGCTGCGCAGAATCTGACTTTGTCGCATATTCTGAAGATGGATATTTTCCTGACGGAAATCAATGATTATCAGAAGATGAATGATACGTTGGAAAAATTTCTGGCGGAACCGTTTCCTTCCCGCAATGTATGCGGTGTGAATGCTCTGCCTTCCGGGGCCAGGATTCAGATCGGCTGTTTTGCAGTGGACACAAGAGCATTGGAAGTCATGTGTGCAGATGATCATTGTGATGAAGACGGCGGTTTCTGCTCCTGCAAATAAAATATTTGTAAAAGAGATTCTTTTTAACAGCACTTATGTTACTATACATATGCTGTTTTTTTTGGCTTGGTGAGGTAACTATGCAGCATAAAAAGTTAGTTTCTGTTTCCTTCGGCAGAAGGGATTACGGATATATTGCAATGATTTCTTTATCGGCATTGATTTATTCCTTCGGGATGAATTTCTTTGTTCATTCAGGCAATCTTTTCCCGGGCGGCTATGCTGGTATCTCGCGTCTGCTTTCGCTGCTTACGGGCATGTATCTGCCTTTCGGCTTATCCTTTTCCGTCGTATATTTTGCCTTGAATATTGTGACGACGCTTTTTGTCTGGAAGCGGATCGGCCATAAGTTTATTCTGTATAGTGTTTTGTGGTTTTCCCTTACTTCTTTGTTCACTTCTCTGATTCCATATGCTTCTCTGACTTCTGATCCGCTTCTGATTTCTGTGTTCGGCGGATTGATCAATGGTTTTGCCATCGGCATTGCCTTGCGCAATAATGCGTCCAGCGGCGGTACTGATTTTATCGCAATTGATCTTTCCATCCGTCTGAATCGTCCGACCTGGAATTATATCTTTGCTGCTAATGCAGGCGTGCTGGTTGCAGCAGGTATTCTCTTCGGCTGGAACCAGGCTTTGTATTCTATTATTTTCCAGTATGTTTCCAAAGAAGTCGTGAATATGATGCATGAAAGATATAAAACCAGCAGCCTGCAGGTTGTTACGGATTCACCGGATGAAATTTCTGATCGTATTTTCCATGTGTGCCGGCACGGCATTACCAAGGTAGCCTGCCAGGGTGAGTATTCTCATAAGCAGCATTATCTGCTTCTGATTACGATCAATACTTATCAGCTGCACGAAGTGATTGATGCAATTAAAAATGTAGATCATCATGCTTTTATTACCGTCAATGACGTTGATAAAGTCATTGGCAATTATTATCAGAAGCCGCTTGAATGAAACGGCTTTTTTTCTTGACCCTGTTCAAAGCGGTGACTAGAATCATTGTAGAGAAAGCGAGGTGGTTGTTCATGGATTATGGTCCTCGAAGTAATAATACTGATCCGCGAGTGTGCGGCGTAAACATGAGTAACTGCCTCTTTTTATTGTGACCTGATCATTTTATTATCAGAGGGGCTGTTTCTCCTGTTTGCATTTCATTTGCCAATGAAGCAGAAAGGGGAAAGTCTTTTTGCGTGTGCAGAAAGACAGCAGTGAATTATGAATGAAAAGAATGAAAAAGCTCTGGCTACCTTCAGATCTTTATTAATGGAAAAGAAGTACATGGCAATCCGCAACATGGCCATGGAAATGAATGTATCTGATGCAGCTGAAATCATGGAACAGATGGAAGACGAGGATATGCTCAAGATGTTCCGGGTTCTGAGCAAGGATGTTGCGGCAGATGTCTTCTCTCAGCTGGATGATGAATCCCAGCAATATATCATCACCTCTTTGTCGGAGGCTGAAGCAGGTATTGTTATTGATAACCTGTACGCGGATGATGCGGCAGATCTTCTGGAAGAGATGCCGGCTAATGTTGTCAAGAAGCTGCTGGCGCATGCCCAGCCTGAAACCCGCAACGACATCAATCATCTTCTGAAGTATCCGGACGATTCAGCCGGTTCTATTATGACAGTCGAGTTTGCCGATCTCAAAGCGGACATGACAGTAGCCCAGGCTATTGAAAGAATCCGGAAAATCGGGATGGATTCGGAAACGGTCAATGTCTGCTATGTATTGGATGCTACAAGAAAGCTGCTTGGAACAGTTGCTTTGAGATATCTGATTCTCAATGAACCCGAAAAGAAGATCGGTGACTTCATGCATGAAGATGTTGTTGCCTGCAATACTGATGCTGACCAGGAACATGTCGCTCAGATATTCAAGAAATACGACTTCACAGCTTTGCCGGTAGTAGATCACGAAGCCAGAATGGTCGGCATTATTACGGTCGACGATATCATGGATATCATGGAACAGGAAACAACCGAAGACATCGATAAGATGAATGCCATCATCCCGTCTGACAAGCCGTATCTCAAAACAAGTGTTTTTGAAACTTTCAAGAAGCGGTTTCCGTGGCTTCTGTTATTGATGGTATCTGCTACCTTTACCGGTGCCATCATTTCTCATTTTGAAGATGCATTGAGCAGATTTGTTGTCTTAACTGCTTATATTCCGATGTTAATGGATACCGGCGGCAATGCCGGTTCTCAGTCTTCTACTGAAGTTGTGCGTGCGTTGTCTCTTGAAGAAGTGACTTTTGCGGATTTCCCGCGGATCATCTGGAAGGAATTAAGGACCGGATTGATGTGCGGTATTGCGCTTTCTGCCTGCATGTTATTGAAGTGCGTTTTCTTTGACCAGATTGCCATGTCGGTTGCCTGGGTCGTTTCGTTGACGGTTGTCTGCACGGTTTTCTTCTCCAAGGTTATTTCAGCAATTCTGGTTATGGGTGTAGCAAAGATGAAGCTGGATCCGGCAGTTGTTGCTTCGCCTGTATTGACTACCGTGATTGATGCTTTGTCATTGATGATCTATTTTACAATTGCAACAGCATTGCTTCATATCTGAGAAATCACAAAATTTATTCAAATTGAATTTTCTTCGTTGACACTCATGGTATACTTACTGCGAAAGAAAGGCGTGTAATGATCGTTGTATATACATCACCAGGCTGCGCCAGCTGCCGTAAAGTGAAACAATGGCTGCGGGATCGTGAGCTTCCGTTTATTGAAAAAAATATTTTTAAAACTTTATTAAATGATACTGAGATCAAGCATCTGCTGATGCGGAGCGAAAATGGATCCGATGATATTATTTCCAAGCGTTCCAAGATCATTCAGGAATCTGCGATTGATATTGATTCCCTGACAACCGATCAGCTGATCCAGTTTATCAAGAAGAATCCAAGTGTTCTGAAGAGACCGATTATCCTGAATGAAAAGAACTTCCAGGTCGGCTATGATGAGGAGGAAATCGGGGTTTTCGTCCCAAAGGAACTCAGAAGGATTGCTGCAAATACCTGTAACCGTGATTGTCCGAACTTCAAGGCGTGCGGACAGGTTCATCACGATCAAGAAAAAAAAGAAGCCTGATGGTTTCTTTTTTTAAGAGAAATGAGGATTTATGAGTAAGAAAGTACTGGTCGGCTTATCCGGCGGGGTTGATTCCGCAATTGCCGCATATTTATTAAAGAAACAAGGATACGATGTCACCTGTGCATTTATGCGCAACTGGGATTCCATGGCAAATGATGATTTTGCCGGGAACCCGACCATTGATGATGCGGTGTGTCCGCAGGAAGCAGACTATAAAGATGCCCGGTCAGTTGCGGATAAGCTTGGCCTGCCTTTATTGCGCATTGACTTCATCCGTGAATATTGGGATGATGTGTTCAAGGTATTTCTGGAAGAATACAGACATGGCAGAACCCCGAATCCGGATATTTTATGCAACCGGTATATCAAGTTTGATTCTTTTTATAAATTCGCTTTGTCAAAAGGATTTGATACTCTCGCTACCGGTCATTATGCAAAGCTTGGACAGGAAAACGGCATCAATGTTCTGCAGAAAGCGGATGACAGGAATAAGGACCAGTCTTATTTTCTGACGGAAATCAGACGGGAAATGCTGGATCATATCATGTTTCCGCTAGGTGAAATCGATAAACCGGAAGTCAGAAGAATTGCCGAAGAGCTTGATCTTTCCATTGCCCATAAGAAAGACTCTACCGGTATCTGTTTTATCGGTGAGCGTCATTTCCGTGAATTCCTGAGTAATTATCTGCCGATGAAACCAGGCAGAATCATCAATATTGCCAATCATAAAGTAGTCGGCCAGCACCAGGGCGTCATGTATTATACTGTCGGTCAGCGCAAGGGATTGAATATCGGCGGCATTGGGCCTTTCTATGTTGCCGGCAAGGATGTTGTCAAAAATGAGCTCTATGTTACAGATGAAGAACATCAGGACTGGCTTTATTCTGATTCCTGCCTGGTTACTGGATTCAACTGGCTGGCTGACAGGGATATGCCTTTGGATTGCAATGCCAAGTTCCGCTATCGTCAGGCAGACAATCCGATCCATATGGAAGTACAGGCAGATGGCAATGTGCTTTGTACCTTCCCACAGCGGATTCGTTCGATTACACCTGGTCAGGAAGCGGTTATTTATGACGGCGATACAGTTGTCGGCGGCGGCAAAATTGAACAGGTTTTCCGCAATGGCGAGGACCTGATGGAGAAAGTCAGGACAGAGGGACATGTCTGAGCCGATTGGACCAAAAAAACGGTATTTTCTGCTCACGGCTTATTTCGGTTTGTATCTTTTCGTCTACCAGTGTCTGTTAGCCCCGTATCTATATAAGAAACTGGGGCTTTCCGGTTTTATTGTCGGTGACGGGATTTTCAATGCCTTCCTGATGATTCTGTTTGTTTTGCTGAATTATGACTGGCTGAAAAAGCAATGGGATATTTATCAGAAAGCAGGGTGGAAAGGAATCTGGATTTCGATCCGTACAGTCTTATGGCTTTATGCGTCCAATCTTCTTTTTTCCCTGTTTGTCTATATACCTTTGAATCTGAGCAGTGCTGAGAACCAGATCAATAATGATATGGTTATGAAGCGGGATCCTGTCGGTTTTGCCTTCAGTGCTCTGATCGTAGCACCGTTTGTCGAAGAGATGGTCTTCCGGGGATGTATTTTTCATCCGCTTGCAAAAAAGAAAGGTTTTACTGCCGGAGCTTTATGCTCAGGTCTGTTATTCGGGGGCATTCATGTGCTTGCATCCATAGAAACCGGCAACTGGTTGAACTTGTGGTATCTTCTGCTTTACGGCATGTGCGGGTTTGTTCTGTGTGATCCTTATGCGGAAACAGATTCCATCTTTGCCGGGATTATCGCGCATTCTTTATTCAATCTGTTCAGTGTCGTATTGTCGTTTTTGTAATATAAAGGAGAAACATGGCTTCAGAATCTATCCGACTCAACGGCAAAATCGTGTATGTAATGTTTCATTCGGAAACGACTTATTACACCGCCGCAAGATTTGAAATCAACGATGAATACCAGCGCACCATTACCGTGACTGGTCTTTTTCCTGAGGTCCCGGAAGATGAGCTGATCGATATTACCGGTCATTACGTAGAACATCCTAAATACGGCATGCAGTTTCAGATTGAGTCTTATGAAAAGCCGCTGCCAAGTGAAGAGGCAGGTATTATCAGGTATTTATCCGGTGTTCAGTTTGCCGGGATCGGGAAAAAGACAGCAGAGAAGATTGTCAATTGTCTGGGTACAGATTGTCTGCAGAAAATCAAAGACGATCCTTCTATCGTAAAGACAGTGCCAGGTCTGAGTGAAAAGCATATCAAAGCAATCGAAGAAGGCATTGCTCAGGAAGCAGACGGCATGGAAGAACTTGTGCGTTTCCTCAATGTCCATGGCATCGGCATGCGTAATTTAGTGCGCCTGAATAAAGCCTATGGCAAAGAAGCTCTGGCTAAAATCAAAGAAAATCCTTACCGGGTGATTGAAGACTGTGACGGATTCGGCTTCAAAACAGCAGATAAAGTTGCCATGTCTTTAGGTTTCGCACAGGATGATGAAAGAAGACTCTATGCTTTGTTAGTCGCAAGTGTCATGGATCTTTGCATGGCGTCCGGTGATACGTATGTCCGCTATGAAGCACTTGAAGCCAGTTTCCGTAAAAAGGTCGGAAATATCGATTGTGACTTTGATGCATTGCTGCAGGAAGCAGTGGATCATAAGCGGCTGATCAGGGAAGAAGACAGGATTTATGACAAGAGTCAGTATGAAGCGGAAACAGGCATTGCGGATTTTATACGCCAGTTCCCGTATGCAGATCTGGATCCGGCTGAGCCTGAAATACTGAAGCAGTATCTGGAAGCGATGGAAAAGGATTTTGAGATTTCCTATGATGAGGATCAGATCCAGGCTATTCAGTCTTTCTTTGACAACCCCCTGATGATCATGACCGGCGGCCCGGGAACTGGTAAAACCACGGTAGTCAGAGCCATGGTCAGATTGTTCCGTTTGACGTATCCAAGTGCTTCGATTGTGTGTGCTGCCCCGACTGGAAGAGCAGCCAAGCGGTTAGCAGAGCTGACAGGGACCGGTACAACTACCATCCATTCCTTATTGCAATGGGATCTTGAAACCAATACCTTCTCCAGAAACAAAGATAATCCGGTTGAAGCAGATTTATTGATCATTGATGAGTTTTCCATGGTGGACAGTTTCCTGTTTGCCAATTTATTGAAAGCTTCCCGCAATATCCGCAAGATCTGTCTGATTGGTGACGAGGACCAGCTGCCAAGCGTCGGGCCAGGCAATGTTCTGAAGGATCTGATTGATTCCAGGATCTGTCCTTTAATCCGTCTACATCATATCTATCGGCAGAAATCTGGTTCTGATGTGATTGCCCTGGCGCATGCGGTCAATGAAGGTCAGGTAGATCTGAAGAATTACAGCGGGGATGTTGCTTTCTTTTCCTGTCCAGTAACTGAAGTCAGAAAGAATGTCATCAAGGTCGTCGATAGTGCATTAGCCAAAGGCTATACCATGGATGATATCCAGGTGCTTTCTCCGATGTACAGCGGCATGGCCGGCATTGATGTTCTCAATAATGCTCTGCAGGAATCCTTCAATCCAAGAGAAGCAGGAAAGAAGGAACTGAAAGCAGGTTATATTACCTTCCGTGAAGGAGACAAGATTCTGCAGCTGAAGAACCAGCCGGATGATGATGTCTATAACGGCGATATCGGAAGACTAGCTGAGATCGTAGATGCAAAGGAAAGTGAAGATCACAAGACGCATATTGTTGTTGATTATCAGGATAATTATGTTGAATATAATCCTGATACCTGGGCCAATATTACATTGGCGTATTGTATTTCCATTCATAAATCCCAGGGCGGGGAATATCCGATTGTCATCATGCCTTTTACCAGACAGCATGCGATCATGATGCAGAGAAAACTGATTTATACCGGCATTACCCGTGCTTCCAAAGCGCTTGTCTTATTGGGCGACCCTGATGTTTTCCAGCGCGGAATATCCATTGTGGAACGACATCCGCGTCAGACCTCCTTATGCATGAGACTGCAGGAATCAGCAGATAAGGAAAAATCGGACAAACAGCATAATAATGAAAAACTCGAAGAGCTGAAAAAACAGTTCTTTGATGAAGATGAGTAAGACCTCGGGCATCACCCGGGGTCTTTTCATTTAGTCAGAAAGAAGAATCAGTATATACAGAAATAATAAAGGATAATTTTCGCTATGTTCGAGCTAAGTGTTGGTCCCGGTATCTGAATTAGTCTCCGCAAATATGCCATAGTGGTATTCCTCGTAGGCCGTGCGGAGATCTAT